>VBIU01000012.1 GCA_005880945.1 Chloroflexota bacterium | reverse complement strand
CAGATCACCGACGGCCGTGGCCACGTCGCCGTGCAGGACGGTCGTGCCCGCCCACTGCGGATCGGCGAGGCTGGTCGATGCCACGTACTTGGGCCGGCTGTTCAGCGCGGCGGCGATCGGGCTCGTGCTCGGATCGGCCATCGCTCCCCAGGAGGCGGCGAAGATCTCGTACGTCCGCCGGCCAAAGAGGAACGCGGCCGCGCCGCCGTAGACCTGGTTGAGATAGTCCCCGGTTTCGGTGTCGAGAAGTGGTATGGCCCATCCGCCGCGCTCGAAGCCGCCACTGCGATCCTCGTCAGGTCCGCCCAACCCCTGCATCACGCCGTCCACCGAGACGTTGGTCGTGGTCGTCAACTTCATGTCGCCGTCACCTCCTCATGTGCACGCCGGGTGCCTCATAAGGCGAGAATAGCAAGCCGCAGGCGGGGCGTCTTGTCGGAAGCGACGTGCGCGGCGGCAAGTGCGACGGGGCACCAGGATCCCAACCCACAGGTTCTCTGTGTCGTGTTGTGTCGTTACGTCGAGCCGGGATCCGGCGGCAAGCCGAGCGCCGACCAGCTGACGCTGTTCGCCCGCGTGGAGAGTACGCGCGCGACCAACCCCGGCGGCGCCTACTCTGGTGTAGCCGCGCCCTTGCCGACACGGGCCGCGAGGTTCCGCATGGCCGGCCCGAAATTCGTCATCAGGGACGTGAACGCGGCCGCAATCTCGGGCTCGCCCACGCGCTCGACCGCCCCGCTAGCGGGGTTCAGACGACAGCTCTCCGACCATCTCGCGAGGTCGGATTCCGCTGTGCGGGCGTACTGCCCGGACATGGCGGCGTAGGAGAACCGCAGCAGGTCGGCGGCGTTGCCGCTGAACATGACCGGCGGAGTGAGCCGGTTCTTGTCGGCGTCGTTGTCACGGGTGGCCTCGATGAGCCCAAGCGTCGCTGCGCTCCAGGTAGCGCCCGTGATCGCTACGTGCTGGATCGTGATCCGTTCACCCGCGAAGATCGGACGAGGCGTCGCCGGCCGCACCCCGGCCGCCGTGCAGTCCACGTGCACGGTGTCGGGCTGGGTCGCTACCTCGCCCTGCTCGAGCTCGATTCGCCGGCTTTCGATGCCGCGGACTCTGCCCAGTCGCACGACGCGCTCAACCGTCCGCAGCGCATCCAGCTCAGGTGTGCTGATGATCGGCCCGCGGTACACCTCAGGTTCGACATCCGGGTCGATCCGCAGGAAGATGCCCGCTCCCTCCAGGCGACGCGCGAAATCCATGCCATCTTCAGCTTCGGCCGCGGCTTCCACCCAGTGTGCCTGAAGCTGCATGTAAGAGCCGACCAGCCGCAGCGGCTGGAACGATCCTCGGTCGAAGAGCCACGGGTCGCGTGGCCGAATCCACTGCATCCGGTCTGGATCAACGCCCGCGTCCAGGAGCCAGTTGCAGGTATCCATTGCCGTCTTGCCGGCGCCAATCACCGTGAAGCCGCCCGGAGGTGCGTCGAGGTCGACGAGCTGGTTGGGCGCCACGAGGTGCACGCCGTCGGCGACTGAGTAAGAGGGCGTGTGGCGGGAAGGGATCTCCGACTCGATGTAGGTCGCGTCGACCAGCTTGCGCGCTCGGATCGTCGTCTGTTCACCTGTCAGAAGGGACATCGCGTGGTGGCCGTCGCCGTCCTCGCCGCGGTAGTCGTGCAGGCCGAGGAAACGCACGCGGCCCGAAGGGAGGAACTGCTCGTCCAGCACCCGGCCGAAGTAATCGCAGATTTCGTTTGCGTTGGCGCGCTCATAGAAACCCGCATTGGATCCCGACTCGTCGATTTGGTCGTGGCCCAGAGGCCGCGAGCTGACCCCGTAGACCGCCGACGGTTGGTGGAGCCGGACGAACGGATACGCGTCGAGCCAGTGTCCGCCCGGCCGGTGCCGCCGGTCCACGAGCACCACTCGCGCGTCCGAAGCGGCGAGCAAGGCGTCCGTGAACGCCATGGCCGACGCTCCGCCGCCCACCACCAGATAGTCGGTGTCGATCTCTCGCATGAGCCCTCCTTAGGGCGTCGAATGGTAGCGAGTTAATCGGCTCGCTTCGGCAATTTCTACTCTCAAGCTCGTCGGGGCTCAACGTAATCCAGGAGCAGTCGTAAAGGCCGAGGCAGCCGGGATGGATCGATGGTCTCGACGATGGCCCGGACATATCGGCTGTTGCGCTCCGACACGCTCCGAATGAAGCGGCGGAATTGCTGATCCACCGGGCGGCCGTGCCACGCGCGCTGGTTCCGGAAGGTACGCCATGGCTGCGCGTCGCCCTCGAGCTCGATGAGCCTTGATAGGCTGGTTTCGCTCGCGGCTCGAATCAGCTCGTCCTCCAGGTCGGCTATGCAGGCGAAGAACCCAACCCCTTCCAGCCGGCTGCGATCAAGGTTTGGACCGTAGCCGGCCCGCTCCAGCGCCGCTCGGATGACTTCCTCTTCGCCCTCGTCATAGAGGCCGCCGAGCTTGGCTGCAGGTTCCTCGGCAGCCAGCTGCCGCAAGAACCGGCTGATGGCGTGGGCGCCATTGATCGGAACGACGGACACGCCTTCGGCTTTGAGGTCGCGTCCCAATCGCCGGGCGGCCAGCGTCAAAGCGAGCTCGTCGGTCACCCCCTCAACAAGGACGATCGTGCGCACAGCGCAATACTGTCGGACGGGACAAGAATCACGCTGGCTTGTAGTAGTTCATGTAGCAAACCGTGAACCCCTCTCGATGTGAGTGCACCTCAAAGGCATCGTCGATGTGGCCCCCGCGTTCAAGAGCCCCCTAAGCGTGCGACTTGAGCTGTTTCGATACGGTGCTGATAGCTGCATCGAGCACCTCGACAAGGCGGTCGATCTCCTTGATGGTGATCACGAAGGGCGGTGAAGTCGCAATGACGTCGCCCCCGAGTGGGCGAAATATGACGCCGCTCTCCATAGCCGCCAGCCAGACCCGGCGAGCAACGCCTGAGACAGGGTCGAACAGCTGCTTCGACTCCCTGTCACGAACGAACTCGACACCGGCAATCAGCCCAAGCCCTCGCACGTCGCCGACGATCTCGTGGGACCGGAGCTCCTGCAGCCGCCGCTGGAGGTGCGCTCCGTTTTCGGCAACACGCTCGACCAGGCGCTCCTCTTCGATGATCTGCAAGTTCCGGAGCCCGACCGCGCACGCGGTGGGATGGCCGCTGTAAGTGAACCCGTGGGCGAACGGTCCCTTGACCGACTTCAACGTGTCGTGGATCGCGTGAGTGAGCATCACGCCCGAGAGCGGCAGGTAGCCGCTTGTCACTCCCTTGGCGAAGATCATCAAGTCCGCATTGACGTTCCAGTTCTCCATTCCAAACCAGCGGCCAGTTCGTCCGAACCCTGTGATCACCTCGTCTGCGATCAAAAGCAATCCGTACTTGTCACAAAGCTTGCGCAGCAGTGGAAAGTAATCGTTCGGAGGCACGATCACGCCACCAGCGCCCTGCACCGGTTCCACGACGACCGCGGCCACGGTCTGCGGGCCGGCGTCCAACACGACCTGCTCCAGCGCCTGTACATAACCCGCGCCGGCAGAACCTTCTCCCGAATACCTGTATGGGTCGGGTGAAGGAGCGTGAAGGAAGCCTGGCGCGAGCGGCTCGAAACCCTTCCAGAAGTTGGCAAGGCCTGTCGCGCTGGTGGCGCCGTAAGTGAGGCCATGGTAGTCGCGAATCCGGGAGACGATGTTCACGCGACCAGGCTCCCCGCGCAGCTTCCAGTAAAGCCGGGCAATCTTGTAGGCCGTGTCGTTTGCCTCGGCGCCGCCAGACGCGAAATACGTCACCTCCAGGTCGCCGGGAGCCAGCTCTGCCAGCTTGGTGGCCAGCTGGATCGCCGGTGCGGTGCCGAAGCCGCCATATGCGGAGCTGAACGCAAGAGCTTTCATCTGCTCGGCGGCGGCGTCGGCAAGCACGGTTCGGCCGTAGCCAACGTTCACGTTCCACAGCGACGCCATGCCGTCGATGTAATCGCGTCCGTCGATATCAGTGAGGGTTGCGCCTCGACCGCCGGCGAAGATCAGTTGCGGTACGCTGCCCGCGGGCGCGTCCAGGTCGCCTTGCGGATGGAGCCAGTGGGTCCTATCCAGCTCGTACAGCCGGCTCGCTTCGCTACGTTTTAGCCCGTCGGATTCCATCAGCCAAGGATAGTCGCCCGCTTCGCAGGAACGAGGCGGCAACCTCATCCTGAACCGCTATTGTCTGACCGTGCCTGTACAGAAAATGTCCACGTGACGAAAGCTCGAAAGACAAGGCGTCAAGGGTTGCCGAAATACGGTCCGGCCGACTCGAAGATTTCGCCGCGATTTTCTGGGGTCCGAACTTACGCCCGGCTTCCCCACGTGATAGATCTTCAGGATGTCGACGTTGCAGTGGTTGGCATCCCATTTGACACCGGAGGGACCTACCGCGTAGGGGCTCGATTCGGCCCGGAGCACATCCGCAGTGCCTCAGCTCTTATGCGCCCGTACCACAGCGGAAGCAACGTGGCCGTCTTTGAGCATTTGTCAGTGGTTGATTACGGTGATCTGCCTGTTGTGCCGGGCTACGCCGATGAATCCCAGCGCCGCATAACCGCCGGCCTCTTGGAAGTGCTGCGGGCCGGTGTCATACCTATCGGCCTCGGAGGGGACCATTCAATCGCCCTGCCGGAACTGCGAGCGCTGGCTGAGGTGAAAGGAAGAGTGGGCCTGATTCAACTGGACTCCCACAGCGACACCTCGGAAGCGTATTTCGGCATGCCTCACACGCACGGCACCCCGTTCCATCACGCGGTCAAGGAAGGGTTGATCGACCCGTCGCACTCGATTCAGGTCGGCCTGCGCGGCCCGGTCTACTCAGAACGCGACTATGAGATTCCTCGCGAGATGGGGATGGAGGTAGTCACCGCCGTCGAGGCGCACGAGCTGGGGATGGCTGCAGTCGCCGATCGGATCGCAGCGCGCGTCGCCGATAGCAAGGTGTTTTTCTCGTTTGACATCGACTTCATCGATCCCGCATTTGCGCCGGCTACAGGGACTCCGGAAATCGGGGGCTTCACCACCTGGGAGGCCCAATCGCTGCTACGCCGCTTGGCGGGAATCAATTACGTCGGCTTCGACGTTGTCGAAGTCATCCCGGAATACGATGTGGCCGAAAACACATCCTTCGTCGCAGCCAACATCGTGTACGAGTTTCTTGCCCTGCTCGCCCGGAATCGGCGAGATGGTGCAGTACGAGGGTGAGCGGCCGGCTCACAGGCAAGATTGCCATCGTTACCGGCGGGACAAGCGGCATCGGGGAAACCACCGTCCGGCTATTCGTCAGCGAAGGTGCACGGGTGGTCATCGTCGCCCGCCGTGCAGGACCTGGAGAACAACTGGTGGCCGAGCTTGGTCCGGATGCGACCAGGTTCATATCCGGAGACGTCGCGAGCGAAGCGACGGCCAGGACGGCGATCGATCTGGCGGAGAGTTGGGGCGGGCTGGATGTCTTGGTGAACAACGCAGCGATGGATTGGGTGAGCCCGATCCTGGACACATCAGAAGCGGACGTGCGGCGCGTGCTTGACACGAACTTCATCGGGGCGTTTCTGATGCAACGTGAGGCCGCCCGCAGGATGCTCGAGAGGCGTCGCGGATCCATCATCAATCTGACGTCGCGCAATGCCTCCGTCGGAGTGCCGACAATGGGTCTCTACGCGGCGGCAAAGGGAGCACTTCTGTCGCTGACAAGGGCATCGGCAATCGAGTGGGCGGACCAGGGCATACGGGTCAACGCTGTGGCGCCTGGCCTTACAGCCACGCCGCTGGTGCGCACCTGGATCGATGATCACGACGATCCGGTCACGTTCGAGAAAGGGGTTGTGGCTGCAATACCTCAGGGCCGGATGGCCCAACCAATCGATGTCGCCAACGCGATCCTGTTCTTGGCGAGCGACGAGTCTCAGCACATAACCGGCATCACGCTTGCAGTGGACGGCGGCTACACGGCTGCGTGAGCGCCCGCAGCGCTCGCGTTCGATCTCCCCGCAGACCAGAGAAGTGGTAACGACATCAACAGCACGATTGGCATGACCCAGACGGCGGTCGCATACCCGTAGACCGCCGCCGACACGCCAACCATGATCCCCCCGGCCGAGGCGCCGATGTCTATGGCGCTGTTCCAAAGTGCGCTGGTCACTGCCCAGTCAGAGCGGCCGCTGCGTGCCACCAATGCAAGGTACGAACCGGTCTGTATCGCCCCATACCCCATTCCGTACGTGGTAGCGGCGATCAAGACCGCGATCGGACTGCTGCGAACCGCGAGCGCGATCAAGCCTACGGCCATCAGCCCCAAGCCGCCTATCAGCACAAGCCGGATGGGCCGATGATCCCCGACGACGCCCGAGACCCACCGGCCGCCTGCACGTGCGGCTCCTGAGACGATGAGAAAGACAGCAGCCGATCCAACACCCGTCGAAGGCAGCGCTACCGGCGTGTAGGTAATGACGCCCCCGAAGGTGCAGCTGACCAGGGCGAACCCGACGAACATGGCCAGCAGTCGCGGTCGGCGAATCTCGGCAAGCATGTTGGTCGCGACTCCGCTCTCGGCCGCCTTGTGGCTCGGCAGGCGGAGCGCGAGCAAAGCCGCTCCCAAGGCACTCATGAAAGCAATGACAGCAGCCACACCGCCATGACCGGTGGCCAGCAACGTGACCCCGATCGATGGAACAACGATGCTGGGAATGCCTGTCGCCAATCCAAAGTACCCGATCGACCTCCCGCGCCGATTCGAGGGTGCCAGCTCAGCCAGCAGTGCGATGCAGATGACGATGGCAACGCCAGTGCCGAAGCCTCGGACTGCTGCGGCCGCGAGCATCGGCGCCGCGGGTGCATCCGGAAACAGGTACACGAGGCTCGGCACCGCGATCAGCAGGTTTCCGCCGATCAGAAGGCGCCTAGGACTCCAAAAAGACATCACCCATGGCGTTAAGAGCTCGCCGGCGACGGTGCCGATAAACAGGGCCGCGGTGCCGGCGCCGGCGGCTCCGTGCGGTCCGCTCCGTTCCAGCAACACCGGAACCACGGGGAGCAGTGTTTGGAAGCTGATCATGAAACAACCAGCCGCGGCCAGCAGAACCAGGGTCGGGCCGCCGAGAACACGAGTCGCAGGCGGCCGGGGCGAGGCTGTGATAGCTCCGGGAATGATAATCGTCGATTTGCTGCCAGGCTCTCACTGCGCAGCGACCGGCCGAGCGCGCACTTACTCGAGCGTCGTCAATGGTGGAGTCGACCGACGAAACCGAGGAGCCGGCAGGTGCGCTCGGATCTCTGGCCCTAGCCAGAGGTTTGATAGACCGACTTCACACGCACTGGCTCAGGCGGCGTCCAGCCCTTGAGCATTTCGCCCTCCAGCTCGTAAACCTCCACGCCGAGCGGCCGGCAGTTTGCGACGGGGTCCGCGCCTTCGGGGCCCCAGCCCCACTCGGATAGATCGCCGCTCGGGCACGTCGAGATCGCGCACAGGAGATCGATCTCGGCAAAGAACTCGAAGAAGTCGCCTTTGATCGCTGGGCTGGGCTCCATGAAGTAGATCTCGTGAACTGGATCGAGGCCGGTGACCTGGAACACGTTCAGGACGTCATGCACGTCGAGCTCGTTCAGGTGGTACGGGGCGATCGCTCGCGAAAGGTTGGCGTGGCACGTGACGTCGTAGTCGCGGTCGTCGAGGAGCTTGTAGAGGTATGGGTCGCAGCGACTGCCCAGCAAGTCGTGGCAGCGGCCGCCGTTCGCGGTCGGTTCGGTCGACAGCGTGTCGTTGGTGATTGTGACCATCGGGCGCAGATAGGGCAGGCAGGACCACAACCGGTCGAACGTCGTGACATGCGCGCCCTGCAGCTGACGCGTCCGCGCGGCCCAAAAGCGCTCGCGTGGGTTGTCCCGATGCCACAGGTTGAGGTCGCACACCTGGGGTCCCTCGACAGCGACGATGCGCACCACCGATCCGGCCTTGACAGGCCAGGCGTAGCCGCTGCGGATCGGAACGATGTGGTCGTGCACGCGCCGCCTGCCGTCGACGGCCTCGGCGATGCGGCGGTAGAAGCCACGATCGAAGTCGAGGCGCCCGGGAACTTCCGGGTCGCGGTACAACCGCATCGCTGTCATTCTGACCCACGACAGTGGCATGCTGCGACGGTGCGCGCGCACATGACGACGTGGAGCCTCGAGATGACCAACCCCGCCGAGCTCCAGCCTGCTGCCATGCCGCCTGGACCGCTCGAGTTTCGCCGGGCTGTTAGGCCATCACCGGAGCTCGGGCGGTTCTTGTACACCGCCGCCGGCGGCAACTGGTTCTGGACCATGCGACTCGGGTGGACGTACGAACAATGGCTCGCGAGGCTGAGCCACCCGCGTGTAGAGACCTGGGTGCTGTACGAGGAGGGCACGCCTGCCGGCTACTTCGAGCTCGACGGCATCACCGAGCCCGAAGTTGAGATCGCCTATCTCGGGGTGCTGCCGGCGTTCATCGGCAGGCGGCTTGGCGGGTGGGTGCTTACCACAGCCATCCAGCGCGCCTTTGCGATGGGGGCGGCTCGGGTCTGGGTGCACACGTGCACTCTCGACTCACCGAACGCGCTCGCGAACTACCAGTCGCGGGGCATGCGAATCTTCAAGGAGGAAGGCGAGCCGTTCGATCTACCGGACGAGACACCGGGGCCCTGGCCGGGCGCGGGGATTCACGGGCCGCACATGCCGGCGTCGGCCGTCCGCAAGTGGGAACCGGGAGGGGAATCGAATGCCTGACTTCTCCCAGTCCACGAAGGGCCTCGATCCGCCGACCGTCGTGGACCACGTCTTGCTCCCGGTCGCCGACCTGGAGGAAGGCGCGAGGAGGCTGCACCAGCGCTTCGGTCTGCAAAGCGTCTCCGGCGGGCGCCACCCGAATGTGGGCACCGCCAACATGATCGTGCCGCTTGGTTCGCAGTACCTGGAGCTGATCGCGATCGTCGATCCCCATGAGGCTGAGGGAAGCCGGCTCGGCCGGCGGCTGGCGGATGCGCTGAAAGATGGCAGGACGTTTGTCGCCTGGGCGCTGAGGACACAGAGCCTGGAGGGGTTGGGGGGTAAGCTTCGGGCGGCCGGCTGGAATCTGCCGCCCGTGATCGAAGGCTCGCGGAACCGTCCCGACGGCCGGGTGCTGAGCTGGCGGACGCAGGACGTCGAGACGGGTGGGGAGCCGAGCGCCATCCCATTCGTCATCGAATGGCGAATCCCCGACGGCCTGCATCCGGGTGAGGCCGAGGCGGGGCACAGGGGTGGCACGACCGCCTTGCGCCGCGTCGTGGTCGGCGCCCGCGATCCGGGCCGGATCCGCCGGCAGCTCGAGGTGCTGCTTGGGGATTCGGATCTCTATGAGGTGCGCGAGGCCGCGGTCGACGGCGTCGCCGAGCTGGTGCTCGCGGACGACAACGGGGAGCTCGTGATCGGCTGAGCGAGGCTAAGGCCGCGAGGTCAGCGTCATCCCCTCGACCGGGATCTCGGGACTCTTGCCGTCGATCAGGTCGGCGACGATCCGGCTCGATCCGCAGGCCATGGTGAAGCCCATGTGGCCGTGACCGCTGTTGAAGTACAGGTTGTCATGCTTGGCTGTGCCCAGAATCGGAGGCCCGTCGGGCGTCATCGGCCGGTTGCAGGCGGTGTACGTGCCTTTGTCGTAGTCGGCGGCATCCGGCAGCAGGTCGGCTGCCAACTTGCGGATCATCCGCAGGTCGCGTTCCGTGTAAGTCGTCTCATAGCCTGTGAATTCGGCGCTCGACGTCATCCGCAGCCGGTCTCCCATGCGGCACCACGCGACGAGCAGCTGCTCGTCGACTGCGCCGACCCGCATCAATCGCCCGCCGTTGTCCTTCACCGGGAACGTTGCGCTGTAGCCCTTCGCCGGCGCGATCGGGAGGCCGATCCCGACGGTGCGCGCGATCCTCGGGCTCTGGACCCCGGCGGCAAGCACGAACACGTCGGCGGCGAGGGAGTCGCCATCCTCCATCACCGCGGAATGCACCTTGCCGTTGCCGGCGATCAGCTTCCGCACGCCTCGGCCGAAGAGGAATCGAGAGCCCATACGTTCACACGAAGCCTGCACCGCACGCGTGAACTTCACGCTGTCGCCGCTCGAGTCGGTGACCCCGTAGATCGCGCCGGCCAGCTTGTGCTTAACAGGAGCGAGGGTTGGTTCGGCCTCGACGACACCGTCCGCGTCGAGAACATCCTGCTTCTGGCCGTGCATCTGGACGAGCTTCATCTTCTCGATGCCCGCCTCGAAACGCTTGGGGTCTCGGTAGATGTAGAGGAGCCCCTCGTGGATGTCGTCATAGTCGATGTGCTCATCGGCTGCGATCTGGTCCAGCATGCGCTGGCTGTACTGCGCGAGCCGCAGCTTGACCAGAGTGTTCTTGACCGCCCGCTCGGCGGTGCACTCCCGCAGAAATTTGATACCCCACATGCCCATGCCTGGAGCCTTGAACGGGTTGACTCGGAGCGCGGTGTCCTCGATGGTCAGCGAGCGCAGCAGCTCTTTGGGCGCCGATGGCGACGCCCAACCGAAAGAATGCCCCGGCGCGATCAGGCCGGCATTGCCGGCGCTGGCGAGGGTCGCCACCTCGGACTCCTTCTCGACCACTGTCACCTCGTGGCCCGATTTCACGAGGTAATACGCGGTCGTGACGCCGACGACGCCGGCGCCGATCACCATAGCTTTCATGGCTAGCTCAGGTAGAAGTTGATTTTCAGCGGCCGGAGGCGGATGAGCTCGCCGTCGCCCGGATGGCCACCGCGGATCCAGGCCTGAACGTACTGGCGGCCCCCTTCGGGGCCGAGGTAGCGGGCGGCGATCGCGGTCACGAACTCGATTCGCTCCGCTTCGGACAGCCGTTCGACTGTGGCGTCACCGACGACGCTGACTATGTGATAGGGCCTTTCAACTGTCGAGACCGACAGCGCGGCGCGGCCGTCCTTCGCCATCGCGCGTCCTTTATATGCGGCGGGAGGGCTCGCGATCAGGAGCTCGTCGTCGCGGTACTCAAACCAGACCGGAAGTACGTGCGGGTAGCCGTCGAGGCCGTGGAATCCGAGCTGCCCGATGATCGGCCGCCCGAGGAGCTCAGCCGCGCGGGGGTCCATGTCGCTATTTTCATGGCTCGATCCGCCTAACGTTTGGTGAACGCCTAGCACTCGCGAGGCGTTGCGATCCGATGACGGTGGGAGGGCGCGGTGGCTGGACACAAGACGGCGAAACTGCTGACCGACGGCGATCTTCCGTTCTCCGAGCTGGTGCCAGGCCTCGAGCTGTCGCGTGCGATCACGCATGCCGGCACCACGCAGCTCGGCGGCGGGTATATGCGGTTCGAGAAGGATGCGGAGTTCGCCGACTGGACGCTGAGCTACGACGAGGTGCTGTTCGTGCAATCAGGCGAGCTGGAGATCGTTGGTGAAGGGGGAAGCGTCAAGGCCGGCGTGGGGGAGGCCGTCCTGATCCCCAACGGGGCCAAGGTCACGTACCGGGGACGCGCGGGCACCGTCGGCTTCTTCGTGCTGTGGCCTTTCGACTGGGACAGGAAGACCGAAGGCTAGCCGGCTAGGCCTTGACCGGCTCGAGCGGGACCTCCGAGGCGTCCTCGCCAAGCTTCTCGGCCAGATCGTCGAGATTTTGCATCGAGAGCTGGTCGGCGGCCTCCCGTGGAGATACGCCACTGGCGTCCGCCCGTTCGAGCATGCCTTTAACTGTGTCGCGCATCACCTCTGAGACGTGCTTGAAAGCCTGGTCGGCGTCCGCCTCGATGACACCCAGGAGCGTCCACCACCACCACGCATTCGCGCCGCCATTGGCAACGTAGTCGGGGATGACGACAACGCCCCGCTCGTAGAGCCGGCGCTGGGCGTCGTCGGTCGTCGGAATGTTGGCCGCTTCCACGACCATTCGTGCTTTGACCTGGGCTGCGTTGTCCGCCGTGATGACATCGGCAACCGCGGCCGGCACGATGATGTCTGTGTCGATCTCGAGCCACCTCTCGCCCGGGCTCTCGCGGTCTCCAGATCCCAGCGCTGAGCGGTCGATCTCTCCCAACGCGTTGCGCGACTTGAGCAACCTCTCGACGTCGAGCGCGTCCGGATTGGTGACAGCGCCGTTGACATCGACCACGCCCACCACCTTCGCCCCGAGCTTAGCCAGGTAACGGGCGCTGGAGCCCCCCATCGAGCCGAACCCCTGCACGACGACCCGCATTTCGGACATGTCCCAGCCCTTGTAATCGACGCAGGCTGCCGCCGCCTCGGCGACACCGTAGCCGCCGATGCAATCGGCAAGCCCGATACCGTCCACCTGGATGGCCAGGCCCTGGCTGATCCGGCGACCGGCTGCTTGCGAATTTCCCGATCGGTCGAGCATCGCCTGCACGGTCAGACCCAAGCCCTGCTCCGCGAACACCTCGCCCAGCAGGTCCTGTGTCACGCCGAGGTCCTCCGCCGTGCCCCAGCCGCTCAGGTACAGAGGCCGCATGGCGCGCACGTAGCGCGACAGCATTCCGCGAGCTTGGGGGTCATGGGGGTCGATGTCGAGCCCGCCCTTGGCACCCCCGCCCGGGAGATTGAAAGCGCCGTTCTTGTACGACATCGTGCGCGCGAGACGCTCAACTTCCTCGAGCGAAACGCCCGAGCGCATGCGCGTTCCGCCTCCAGCCAGCCCGTTGACCATCCTGTCGATGACGGCATATCCCTTTCGACCGGTAACCGGGTCGGTCCAGATGACACGCAGCCTTGGTTCCGGTCCGGGCGTCATTCAAACCCTCCTCGCTCGCTGTTGCCGACCCGCCTGGGGCAAAGTCTAGATTGAGCTTGCTTGACAGTCACATGAGGGGTACCGATACTTGCCGTGTCTGGCGATGGAGTAGTCGCGTGCCGCCGGCGCACTCTCGCCCCGGCCTGCCGGGAAGATGGCGGCAGGCAAGGTGCCCCGGGATCGGCTTGGGCGTGAAGCAGTTCCAAGCATTGCCTGGGCAGGTATCGAGTTGGGAGGGCAACCGATGGTAAAAGGGCGATTCCTGGCAGCCAGCATTGCCGCGTGCGGCGCGCTGCTGCTTGCCGCATGCGGTACCAGTTCCAACAACGGTTCTTCCGGGCCGATCAAGGTCGGCATCACAGGTCCGTTCACCGGCGCTTACGCCGACCCCGGCACCGCCATCCGTAATGCCGGCGAGCTCGCGATCGCGGACATCAACGCGGCGGGCGGCATCAACGGCCGCAAGCTGCAGGGGTTCTCGGAGGATGACGCGTGCGACGCGCAGCAGGGCACCCAGGCAGCGTCGAAGCTCCTCACGCAGGGCATCATCGCCATCGTCGGCGGCTACTGCTCCGGAGCGTCGATTCCCGAAAGCGACATCCTGCGCCGGAGTGGCGACCTGCCGTTCATCACCGCAGCGTCAAGCAACCCGAAGTTCACGGACCAGGGCTACGACAACGTGTTCCGCATGGTCAGCCGTGACGATGCCGAAGCGCCCGCGGACGTGAGCTTCATGCAGCAGTGGCTCAAGGCTTCGAAGATCGCGATCCTCCACGACAACACGACGTACGCCAAGGGCGTGGCGGACTCCGCCAAGTCCTCGGCCACCGGCGCCGGGATGACGGTCACCTACTTCGACGCCATCACGCCGGGTGAGAAGGACTACACCGCCGCCCTCGTCAGGATCGGCAGCACCCACCCGGACGTCCTGTTCTACACCGGCTACTACCCGGAGTTCGGGTTGCTCGCCAAGGAGTATGTCTCCCTGGCGCCCGCGTACAAGCTGAACGGCGACTCCGCTGACGCCGACCCCAGCGTACTGAAGGTCGCCGGTGCGGCCATCACCAACCCCGGGATCACCATCAATACGCTGCCCACGACCGAGTTCATCCACAACGCCAAGAACGACGCTTTCACGGCGTCCTACAAGGCCAAGTACGGGGGCGCGCCCGGCGACTACTCGTCTTACGAGTACGACGGCATGATGGCGCTCGCGCAGGCGCTGAAGGACAACGGCGGCAAGACCGACGCGAAGTCCCTGAACACCGCGCTCCACGCTGTCAACATCGCCGACGGCATCACCGGCACGATCCACTTCGACAACAAGGGGGATCGGCCCGCGCCGGAATTCCTGGCCGTGCAGGCCAAAGGGAACCCCCCGGCCTTCGCTCCGATCGCGATCCGCCAGAACGGGAACTGGGTCGCGTCGACCTAATCTCGGTCAGCTGACTCGAACTTTGGTGAGGGGCGCTTCGAGCGCCCCTCATTTCGTCTCGGCGGCACCTCAGCCTGCGCCGACCGCCTCGAAGCCGCCGAGGTATGCCTTCTGCACCCTCTCGTCCCCGGCGAGGATCGCCGCTTCGCCTTCGAGCACGACCCGCCCGACCTCGATTACGTAGGCCCGGTCGGCGATGGCAAGAGCCTGGCGCGCGTTCTGCTCCACGAGCAGCACCGCTGTGCCTCGGTTCGCGATCTCGCGCACTGTCTTCAACACGCTTCGAGCCAGGATCGGCGAAAGCCCGAGGGACGGCTCGTCGAGCATCAGCACCTTGGGGCCCGACATCAACGCCCGGCCGATCGCCAGCATCTGCTGCTCGCCTCCGGACAAGGTCCCCGCCAGCTGCGTCCGCCGCTCGGCCAGCCTTGGGAACAATGTGTAGATCGAGGCCTTGCGCTCACCGACCAGCTTTCGGTCGGATCGGATCAGGTAGCCACCGAGGTTGAGGTTTTCCTCGACGGTAAGGATGCTGAAGATGCGCCGGCCCTCGGGGACATGGCTCAAGCCGAGCCCAACGATGAGGTGCGCCTGGATGCCGATCAGGCTCTTGCCGCGGTATGTGATGGAGCCGGTGCGCGGCCGGAGCAGCCCGGATATGGTCCGCAGCGTCGTGGTCTTGCCGGCGCCGTTGCCCCCGAGGATGGCCACGATCTGGCCGGGTTCGGCCGCCAGGGAGATGCCCTTCAGGGCTTCGATGTTGCCGTAAAAGACATGGAGGTCGTTGATCTCGAGAAGCGCCAAGGCTAAGCTCCCTCGGCCTGCTCTTCGACCAGGTCCTCCTCACGGCCGAGGTAAGCCTCGATGACCAAAGGGTTCTGCTGGATCTCGGCCGGCTTGCCGATCGCGATCAGAACTCCGTGGTCGAGCACCGCGATACGGTCCGAGACCCGCATCACGAGCGACATGTCGTGGTCGATCAGGACCACGGTGATCCCAAGGTCTCGGATCTTTCGGATGATGCCGACGAGCTCCAGCTTCTCGGTCGGGTTCATGCCGGCCGCAGGCTCGTCGAAGAGCACGAGATGCGGGTGCGCGGCGAGAGCGCGCGCGATCTCGACCCGGCGCTGGTCTGCGTAGGACAGCTCGGTCGCCAGCCGGCCGGCGACCGACTCCAGGCCCACAAACCCAAGCCAGCGGCGCGATTCCTGCAGCGTGCGAACCTCATCGTTTCGCTCGCCGGGCGTGTGGAGCATCGCCTGCCACGTCATCGTGCGGTGGCGCGGGTACAGACCGACCATCACGTTCTCGAACACCGCCATTTGCTTGAAGAGCCGGATGCCCTGGAACGTGCGGCCGATGCCGCGCGAGACGATCACGTGCGGGCGGAGGCCGACTACCGACCGGCCGTCAAATCGAATCTTTCCGCGCTTTGGCTTCTGTACACCGGTGATGCAGTTGAAGAGGGTGGTTTTGCCGCCGCCATTGGGGCCGATGATGCTGAAGATCTCTCCGCGATAAACCTCGAAAGTGACGTTGTCGACCGCGCGCAGGCCGCCGAACTGCTGGACCACACCCTCGACCTCGAGCAGCGCCTCGCCTCTCTGGGGCACCTGCCGGCCGGCCGCCGCGTGCCGGCGATCCCTCTCTTCCATCTGGACCTGGTGCTCCCGCAAGATCTTGTCGGCGACGTCTTCCGACTCCTCTTCCTCCAGGCCGTAGAAAGGTTTCGGCTTACGCCGGATGCGGGGCCACAGGCCCTGCGGCCGCACGAGCATCATGCCGATCAGGAGCACCGCGAAGATGAGCAGCCGCCGGTCGGCGAACTCGCGCAGGACCTCGGGCATCGCCACCACCACCAACGCCCCCACGATCACCCCGGGCAGGCTGCCGATGCCACCGAGGACGATGACGATCAGGACCAGCACCGATAGCTGGAACGTGAAGCTCGTCGGGTCGATGGCGCCGATGCGGGTGGCGAAGAAGGCACCCGCGAGACCGCCCCACATCCCGCCCATCACGTAGGCGAAGAGCTTCAGCCGCAGCGAGGGGACGCCGACCGATTCGGCCGCAAATTCGTCTTCCCTGATGGCGACCCAGCCTCGTCCGAGCCTCGAATGGTCGAGGTTCTGGGCGAAGATCATCGCGACGGCAAGGAGGGCGAGGCCGACGATGAAGAAATCGCCCTGCGTGTTCAGCTCGTACCCGAAAAAATTGGGCCAGGGAATCTGCAGGATGCCGTTCGGACCGCCCGCGTAGTCCCAGTTGTTAAAGGTGATGCGGGTCATCTCGCCGAAGCCCAGCGTCACGATGGCGAGGTAGTCGCTGCGGAGGCGCAGCGTCGGATACCCGAGGATCGCTCCGGCCGTGCCGGTGAAGAGCACCGCCAGCGGCAGAGTGGCGAAGAAGTTCCAGTGGGCCTGCGTCATCAGCAGCGCGCTCGTGTAAGCGCCGATCGCGAAGAAGGCGGCGTAGCCGAGGTCCAGAAGGCCCGCGTAGCCGACCACGATGTTGAGGCCCAGCCCGAGCATCGCGTACGTTGCAACCGAGACGCCGACGGCCGTCACGTAGTCGTCGCCGTTCGCCAGCACGGAGCCACCCACCGCGCCGAGGATCACGATGACTCGCACCCAGAACGGGAGCCGGGCCAGCTGATCGCGGGTCGCGACGTACGTGCGAGCCACGCGATGGTTGGCCAGCCGGTCGATCACATTCGTTCCGCCACGCGCTCGCCGAACAGGCCCGTGGGCTTGACGATCAGAACCGTGATCAGGACGCCGAACACGATCACGTCTTTCCACTTGCCCGAGAGGTAGCCGGTCGTGTAGGACTCCAGTAGGCCGATCAACATGCCGCCCGCCATCGCCCCGGGAATGTTCCCGATGCCGCCAATGACGGCGGCGGTGAAGGCCCTGAGTCCAAGCAGGAAGCCCAGCGTGAACTGAATCTGGACGTAATAGAGGCCGAGCATCACGCCCGAGGCCGCCGCTAGCATGGCGCCGAGCACGAAGGCGAGTCGGATGACGCCGTCGACGTTGATGCCCATGAGGCGGGCGGCGTCGTGGTCCACCGCCAGCGCGCGCATGGCGGTGCCGACCGTCGTGCCCTGGATGAAAAGGACCATGGCTCCCATCAGAAGGAGGCTCACGAAGGCGAGGGCAATCTGGACGTATGTGACGTGTACGGGGCCCATGAAGAAGCCGGTTGAGGGCAGCAGGTTGGGCGGGTAGGCCTCGATACGGGGACCCCAGATCAACTCCGCAGTGTTTTGCAGAAGAAGGGACATGCCGAGCGCCGTGATCAGGATCGCCAGCAGCGATCGCTTAAGCAGCGGCTTGTATGCGAACTGGAGGATACCGAGGTTGACAACCGCCGTCCCGAGCATCGGCACGACGAACGCGATGATGAGGGCCAGGTACAGGGGCAGTCGGTCGAGGCCGAAGGACACCAGCAGGGTCCACCCGAGGAAGGCGCCCACCATCGACAGGTCTCCCTGGGCGAAGTTGATCAGCCGGATGATGCCGTAGACGATCGTGTAGCCGAGCGCCACCAGGGCATAGAAGGACCCAACCGTGAGCCCGATCACCGTGTACTGGAGAAACTCTCCCATCCCTTTCTTGCCACCCTTTGCTTCCGCGATACGGTGCTTGTGGCTCCAGCCCAGGCTCAATCCATGCCCGGATGCGGGTATCGTACAGGTGGCCTCCACGGCGCACGTGACTCACCGAAATCGCGGCGCCGGCGCGATAGAGAGGAGGGGGGGTAGCTGATGGAGCGGCTCGATCTTGCGGTGCTGGGCGGCGGGGTGGCCGGCCTGTCAGCGGCCTATCTCCTTCGTGATCTGGACCTGGAGGTGTTCGACTCCGCCGACTATGTCGGAGGGCGGACGCGCTCGCTTCAACAAGCTGATGGCATCTGGCTCAACACCGGCGCTCAGTACGTATCCACGGACCGTGTCAAGGTGGTCGAGCTGGCCGACGCCGTAGGCGCCAGGCTTCTCCGAGACGACAACCTGGGCGAGTACTGGCGCGGTCTCTATCCCGACCACCCCGACACCCGGACAGAGATCGAGTCGTGCATCGAGAGGATCACGGCCGAGCAGATGCACCGCCGACCCGCGACGCTTCCCGAGCTCGACGACCAACCCTTCGACCAGTGGCTGGGGGACGTGTCCGCGGAC
Source organism: Chloroflexota bacterium (assembly GCA_005880945.1). Taxonomy (GTDB): domain Bacteria; phylum Chloroflexota; class Dormibacteria; order Dormibacterales; family Dormibacteraceae; genus Palsa-872. The sequence goes on along the minus strand of VBIU01000012.1, from coordinate 19,205 downwards.
ACACATCGGTTCTTCGATCGCTGGTGCCAGATCATGAACTCGGGCTCGGCAGTCGAAATTTCGCTCTACGGTGCGCTCTGGCTGTGGGGCGACCAGCGAAGCACTCCGTGGATCGACGTTCCGGTGCGGAGGCACGACCGTGGCGATTGCGTTTTCGATGGGGGCACGAACGAGTTCACGAAAGCGCTCGCGCGCGCGATCGGCGGCCGGCTTTCACTTCGCTCTCGAGTGGTTTCAGTTCGTCCCGCGCAGGATGGCTACGAGGTTGACGTCGACGACGATCGTGGTCGCCGCCGCGTCTGGGCACGGCAGGTGATTTCGGCTCTGCCTGCGCCGCAGGCGGCAGGGGTCATCGAAGACCTCCCGGGTTGGAAGCAGCAGGCGCTTGGCGCCGTCCGCTATGGCCGCTTCATGACAACGAACATCGTCGTGAGCCCGAAAGACTCCCAGCCCAGCCGTTACCCGCTCACCAGCGCCAGGTCGGACGTCATGTACAACCTGGACGCCTTCGTGATCAGGACGCCCGGCGACTTCGACGAGGTTGGCGGCTGCTTCCACAACATCGTCGGCGACCCGACCGCCCGGGTGGTCTGGGACGATCCGGACCACACCATCAAGACCGGCACGCTGCGCGCCCTTTTCCGATTCCACCCGGAGTATCGCGATCGGGTCGTCCGAGTGGAGGTTCAGCGCTGGCCGCTGGGCATGCCCTTGTACAGCGTCGGCCGGATGAAGACGTTCGATCAGCTGGCGGAGCCGGTCGGTGGCATCTACTTCTGCGGTGACTACAGCTTCGCCTCGAACATGGAGGGTGCGGCACTGAGCGGAGAGCGCGCGGCGGCTCAGGCGCGCCTCGCGTTCGGGTGAGCGGGCACCGGAGACCGCCTTTGCGCTGAGCAAGAATAAGACCGTGCAGGAACGACACTCCGTTCTCCAGGCCGACGGGACGATCGCTGCCGGCGCGCAGCCGCGGATGGAAGAGGAATTCCTCCTGGAAGCGCTGCGCTGGATGATGAAGTCCCGCCTCTACGACACGAGGGTCATCGCTCTGCAGCGTCAGGGCCAGTTCGGTGTTTTCTCTCCGGGGATGGGGCAGGAGGCTTCGATCGTTGGCTCCGCCATGGCTCTGGATCCCACCCGAGACTGGATCGTGCCTCAGTACCGCGAGCTGATGGCGACCGTCCATCACGGCCTGCCGCTCGAGATCATCACGGCGCAGTACCTGGGCAAGATCGCACCCGCCCGCATACCTGACGGTGTCAGGGTGCTGCCGACGCAGGTCTCGATCGCGGCCCAGCTGCCCCAGGCCACGGGGCTCGCCTGGGGGCTGCGCCTCCGAGGCGAGGACGCGGTCGTGATGGCGTACATCGGCGAAGGCGGCTCGTCCGAGGGTGACTTTCACGAGGCCCTCAACCTGGCCGGCGTCACGAAATCGCCGATCGTGTTCTTCCTGCAGAACAACCAATGGGCGATCTCGACATCGCGACGCGTCCAGTCGGCGACGACGAGCTTTGCGTTTCGAGCGGCCGGGTACGGGTTCCCCGGCGTCCAGGTCGATGGCAATGACGTGATGGCCGTCTACGACGTCGCGGTCGCCGCCGTGGAGCGGGCGCGAAAAGGCGAAGGCCCCACTCTCATCGAGTCGGTGACCTATCGCATGAGCTTCCACAACACCACGGACAACCCATCGCGCTACGAGGACCCGAAGGAGCACGAGGAGGCGCGAAAGCGGGACCCGATCGAGCGCGTCCAGAAGTATCTGACAGGCCTGGGCCTCTGGGATAAGAAGCGCGAGACAGAGCTCACGGAGGAGCTGACACGTGAGAATGAGGTGGCGCTGCAGATGGCCTTCGCGGCGCCGGCGCCGACTCCGGAGGATGTCTTCGCCAACGTCTACGAGCACCCGCCCGAGCGCGTCGTGCAGCAAAAAGCTGAGCTGCTTGACGGAAGGCGCGGCTGAGATGCCGCAGCGCACGATCGTCGAGGCGATCAACAACGCCCTCGCCGAGGAGATGGAGAGCGATCCTCGGGTGATGCTGCTCGGGTTGGATGTCGGCAAGTTGGGCGGCGTATTCCGGACAACGAGCGGGCTGGTCGAACGCTTCGGGGCGGAGCGTGTCGTCGATACTCCGCTCGCCGAGGCCAGCATCATCGGCGCGTCGCTCGGCCTTGCCCTGGCGGGCATGGTGCCGGTGGCCGAGATTCAGTTCCTTGGCTTCACCGCCCAGGGTTTCCATCAGATCGGTCCTCAGCTCGGGAAGTTCCGCCAGCGCTCGCGCGGGCGATACAACTGCCAGGTCACCATCCGGGCGCCCTTCGGGGGAGGCATTCGCAGCCCCGAGTTCCATTCCGACGCGATTGAGGCGCAGTTCGTGCAGACCCCCGGGATCAAGATCGTCATGCCCTCGAATCCTTACGACGCCAAAGGCCTCCTTCTTGAAGCGATCCGGGATCCTGACCCGGTTCTTTTCTGCGAGCCAGACCGCCTGTACCGGTCCGGAAGGGCTGAGGTTCCGGACGGCCCCTACACGGTGCCGTTCGGAAAAGCTGCGGTGGTTCGGGAGGGTCAGCACATCACGCTGGTCGCCTGGAGCGCCGCGGTCGAGCTCTGCCTCCGGGCGGCCGACAAGCTGGCCGAGGAAGGCGTGTCGGCGACGGTGCTCGACTTGCGAACGCTGGTGCCGCTTGACATCGAGACCCTATGCAGCCAGGTGGCGAAGACGGGCCGCTGCGTGATCGTCCACGAGGCGCCGCTTTCAGCGGGCTTCGGTGCGGAAGTCTCCGCGACCCTGATGGAGCAGATCTTTTATGACCTGGACGCGCCCGTGGCCCGGGTCGGGGCTTTCGATGTGCCGTTTCCAGCCGCCTCTCTGGAGGACTACTACCTGCCCTCTCTGCAGAGGGTCGTCGATGCAGTTCGCAAGACGCTGCAGTAAGACGCTCAGAGCTCGACGAAAGTCCCTGCTCCTTTTGCCAGCGCCTCCCTGTAGACGAGGCCCGATGCGGCAAGGTCCTCGACGGCGTGGCCCATCGACTTGTAGACGGTGATCTCCTCGGCCGACTGGCGTCCTGGCCTGGCGTGCAAAAGCACCTCGCCTATCTCGGTCGCTCGATCGAGATCCATCCCCACCAGCTCCATGCAGCCGACCGGAGGCGGCTGGAAGGCCGCCGCCCTCGACTCGACGAAGAGGTTGGCCGTCGCGGCCAAGCCGCGGTCGAGCTCGCCATGGGGCGCCGAGAAGCCGACCGACGAGACGTGCGTTCCTGGCCCGACCCACTCGCGCTTGATCACTGGCGTGCCCGAGTGGGTGCACATGGCCACGACGTCGGCGCCGCGCACCGCGGCCTCGTAGCTTTCGACGGCGTGGGCTTTCGGGTCGTGCTCCGCCAGGCGCTGGGCGCTCTCCATCGTCCGCGAGGCAATGCGGATCTCCTCGAACCTGCGCACCAGGGGCAGGATCTCGAGGTGAGCATGGCCCTGCACCCCGGCGCCGAGGATCGCGAGAACCCTGGCGTCGTTCCTGGCCAGGTGCCTGACTGAGACCGCCGCCGTGCCGGCAGTACGGATCGCGGTGATGCGTGTGCCGTCCATCACCGCCACCGGCGAACCGGTGGCCGGGTCGAAGAGCGTGATGAGCGCCTGGTGCGAAGGCAATCCGGCCGAATGGTTCTGCGGAAACACCGACACGAGCTTGACACCCAGACCGAGGCCCGCTCCGTACCCCGGCATCGACGCCAGCCAACCATCCCGCTCCGCGTTGACGGAGGTTCGGGCCGGCACCTCGACGCGGCCGGAGCTCAGCGCGCGAAACCCCTGCTCGAGAGCGTCCAACAGCCGGCCCAGGTCGAGCAGCTCGACCACGTCGGCCTGGCTGAGCATCAGCACGCGCATGCGCTGACGTTAACGCCGCCTGAGCCTCGAAGCACAAGCTTGTGGCACTCTCGGCAGGAGATGCCGGGTTCAGCGCAATCGATCCTCGAGCTGCTCGTTCGAATTCCCTCCGCCACCGGCCACGAGCAGGCTGTCGCGCAAGCGTTCGCCGGCCGGTGCGAGGCTGCGGGCCTCGAGGTGGACATGCAAGAAGTCGAGCCCGGACGGCCCAACGTCATCGCACGCTGGATGGTCGGCCGGGGCCCGCGGCTGCTGCTCACAGGTCACCTGGACACCGTCCCGGTGGGGGAGGGCTGGTCGCGTGATCCCTTCGGCGCCGAGGTCGCCGGTGGTCGCCTCTACGGCCGCGGAGCGTGCGACATGAAAGGCGGTCTCGCCGCGATGCTCGGGGCGATCCTCGATCTGCGAGCTCGCGGCGCCAAACCTGCGGGCGACGTGGTGCTGGCGGCAGTCGTCGGCGAGGAGGAGGACTCGGCGGGCACGCGCGCGCTCATCGCGCGAGGTGTCGAGGCGGATTGGGCGGTGCTGGCGGAGCCCACCGCGATGGCCCTGGTGGTCGCCAACCGCGGGCTGATGAATTACCGCCTGGTCGCGAAGGGCTCGTCAGTGCACGCTTCATCACCCGAGCTGGGGCACAACGCCGTGACTGCTGCGGCGCGGCTCGTGCTCGAGCTGGAGGCTCTCGGCGACGGATTGGCGACTCGGCGCCATCGCCTGTTCGGCCCTCCAAATCTCACGGTTGGCACGATCCACGGCGGCACGCGCCCATACGTCGTGCCGGACCGCTGCGAGGTCGAGGTGGATCGGCGCGTCAACCCCGGCGAGACCCGCGAGCAGGTTGTTGACGAGCTGCAGGCGGCCATCGCGAGGACGCGGGCTCACCATCCGTGGCTAGAAGTCGAGGTGCAGGCCGGTCCGGACTACCTGGCGTTCGAAATACCCGAGGAGCACGACCTGATCCGGTCGATGAGCGCCGCGATGGCCTCGGCGCAGCTCCCGCGCCGGATCGCGGCGTGGCGAGCAGCCAGTGACGCGGGCTTCCTCGTCCATACGGCCGGGATACCATGCGTTCTGTTCGGACCGGGGGATATCGAGCAGGGGGCGCACCGGCCGGACGAGTGGATCGACCTCAAAGATCTCGAGGTTGCCCAGCGTGTGTTCGAGCGCCTGCTGCTCGGCCGAGAACAGGCTGTGGAGGTGGTGGATGGCGGCGTTCCCCGATGACGAGTACGCGCAGAGGCTGGAAAAGACGCGGGTGCGCATGGCGGAGGCCGCCCTCGACGTGCTGCTGGTCACCGATCCGGCGAACATGAACTACCTGACCGGCTACGACGCCTGGTCCTTCTATGTGCCCCAGGCCGTGATCGTGCCGATGACGGCCGAGCCGCCAATCTGGATCGGACGGGGCATGGACGCGCAGAGCGCGATCCTGACGACCGTGCTGCCGAAAGACAAAATCCTCGGCTACGCGGACGACTACATCGAGTCGCCCGTCAAGCACGCCATGCAGCACATCGCCGGTGTGCTCGACGAGCATGGATTCGCGCGTGGGCGCATCGGTTACGAAGGCAACGCGTACTTCTTCACCGCTCGCAACCTGCAGGTACTCACGGACACGCTGCCCCAAGCCCGATTCGTGGACGCCGACCTGCTGGTCAATTGGGTGCGGACCGTGAAATCGGATCGCGAGATCGATGTCATGCGGCAGGCGGCGCGCATCGTAGAGAGCGTGATGCGTGTCGCGATCGAAGCGGTGTCGGTCGGCACCCGCCAGTGCGACGCCGCGGCGCTCATCTCAGAGGCGCAGATCCGCGGCACAAAAGATTTCGGCGGTGACGCGCCGGCCAACCCGCCTTCCATCCTGAGCGCAGAGAATGCGGCGACGCCGCATGCGTCATGGTCCGACCAGCCTTTTCGCACAGACACGGCCACGTGCCTCGAGCTGAGCGGCTGCCGCCTCCGATATCACTGCGCGATGTCGAGGACCGTCTACCTCGGCAAGCCGCCCGACGAGATGAGGCGGCTGGCGGCAGCCACGGCCGATGGCATGGAGGCGGCGCTCGCGACGGTCAAGCCGGGCAACCTCTGCCAGGACATCGAGCTGGCCTGGCGGCAGACGATCAACCGCGCCGGGTTCAACAAGCCCTCGCGCATCGGTTACTCGATCGGTGTGAACTATCCGCCGAACTGGGCCGATCACACGGCCAGCATTCGCGAAGGTGACATGACGGTGCTCGAGCCGAACATGACCTTCCACCTCATGCTCGGCATGTGGATGGAGGGCTGGGGATTCGAGCTCAGCGACACGTTTCGCGTCACCGACACAGGCCATGAGGTCCTCGCCGACTTCCCGCGTCAGCTCTTTGTCAAAGACTGATCGATGACCGGCGTGGCGCCTTTGGCCGTGGTCACGGGAGGCTCGCGCGGGATCGGACGCGCGTTCGTCCTCGAGGCCGTCCGGCGCGGCTATCGTGTCGTGTTCAGCTATCGAAGGCAGGAGGCGCAGGCGGTCGAGACAGTTGAGCAGGCCGCCGGCATTGGAGGCGAGGCGGTGAGGGTCCAGGCCGACCTCGGGGCATTCGAAGGCGTCAAGGCGGTGGCCGAGGCAGCCCGCGCCCAGGGCCAGGTGAGCCTGCTGGTCAACAACGCCGGCATCGGCGAGGAGTACACCCTCGAGGAGCTGACCCGAGAAGCGTGGGAGCGCGCCGTTGCTATCAACCTCACCGCCCCGACCTTCCTGGCCAAGGAGCTGCGCGCGGATCTTGTTTCGCTGCGGGGCGCGATCCTCAACGTGAGCAGCGACGGCGGTGTCGCGGGCTCGCTGCACGGCGCTCCTTACGGCGCGACCAAGGCCGGCCTCATCGGCCTCACGAAAACCCTCGCGCGCGAGCTGGCTCCGCACGTCCGGGTCAACGCGATCGCGCCCGGCCCGGTGGCGACCGACATGTGGGCTGCCATCGACCCGGCGGTCCAGGAGCGCGTGATGGAGCGTGAGATGCCGCTCAAGCGGATCGCACAGCCCGAGGACATCGCCCGGGCCGGCCTCGACATCAGCTCCTGGCCCGACGCGTCCGGAATCGTCGTCCTCCTCGACGGCGGGCGAATCATGTGAGCAAGCCAGTGGCATCGCAGATGGATGGCGGCATGGACGCCGACGTCCTTGTTGTCGGCCTGGGGGCGATGGGCAGCATGGCGCTGTGGCGGCTCGCCCGCCGGGGTGCAACGGTGATCGGCTTCGACCGGTTCGAGCCGCCCCACGCGATGGGGTCGTCGCACGGCGAGTCGCGGATCATCAGGACCGCGTACTACGAGGGTCCTGGCTATGTCCCCTTGGTGCTGGAGGCGTTCGGCCTCTGGCGCGAGCTGGAGGGCGAGTCCGGCGCCTCCATACTGACCATGACCGGCGCGCTGATGATCGGGGACCCGACCTCAGACGTGGTCGCGGGCGCCCTGGCCAGCGCCAAAGAGCATCGTTTGGAGCACGAGGTCCTGGACGGCGCCGGGGTCCGGCGCCGCTTCGCACGGCACCGCCTCCTCGATCACGAGGTCGCGATGTACGAGGCTGCAGCCGGGTTCGTCCGCCCCGAGGCGGGGATCGCCGCAGCCCTGGCACGAGCTCGAGCGCTCGGCGCTCGCACCTTCACGGGGCAGGCCGTCGACCGCGTGGAACCGGTACCGGGTGGGGTGGAGGTGCGGGCCGCCGGCCGGACGTGGCGGGGTCGGCATGCGGTCGTCTGCGCGGGAGCTTGGAACGGTGCCGGTCTGGTCGCCGGCCTGAATGTGAAGCTGGAGGTGACCAGGCAGTGCATGGTCTGGTTCCGCCCGCGCACGCCGGCCCTCCACGCGCCCAACCGGGCGCCGGTGTTCGTGCACGACATTGGCGGATCGCCTGCACTGTTTGGCTACGGCTTCCCGTCGGTCGACGGTGAGACCGTCAAGATCGGGGTCGCCGCCAAGACCGCACCGCAGGATCCCGAAGCGATTGACCGGAAGATCCATCCGGCAGACCTCGAGGCGGCGGCGCAGTACGTCCGGATGGCCCTGCCCGACCTCGACCCGACGCCGGTCCGCGCCGTCGTCTGCCTGCAGGAGAACTCGCCGGACCGCCACTTCGTCATCGGCCCGATCACACCTGGCATCACCGTGCTCGCGGGTTTTTCCGGCCACGGGTTCAAATTCGCCCCGGTCATCGGCGACATCGCGGCCGACCTCGCGCTGCAGGGCATGACCACGCGGTCGATCGCGCCGTTCTCGCCCCAGCGCTTCGCGCACAAGCTGCACGGGAGTCGCGCATGAAGGTGCTGGTCGTTGGCGCCGGACTGTCCGGCCTCGTCGCTGCGACCGAGATCCAGGCGGCGGGCCACGACGTTGTGGTCGTCGAAGCGCGAAACCGCGTCGGTGGCCGCGTCTTCACGCTGCGTGAGGGCTTTGCCGGCGGCCAGTTCGCCGACATCGGAGCCGAGATCATCTACCACGGGCAGCAGAACATCGCCGACCTCTGCCAGAAGAACGGGGTCGAGCTCAGCGACCGCTTCAGCCTCGGGACCGAGGTCCCGGACCTGATCTTCGGCGGCCAGCGCCTCGATCGCGCCGCCGCCGCCGAGGTCGTGAACGAGCTGCGCGCGGCAATTCGCCACACCCGTCCCGGTCACTTCGAGTCGGTGGCGCAATGGCTTCGCCGCGCTCGCATCTCCGAGCAGGCCGAGCTTCTCCTGGCCGCGATCGCGCAGTCCACGCCAGCCTCCCCGCTTCGGGTCGCGGACGCGGAAGAGCTCAACGTGGAGCTCTCGTGGGGCGAGGGCTACCGAAAGATCAAGGGCGGCAACGACACGCTGCCGCGCTCCATGGCCGAGAAGGTCGACGTGCGTCTCGAGCAGCCGGTGCGTGTTGTCGGCTGGAGCGCGACCGGGGTGACCCTCGAGTCAGAGCGCGAGACCCATCACGCCGACCGTGTCGTGGTCACGGTCCCCGGGCCGCTCGTGTCCGAGCTGGGCTTCGACCCTGTGCTTCCAGTGGACAAGGTCAAAGCGCTCCTGTCGCTCCGCTATGGGAACGCGACCAGGCTGGTGGTTCAGTACGCCGAGCGGGAGCTCGTCAAAACGGCCATCGGATCGGGATGCTTCACGGATCGGATGCCGGGGTTCGTGATGGAGCAGTCCGTGCACCAGGGTGGCGACCAGATCGTCATCGCGGGCCTGGCTGCGGGCGACATCGAGCCCTCCGGCCTCACGGACGACCAGATCCTGGACCAGGTCGATGCCACCATGAGCGCGGTGGTCGGGCGGCCGATCAAGCGCATCTTCGGGCATGTCAAGAGCTGGACGTGGGACCCCTGGTCACGTGCCGTGGTGAGAGCCCCGATCGGGGACCAGCGAGATACGGTGCTGCCGCTTATTGCCGCGCCGCTCGATGGTCGTGTGTTCTTCGCGGGTGAGCACACTGACAACCGCGTGGGTCCAGGTGGGATGGAAGGTGCGATCAAGTCTGGCTACCGCGTGGCGCGCGAAGTCCTGGCGGAGGCCTGAGGCGCACGCGTGACGACGTGTGACGTCCAGGTCATCGGCGCCGGCATCGCGGCGGGCATGGCCGGTGAAAGCGGCACGGCAAAGGAGTAGAGGCGATCGAAGATCGAGAGTTCCTGATGATCCCGGGACCGGTGTCGGTCGAGGACGAGATCCTCGAAGCGTTGGCGCGGCCGGTGCAGGCGCATTACGGCGACAGGTGGACCGCGCTCTACAAGCGCGCCGCCGCAGGCATGCGCGACGTTTTCAAGACGGCCGGCGAAGTCCACCTGGTCTTCGGGTCCGGCATGGCCGGTGTGGAGATGTGCATCGCAAGCGTGCTCTCACCCGGCGACGAGGTGTTGATTCCCACCAACGGCCTCTTTGGCGATCGCATGGCCGAGGTGGCGACGGCCAACAGGCTGCAGGTGCACAGCTTCAGCGCCGGTCGTGGCGCGATCACCGCCGCCCAGGTTCGGGACGAGCTCGCGGCTCACCCCGGCGTCCGGGCCGTGTGCGTGGTCCATCACGAGACGTCGATCGGGGTCCTCAACGAGGTCGAGGGGATATGTCGCGCGGCACGGGAGCACGGGGCTCTGGCGATCGTCGACGGCATCTCGGCCATCGGCGGAGTGCCTTTCGACATGGACGCGTGGGGCGCCGACCTTTGCGTCACCGTGGCCAACAAGTGCATCGGGGGGCCGATCGGGGTGGCCCCGGTCGCGGCCGGCCCGCGTGCGCTCGCAGCCCTCGACGACGGCCGGCCAAAGGCTGCCGGCTGGTATCTGAACCTGGCCACGTGGCGGAGGTACTCCGAGCTCTGGAGCGGGTGGCATCCGCACCCGACCACCATGCCCACCAGCGTCATTGAGGCGTTCGAGCTGGCGCTCACCCGCCTGCTGGAGGAGGGCGTGGAAGCCCGTTGCCGGCGATTGGCCGCGGCGAGGGACCGGGTTCGCGAAGGGCTGCAAGAGATCGGTTTTGAGATGCTGTCGCCCCTTGCCACCGCTTCTCCGGTGACCACCGCGGCGTACGGCCTGGAGGGGATGGACGTCGCGGATTACCTCGGCTGGTTGCTGAGCGAGCACCGCATACGCATCGGCGGTGGCCTCGGCGAGCTCAGGGGGCGGATCTTCCGGGTCGGCCACATGGGCCGAGCCGCCGAACCGGAGGCCATCGATCGCTTCCTGAGAGCGACGGCGGCCTACGTGGAGCGGATGCCGCCGAAGACGCGCTAGATCTTCAGGCTGGCCGGCGTCCAGTCCTCGATGCCGCTCTGCACCGCATTGAGGAATCGAGATGCCGCGAGCCCGTCGATGATGCGATGGTCGAACGACATCGTGAGGTTCATCATCGGGCGGATCGCGACCGCGTCGTCGACCGCGACCGGGCGCTTTCGAATCGACTCGGTGCTGAGGATCGCGGCCTGCGGCTGGTTGATGATCGACTGCCCGGCCACCGATCCGAGGGCACCTGTGTTGTTGAGTGTGAAGGTGCCGCCGCGCACGTCATCCGGACGGAGCGTCTTATTGCGGGCCCTCGTGGCGAGATCGTTGAGGGCGTGCGCCAGGTCGATGAAGCCCATCTGGTCGGCGTCCTTGATGACGGGGACGATGAGGCTGTCCGGCAGCGCCACCGCGATCCCCATGTTCACGTAGGGCTTGAGGATGATGCCCTCCTCAGTCCAGGTCGAGTTGAGGTAGGGGTTCTTCAGCAATGCGTCGCAGACGATCTGGATGAAGAAAGGCACATAGGAAAGCGAAAAGCCGTGGCGTGCCTCGAACTGGTCTTTCTGTGCCACCCGGTATTCGACCAGGTTCGTTACGTCCACCTCGCGCAGGGCCCATGCGTGGGGGGAGGTGCTCACGCTGCGCACCATGTGCTCGGCGATCTGCCGGCGCACGGCGGAGATCCGGACGAGCTCATCGCGAGGATCGGATGAAGCCGCGGCCGGTTGAGCTTTGGCGGGCGTGGGGGTGCGGTGTTCCGCCAGGTATGCGATCACGTCCTCGCGCCGGACGCGGCCGCCGCCGCCGGTGCCGGTGATCTGCGACAGCTCGAGACCGTTGTCCTCGAGGAGCCGCCGCACGGCCGGGCTGACTCTGTCGCCTTCGGCGGAGGAGGCGGCAGGCGACGCCGTAGGCAGCGCCGGAGTGCTCGGTGCAAGCTCATCGCGTTTATCGGCCTCGGGCTGGGCGGGCTCGGCCGCCACATCCGTTGTGCCCTCCACTTCGAGCTCGGCCAACGCGGTCCCGATCGCCACGGTCTCTCCCGCGCCGACCTTGATGCGCACCAACCGGCCTTCGAACGGCGACGGGATCTCAGCGTTGACCTTGTCGGTGACGACCTCGACGATCGGCTCGTCGAGGCGAACCATGTCGCCTTCCTGCTTGAGCCAGCGGTCGACAGTGCCTTCGGTGACCGACTCGCCGAGCTGTGGCATCTTCAGCGTCGTCCGGCCCATCCCGCTCAGGATTGTAGTGGCGGGAAGCGGGGAACTCGGGCGACGCAGCGAGCCCCGACGCGCCCTACGATTCGATTAGCGCGGTCGCCCAGAAGACAGGAGGGGAGCGAATGGCCCGTCGATTCCGTTTCGGGATCTGCACCGACCAGAACATGCCCTGGGACAAGAACGTCGAGCGCTGGCAGCTGTTCGAGCGGCTCGGCTACGAGAGCGCCTGGGTCTGCGATCACCTCGTCCAGCCAAGCCGCCCCAACGGTCCTTACCTCGAGGCGTGGTCGCTGCTCGCTGGGCTGGCGGCGCGCACTGAAAAGATTCGAATCGGGGTGCTGGTCACTTCCAACACCTTCCGGTTCCCGCAGATCGTCGCGAAGATGGCGGTCACCGTCGACCACATCTCCAACGGACGGCTCGAGGTGGGGCTCGGGGCGGGGTGGTATGAGCCCGAGCACACGATGTTCGGAATCCCTTTCCCGGAGACAAAGGAGCTGGTCGGCCGCTTCCGCGAGGCGGTCCAGGTGGTCGACCTCCTGACTCGCGAGGACACCAGCTCTTTCGACGGGACCTATTACCAACTGAAGAACGCGCAGTCGCGTCCGGCCAGCGTCCAGAAGCCGCGCCCGCCACTCGTCATCGGCGCATTCGGGCCGCGGATGCTCAAGATCGTCGCCACGTACGCGGACACCTGGAACGCGTTCGGGACGCCTTCGGAGATGCGCGAGCGCAACCAGATGCTCGATGACTACTGCCGCGAGCTCGGGCGTGATCCCGATACGCTCGACCGCTCGCTCTATTACTGGGTGCCGAAATCAGACGCCGATCCGTGGGCGTCCAAGCAGGCTTTTTACGATGTGATCAACCCCTACATCGAGGCGGGCGTCAATCAATTCATCCTGGACCAGCCTCGCGACGAGCAGCTCGACATGCTGGAGTGGGCGGCCGCCGAGGCCTTGCCGCGGTACGCGCGCGAGACGCCTCGCAGTCTCGAACCTGCCGCCGCCAAGCAGATCGACACGACGGACTGGAAGAAGCCGCAAGACCACCTGTGAGCCTTGAATCGCGGCTCGATACTCGGGTCAGACGCGAATCGCGGGCTGGATGTTCTGGTTCAGCCGGAAGAAGTTGGTCGGGTCGTAGCGACCCTTCAGCGCAACCAGGCGCGCGTAGGCCTGCTCTCCGTATGCCTCGCGCACGCGCTCGCCGCTCTCCTGGAACAAGTAGTTGGGGTAAGCGCCGGCACGGGTGAAAGGCACGAGCGACGCGTAGCCGTCCCGCGCCCAGCGAATGTTTTCCTGGTCGAGGGCCGGGCCAGTCCATTTGGCGTTGACCAGAAGGTCGAACTTGGCGCCGCCAAACCGCAGAGCGTTGGTGCCCGCCGGGGTTCGGTGCATCGCGCCGTGGAGGTGCTCGAGCTGCAACTGGCTGAGTGGTGAAGGCGCCGCCTCGAAGACCTCGGCCGCGGCCGTGATCGCACCGGCCACCAGCGGGCCCAGCGCATTGGTCTTCCAGTAGTTTCGCAATCCCCACGGCGAGATCTGGTCGTAGAGGCGCTGTGAGTCGGCGTAGGTCCTTGGCGCGACCCCGTCGCGAATCGGCTGGAAGCGTGACCGCAGGCGCTCATAGATCGGCGCCGCCGCTTCGACCGGCCCGCAGAAGCTGGCGAGCACGGTGGCCAGCGGCTCGCCCTCTGGCGTGCGCCGGAGGATCAGGTCGCACGAAGCCTCGTCCGGAATGGTGTCGGCGAACTCGTCATAGAACGCGAGGAAATCGCGCGAGTATTGAAAGTCGATTGGTCCCGAGACAACTCCGGCCACAGGATGGAGTGCGAACTCGAACGTGGTGACCACGCCGAAGTTGCCGCCGCCTCCCCGAAGGCCCCACAGCAGCTCGGGGTTGCTCTCGGAGGAGGCTTCGACCCGATCGCCGGCTGCCGTGATCAGCTCGGCCCGCAGCAGGTTGTCGCACGTGAGTCCATAAAGCCCGCGCAAGACGCCGATCCCGCCGCCCAGCGTCAGGCCGGCGACGCCGGTGCTGGAGACGATTCCTCCCGGGGTGGCGAGCGCATGGGCCTGGGTCGCAACGTCGAACTCGCCCCAGGTGGCGCCGCCCTGGGCTCGGGCGCGGCGATTCTCGGCGTCGACGTCGACGCGGCGCAGCAGCGACAGATCGATGACGAGGCCGCCGTCGCACATCGCGTTGCCAGCGACGTTGTGCCCGCCGCCGCGAACCGCAGCAGGCAGGCGCTGCTCACGTGCGAAGGCGATGGCCGTGGCCACGTCGGCCTCGTTCTCGCAGCGGACGATCAGCGCTGGACGGCGGTCGATCATGCCGTTGAAGACACGCCGCGCCTCGTCATAGCCGGCGTCGCCTGGGCGAAGCACCGAGCCACGAAGCTCGCGCGCCATGAGCTGGATTTCCCTGGGGTCCAGGGCGCTCACCGGGCAGCCGCCGCTTGCGACCTGGTCAGAAGGCGAGGCGCGAGTGATCCGACCACGGCCATCAGTATCCCGCCGGCGAGTGGCGGCCAGAAGGCCATGCTGATCGTCCCGGTCGCGTCGACGAGCATGCCGGCCGAGATCGGTCCCGTGAATGCAAGCAGGTAGCCGACGGTGTACATCACCGCCGAGTACGTCGAGGCCTCGCTCTCGTTGCGAGCGATCAGCGGCGGCAGCGCTATCGAGGCAACGAATGCGGCCGCCGTCCCCAGTCCGACCATGAAAGCCAGCGGCCGGACGAGGTCGCTGAGGCCGAGCAGCAGGCCGAGCGAGCCCGCCGCCGCGAGCCCGCCCGCGACCACGTAGTAGGTGGTGGACAGCGCGTACTGCCAGCGGACGAACGACAGCGCAAACAGCGGCACAATCGGGATGAAGTTGAGGAAGAGGAACGTTGTCGCCACGTAGGCGGGTCCCCGGTCGTCGATCAGGAATGGCAGCCAGGTGGCGACTGTGTAGTAAACGAGGTTCTGAAACGTGAACAGCGCGGCCACCAGCCAGACCCTGGGGTCTCGCGCGATCGCACCCAGGTTCGCCGGCGGGGCGGCGGCCTGGTCGCGGGGCGTGAACCGGATCCAGAGCACCACGCCGATCAATGCGACCGCCGCCCAGGCGAGGAACATCCCGCGCCACCCGAGCGCCCGGGACATGTAAGGCGAGAGCGATGCCCCGACGACGTTCCCCATCAGCAGGCCGTTGCCGTACAGGCTGCTGGCTCGCGCGATGCCGTCTGGAAACCAGCGCCTGATAAGCACGGCGAGCGGAGGCTGGGCCAGCGCGATCGACAGGGTGAGCAGAGCGCTGCCGGCGAAGACCCAGAAAACCGCCGGCGGAAGGGTCAGCGAAATGGTGAAGACGCCGAGGCCCGCGACGCAGATGGCGACCAGTCGCCGCGCGCCGTACCTGGTTGCGAGCAGGGCGCCGGGGATAGACGCCGCTCCCAGCACGAGGATGGCCAGCGATGTGATCGTGCCGGTCGCGGAGTAGCTGAGGCCGAGATCCGAGCGGATCGCCGGCAGCGAAGGCGGAATCGCGAAGAGGATTACGCGCAGGTTGAATGCCGTTAGCCAGACGAGTCCGAGCGAGATGAAATTCCGCCGCAAAGGGCAATCATCCTAAAGGGCGCGGGCCGAGCTTCGTGGGCTAGGCTGGGGCCTCGGCCTGAGACGCGCCCTTAGATGCGGGACGAGTCGGGGACCGGGTTGTGGGCGCGCACCCATCTGAACACGTCGCTGGTGGCAAGCTGCCCGCCGGTCACGTAGAGCACGTTGCCCGAAACCCAGCCTGCCTCGTCTGAGCACAGATACACCGCGGCTGCCGCGACGTCGTCGGGGACCCCCACGCGGTTGATCGGGTAAAACGAGGCGCGGTCCGCCCTCTGCTCATCGCCGGCCAACCACTTCTCGGTGAGCCGTGTCTCGATGACGCCGGGCGCGATGGCGTTGACGCGGATGCGGTCCTTCCCGGCTTCGTAGCCGAGCACCTTGGTCAGGTTGGCGAGCGCCGCCTTCGCAGAACCGTAGATGCCCTCGGTGGGCGCGGGGAAGACGGCGTCGATCGAGACGATATTCAGAATCGCGCCGCCCCGCCCCTGCTGCGACATCAGCTTGCATGCGGCCAGCGCCGCGAACAGGGGCGATCGGACGTTGACCGCGTACATCGCATCGAAAGCTTCGACGGTGGTCTCCGACAGCTGTCCCTTCGCGCCCGGCACGTCGACCATGCCACCAGCGTTGTTCACGAGGACGTCAAGGCCGTCAAGCTCGCTGGCCGCCTTGTTCACCATGTCGCCGACCTGATCCGTGTGTTCCATGTCGATTCGAAGCACGACCGCCTTGCGCCCGAGGTTCCGGATTTCCCTGGCGACGCTGTCCAGCTCTTCCTGGCTGCGCGCCGCGATGGCGACATCCGCCCCCTGGCGCGCAAAGGCGAGCGCGATCGCCCTCCCGATCCCCCGGCCGCCGCCAGTCACCAGCGCCTTCTTGCCTTTGTAAGAGAACATCCCAACCTCCTTCGCGACTTTGAGAAACCCGCCCATCGTACGGATCCGTCTTATTCGTGGGCGCGGCCCTCTGCTAGCCTTCGGACAGCGCCGATCGGAGGGAGGATGGATTCGGAGCGGGTCGGGACGGCGATCATCGGCGGCGGCATCGCCGGCAGCGCGGTCGCTTACTACCTGGCCGAACAGGGCGAGTCGGACATCCTTCTGCTCGAGGCCGACGAGTTGGGCAGCGGCTCGA
Organism: Chloroflexota bacterium; assembly: GCA_005880945.1. GTDB lineage: Bacteria > Chloroflexota > Dormibacteria > Dormibacterales > Dormibacteraceae > Palsa-872. Next base: position 2,619 of record VBIU01000012.1, on the reverse strand, counting down.
CCGGCGGCTCATTCGGCGGCGTGCGGCAGCAGTTCAGCACCCCGCTCGAGATCGAGTTCTCACGCCGCGGGTTGGAGTTCTGGCGCACTGCGGCGCGCGTGTTCGACTCGGCGGTCTCCTGGCATCCGAACGGCTACCTGTTCATGACCGGCCGGCCCGACATCATGGCCAAGCTCGCCGACGCCGCCGCGCTGCAGCAGTCGATGGGCCTGACCGATGTCCATGTGGTGGACCCCGCGGAGATCCGCGAAGTTGTGGCTTGGATCGACACCGCGGGCCTGCTCGGCGGCACGTACACCCCGAACGACGGGAAGGTGACCCCCACCGAGGGGGTCGCCGCCCTGATCAAAGCCGCGAGAGCTCACGGCGTCCGCTACCACGAGCACTGGCAGGTCCGCTCACTCGAGCGGGCCGGCTCCGTGTGGCGGATCACCGGGCCTGGCGTGGTGGAAGCAGGGCGAGTGGTCGTCTGCACCGGCTACTGGACCACCGATCTCATGCGCTCGTTGGGCCTGGAGCTGACGATCCGGCCGCAGCCGCTCTACAGCGCCATCACCGGCCCGGCGCTCGCCGGCAGGCGGGTGCCGCTGACCCTTGACATGGACACCGGTTTCGTCGTCGAGCGGGAAGGCAAGGGACTGCTGGTGGCCATCCTTTTCGAAGAGAACCCGCCAGGATACGGTCACACACAGTTTCTCGAGCAGTTCGCCGAGCTGGCGCGGGTCCGCGCCCCTTCGCTCGTCGACCTGCGCATCGCAAGGCAAGTCGTCGCCAACGTGGATATGGGCGGCGACGGCCATCCGTATGTCGGCCTCGTCGAGGACGGCCTGTGGATGCTCGCCGGCTTTGGCGGCCACGGCGTCATGCACGGTCCGCCGGTGGCGGAGCTTCTTGCGAAAATGATCGCCGGCCGTCCAGACCCGACGATCGACCTGGCTCCGCTCAGTCCCTGGCGACGACCCGGCTCCGGCGCCGAATGGATGGTGGCGGCGAAGAAATCCTGATCCGTCAGGCGTCGCCCATTTCGTAATAGACGTGCGTGGCCACGATCCGGAAGATGGCCCTTTGCTCGCCGGGGAAGAACCATGGGTAGCGCTCGACCCTCATGTAGCGGCGGGCGAGCTTGTTCATGTGTTCCCGCCACCCGTCCTCCGACCACGAGACCACCCGCCCAGTGATCGCCAGGTAGCGGTACGGATTCCTCGGGTCGACGATGGAGATGGCGACTTCAGGGCGCTCGCGCATGTTGGCCGCCTTGACGCGGTCGAGGCGCACATTCACGAGCACCGCTTCGCCGTCGTGGTCGACCCACAGCGGTGTGACGTGCGGCGTGCCGTTGGCGCGGATCGTCGCCAGATGGCCGAGCGCATCGCTCTCGAGCAGGTCGATGAGCGCGGTTGGAATGTGGGGAGTTGGCGCCTTCGACTTTGCGTTCGACATGGCAGTGAAGCCTAGCCCGTCACGGGTCTGTCGGCATTGGCTCGCATACTTGTTGAACCATGCCGCAGCGTCCACCGATCGCCCCCGAGCGGTTGAAGCTGGGCCTCATGCTTCCGACCTGGACGACGAACGACGTGCGTTGGTCGGAGATCATGGAGATCGGCGCGATTGCTGCGGAGGTGGGATTCGACGCGCTCTACGTCAGCGACCATCTCCTGCTGCCGAGCAACAACGCGGAGATGAAACGTCGCGCCGGCGTGGACTTTCCGGACGACCCTCATGTGGAGCTGGAAGGCTACATGGAGTGCTTCACCGTGCTCGCGGCCCTCGCCGTGGCGATCCCGAGGGTCGCGCTCGGCTCAATGGTCGCCAGCACCGGCTACCGCAACCCGGGCCTGATGGCCAAGATGGCGGTCACGATCGACGACATCAGCGGCGGCCGGCTGGTGCTGGGGCTGGGCTCCGGCGACTCGGAGGGTGAGCACCTGACCTTCGGTTTCCCCCACGAGCAGCGGGTCGGGCGCTTCGAGGAGGCGCTGCAGATCACTAAGGGCCTGTTTAAAGAAGAGTCCACGGACTTTGACGGAACGCACCACCGGCTGCGCGGCGCGCGGCTGCTTCCCAAAGGCCCACGGCCGGGCGGACCGCCCATCCTGATCGGGACGCTCAATCCTCAGTCGCGGATGCGCCGCCTCGTCGCCCAGTACGCGGACATCTGGAACGGCTGGCTCGGCTACACCGATGCCAGTCCCGCTTCGGCAGCGGCCCAGCTTCGGATCGTCGACGACGCCTGCCGCGAGCTCGGTCGAGATCCGCTGACGCTGGTCGCGACGACAGCGGTGCGGGGGGCCATGCCGGGTTCGGACTATGTCCCAAGGCCTGACGAGCGACCGCTCTCAGGGCCACCGCATGAAATGGCGGAGACGCTTCGTGGGCATGCGCGGCTTGGCATTTCCGAGGTTCAGGTGGCGTTGACGATGGGGGGGACGGCAGGTGTGCGCGCCTTCGCCCCGGTGATCGAGGAGCTCAGGGGGAGCGGGAAGGCCTGAGCGCGCCTAGGGCGCCAGCGCCTCTTCGATCATGTGGTGGTCGCACAGCCTCGACGTGACCCGGCCTCGATGCGGGGACTGGATGCGGCGATGAATCGTCGCCTAGCGACACTTCCTCCGTTGACGGGCG
>VBIU01000197.1 GCA_005880945.1 Chloroflexota bacterium | reverse complement strand
ATGGCGATCGTTGTCCCAGTCCACCCAGTTCAAGTTGAACGGATCGCCGTCGATGCGTGCGGTCGCCCCGTCGGCGAAGTTGGCGAAATTCGCGAGCTTGCGGTTCGATGCGTTTGCGCCAAACATCGGCATGATCCGAAAGCCCAACCGCTGTCCTTCCTGCACGAGTCTCTTGAAGCCGGCTTCGCCGCCCATGCGCGGCGCGGCTTGGTAGGTGGGATAATCCCAGTAGTAGCGCCCGTCCCAGGCTGAAATGAATGCGAGCACGCCGCTGGCCGGAATCTGGGTCGCGATCCACCGCAGGATGTCGAGCATGCGGGCGTAGTCGTTGAACATGTAGCCGGTAAAGTGCATGCCGTGCAGCGTCACGACGAGCTGCGTGCGCCGCAGCCAGTCCGGGACGTCGGTGCGGGTTTCCCAGCGGGGGAAGCGATACGCGCGCTCGAGGTGCGCGTAGTGCGGCGCGACTGCGGCCTCGAGCGACGTCGCCCGGCCGATGCGCCAGGTGGGAACACGGACTGAGCGCCGGTCGAGCCAGCCCTCCACTTCGTGTACCAACTCGACCCGATACCCCTGCTCGCCCGGCTGGAAGTAGAACCGCTTGGTGCGGACGCGATCGTCGAGCGAGGACAGCGCGAGAAACTCCGCATCGCCGTGCTGCACCACGGTGAGCGGTGTCCCCATTCCCCAGGCCGTGTTGTCGCCGAACAGATCGCCGCCGCCGAATGGATATCCCCACAGCACTTCGTCGTCGTGCGGGTCGAACGGCTCGGCGCCGCCCGAGGAGAGCTTGCCGCGTGGAATCCCGCGCACCACGATCGTCACCGCCTTGATCGGCTGATCCATCTGCGCAGTGACATCACAGAGCACCGCATCGCCGTCCTTATGCAGACGTGCGTCCAGGCGTCCGGTTGCCTTCACCTGGCCGCCGGCCCACGTGAGTCCCGTCGCCGTGAGCGACACCGTGTCAGCCGTGCCGTCGGCGCTCATTGTGGAAGCGTCGAGCGCGTACGCGTTCTCGCGGGTGAACACGAGAAAGCCGAAGCGCAACCCCGCGAACTCAACCGATGGCTCGGGAAAGTCGAAGCTGAACTTCATGAACGCCCGCCCGCGCGGCGGAATAAGGACGTCGCTGGTGGAGGTGAGCGGCAGGATGGCGAGCGAGGGGGGGCGGGGGACAGAAGCAGGGAGCATCGTTCCTGCGCCAACGGCGCCCATAGCCATCAGCCAATCTCGACGTGAAATTGAGTCGCTCATATGGCCGGCCTCGATTGGGTCTTCATTGGATTGTATTTCGGCCTGCTCCTCGGGATCACGTGGTGGGTGATCCGGAGAAGTAAGGATACGGCCGCCGACTACTTCCTCGCGAGCCGCAACCTCGGCTGGTTCATCGTCGGGGCATCGATCTTTGCCTCCAACATCGGCTCCGAGCATCTGGTGGGCCTCGCCGGTGCGGGCGCGACCAGCGGCGTGGCGCTCGCGCATTACGAGCTGCACGCGTGGTGCCTGCTTGTGCTGGGGTGGGTGTTCGTGCCGTTTTATATGCGCTCGATGGTCTACACGATGCCCGAATTCCTCGAGAAGCGCTTCTCGCCGGGCGGGCGCTGGGTGCTCTCGATCATTTCCCTCGTGGCCTACGTGCTCACCAAGTTCGCCGTCGGGATCTATGCGGGCGGTGTCGTGTTCGCCACGCTGCTCCCCGACGTGCAATTGCGGCTGTTTGGGACGACGCTCAGTGCGTTCTGGGTGGGGTCGGTCGCCGTCGTCGCGCTGACGGGGCTGTACACGGTCGCGGGCGGGATGCGCGGCGTCGCGTACACCGATGCCGCGCAGACGATCATCCTCATCGCCGGATCCGTGTTGATCACCGTGTTCGGGCTAGTCCGGCTCGGCGGCTGGCACGAGCTGCGCGCGGCGTTGCCGTCGGACATGTTCAATCTTTGGAAGCCGCTGATCCCGCCTGGCTTCGAGGGCACCTGGGCGCCGGTGAAAGAGCCGTCGCGCATCGCCTGGTACTTCAACGACTACTTCCCCTGGCTCGGCATGCTGTTCTGCGCGCCGATTGTCGGGCTGTGGTACTGGACGACAGACCAGTACATCGTGCAGCGCGCGCTCGCGGCGCCCAATGAGCAACAAGCGCGTCGCGGCTCGATCTTCGCCGCGTATTTGAAGCTCCTGCCCGTCTGGATCTTCATCATCCCTGGCATGATCGCGCTCGCGCTGGCGCGCACAGGCAAAGCGCCGGCGTTGGGGGCGATCGTGGATGCGTCCGGCAACCCGATTCCCGATGCGGCGCAGGCGGCATTTCCCTTGATGGTCAAGACGATTCTGCCTGCCGGCGTACGCGGTCTCGTCGTGGCGGGACTGCTCGCGGCATTAATGAGTTCGCTTGCGGGTGCGTTCAACGCCTGTTCCACGCTCTTCACGATGGACATCTACCAGAAGCTGAGACCCGGCGTGACGCAGCATCAACTGGTGTGGACGGGCCGAGTCGCGACGGCGGTGATGGTGCTGATCGGGCTCCTCTGGATTCCGGTCATCCAAGGCGGCAGGGGACTCTACTTCTACCTTCAGGGAGTGCAGGCGTATCTCGCGCCGCCGATCTTCACCGTCTTCTTCTTTGGTGTCTTCATGAAGCGTCTCAACGCGCAGGGAGCGCTCGCGGCGCTGGTCGTCGGCTTTCTCCTTGGCGTCTTCCGCCTCCTCGTCGACACGCCAGTCAGCCTCCAGCTCGGCACCCTCGCCCATGGCTACACGCCGGGCTCGTTCCTGTGGATCGTCAACAACATCTATTTCCAGTACTACAGCCTGTTCATCTTCGTCGTCTCAGCCGCGACGATGGTGATCGTGAGTTATCTGACGCCGGTGCCGGCGCCCGAGCGGCTGATCGGCCTGACGTACGCGACGGTGACTCCCGAGCAACAGCAGCAGTCCCGCGCGAGCTGGACGCGCGGCGACGTGCTTGCTTCAGCCGTCGTGCTGGTGTTGATCGTCGCGGCGTATCTCTACTTCCGAGGCTAGCTCGTGATCGCGCTCTGCCTGCTGCTCCTGCTGCAACGCCAAACGTCGAACTTCGACCATGATTGGCGCTTTCATCTCGGCGACGTCGCAGGGGCACAAGCCCCCGCGTTCGCGGATTCCGGCTGGCGCACGCTCGACCTGCCGCACGATTGGAGTATCGAAGGCGAGTTCAGCGAGCAGAACCACGCCGGCGTGGCGGGCGGTGCGCTGCCGGGCGGCGTCGGGTGGTATCGCAAGACGTTCACCGTCCCCGCGGCGGACAGCGGCAAGGTCGTCTTCGCGGAATTCGACGGCGTGTATCGCAACAGCGAAGTGTGGATCAACGGCCAGTATCTGGGGAAACGACCGTACGGGTATAGCTCGTTCCGCTACGAGTTGACGCCTAACGTTCGCTTCGGGGCGGGCCGCAACGTCATCGCCGTGCGCGTCGACAATTCCCAGCAGCCGAACTCACGCTGGTACTCCGGCTCCGGGGTTTATCGCCACGTTCGGCTCGTCACGAG
>VBIU01000196.1 GCA_005880945.1 Chloroflexota bacterium | reverse complement strand
GAGATGGGCGCCGGCGCACGCCGCCACCACCGCGTCCTGGGCGGGTGGATCGGGCACGAGGACCACCTCGACCTGGTGCCGGCCCTTGAACCACGCTCGCACAGAGGCTTCGTCGTATGGGCTGAGGCAAGCCACTCGCGCGACCATCCGGCCGACACTACCATTGCTCGGCATGCGCCTCGCCGCACGTTTTGCGGGGTTGAAGGTTCGTCCCGGGACCGTCGCATGCGTTTGGCTCGGACAGGCCGGCTACCTGTTCAAGACTCAACGCGGACTCACGGTCATGATCGACCCCTACTTCTCCGACGAAGGCGAGCGCATCGAAGGTCTCAAACGACTCTTCGCAACGCCGATCACCGCCGAAGAGTTTCAGCCTGACCTATTGCTTGTCTCTCACGGCCACCTCGACCATTTCGACGAGCCCACGATCAGCGCCTTCGCCGCCGCCCGCAGGACGACTCTCTTTGCTCCGCCGTCCTGCACCTCGCGTGCCGCGGAGCTCGGCTGGCAAACAGCGAAGCTTCACCCCTTACAGCCAGGCAAATCCGCGACCAAGGGCGGCGTGCGGGTCACGGCGACGTTCGCCAGGCACACGCTGCCAGACGCGGTCGGACTGTTCATCGCCGTCGACGGCATCCGGTTGTGGCATTCGGGAGACACCGAGTACGACGAGCACCTTCGCCGCATAACGAGTGAAAGGCTGGACGCGGCATTCATCTGCATCAACGGAGGAGGCGGCAACATGAATGCCCACGAGGCCGCCCTGCTGGCGTGGCGGCTCGAGCCGCGGCTTGTGGTGCCAATGCACTACGGGCTGTGGAAGCCTGACGACTACCGCTACCACGGGGCGGCCCCAGACGCAACCCCGGATCCGGCGATCTTCGCCGCCACCCTGGCCAAGCTCGACAAACGAATGCGCGTGCGAAGGCTCCACGTCGGCTTGCCGGTGACGATCAGCAGGTCGGCGACTTAGCGGTGCTGGCGTTGCAGGGTTGGCCGGGGTCCCCCCGGCCATGACTTTGTCTCTCTCTCCACCAGACGGAGCCAGGAGAAGTCAATTCCCGATTAAGTCCCATCGATATACCGGAAAGAGAGCAGGCGCGCGCGAAGCGCCCGCCGATGAGAGGGAACCATCCGGGTTCCCTCTCATAAGGGGTCGAAGACCCTTATAGAATCGCGACTCCGGTTACTGGCTCGAACAGGTGGAGCCGCCTCGTGTCCACACCGAGCCGGACCTTGTCCCCTGGGTCGACCTTCAGCTGGGGATCGACGCGGGCGGTGATCGAGTCGCCGCCGACCTGTCCGTAGAGGAACTGGTCCGGACCGAGCACCTCGGAGACCTCCACCTTCAGCTCAAGGCCTGGATGATCGGGTCGCGGCCGCTCGGTCATCGCCTCGGGGCGGATTCCAAGCACGCCCTTCTCGACGCCCGGGGCTTTCGGCAGATCGATCTCGAATCCCGACGCCTTTGCGGTCTTGCCGGCGACTGTCACCGGAATGAAGTTCATCGTCGGTATCCCGATGAAGCCGGCGACGTACATGTTGGCCGGGTTCTCATAAATCTCGCGCGGTGGCGCAACCTGCTGGAGGACGCCGTCGCGCATGACCGCGATCCGGTCGCCCATCGTCATCGCCTCGACCTGGTCGTGGGTGACGTAGATGAACGTGGCGTGCAGAAGGCGATGCTGCTTCTGGAGCTCGATGCGGGTCTGCACGCGCAGCTTGGCGTCCAGGTTGGAAAGCGGCTCGTCCAGCAGGAAGGCCTGCGGCTCGCGGACGATGGCGCGTCCAAGGGCAACCCGCTGGCGCTGGCCGCCTGAGAGGTGGCGCGGCTTGCGTTTCATCAACGGACCTAGCTCCAGGATGTTCGCGGCGCTGTTGACGCGGCGCTCGATCTCGGCGCTCTCCATCCCACGCATCCGCAGGCCGAAAGCCATGTTGTCGTAGACGGTCATGTGCGGATACAGCGCGTACGACTGAAACATCATCGCGATGTCGCGGTCTCGCGGCGCCATGTCGTTGACGACGGTGTCGCCGATCCGGATCTCCCCTTCGGTGATCTCCTCAAGCCCGGCCAGCATCCGCAGCGCCGTCGACTTGCCGCAGCCCGAAGGGCCGACCAGGACCATGAATTCGGTGTCCTTGATCTCGAGGCTGAGGTCGTTTACGGCAAGGATGCCACCGGCGAAGCGCTTCGTCACGTGGTCGTAATTGACCGATGCCATTCGCTTAATCCTAATTCAAGCTTTCTGTGAAACCGCCAGCGGTCGCCGGCTGGGTTTCGAGACCTTGTTGGTGGCGCGGCGCAGGTGTGAGGCGGTCTGCTCGGGCATGGTGTCGTTGACGAAGGTGCCGGCCCCGAGCTCCACGCCGGCCAGGTGCTTCAGCCTGTCGACCCGCCGGTGTGGGGGATAGAACTCGACGTGCAGGTGCGCCTCGGGCCACGCGCCACCGTCGGTCGGCGCCTGGTGCATCGCCATGACGTATGGGGTGGAGAAGCCGAAGT
>VBIU01000195.1 GCA_005880945.1 Chloroflexota bacterium | reverse complement strand
GGATTCCTCGGCAAAGACGACGCGAGGTCCATCCTCCTCTGCCTTGAGCTCGTCGCAGTGCAGGCACCGGCCCGTGGCGTGCTGGTGCTCCCGCGCAGCTCGAAGCTCGGCATCGGCGAACGGCGGCACGAACGGCAGCGCGTAAATCTGGCCATGCGGGTGATGGAGAGTGACCCCGATCTCCTCCCCTTTGTTCTCGAAGATGTACACGTAAGCGACATCCGCCCGCGAGCCCAGGGCCGAGTACCGATCTGCCCATACGTCGACCAGGAGTCGCACTCGTTCCACAGGGAGTTGAGCCAGGGTCATCTCGTGCTCGGGGGTGTAGACGACCACCTCGCATCCGGTGGTCGCGGGCCTGACCGGCCGTCCGCCGTCTCGGTCCGGGCCGAATGCCGGGAACCGGTTTTCGAACACGACGACCTCAAAGGTGTTTAGCGGCACCTCTGACTCACCGCCGGCGCCGCTCGGACACAGCGGGCAGAAGTCAGTCGGCAGGAAAGTCCGGTCGTTCCGCTCGGTGGCATACGCAACCCATTCTTTGCGCAGCGAGTCGAAGCGCAGCTCAGGCATCGCGACGGATGGTGGCTATGTATGCGTAAGCCAGGAGGTACCGCCC
>VBIU01000193.1:3869-7102 GCA_005880945.1 Chloroflexota bacterium | reverse complement strand
CGTGCTGTTCGTTCTGCTGACCGTCGATGTGGGGCGGGCGTACTTCGAAGCGATCGACGCCGCCGGCGCGGCCAGGGCCGGAGTTCGAATGGGCATCATCTCCGACACGAGCGACATCGGCGGCTCGTTGCGTGACGAGCCCAACAGCGGAATCCCTAACACGGTTGCGGCGTGGGGCCCTGTCGGACCCGGGCAACCTCAGGGAGTGTGCACCAACGCCGGATCTGTTTGCGGCGACCCGAGTGGCTGCATCGCCAGCTCGTTCAGCGGGACTCAGATCGCCTGCTTTGCGATTCGCACCTGCAACCTTTCATCTGGAGGCGACCTCGGAGGCTGCGCCTTCTATGGGCCGTGGGGATTCCGGCCCGGCGCGGGTGGCGGTCATGGCCTGCAGATCAAGGTGGTGATCAAGTTCACGGCAGTGACGCCCGCTCTCGCGCAGATCGCGGGCGCCGCGTCGCAGGGCGTGATCTATCTCGTCCAGTCGACGATCGGGGAAGAGCTCTACTTCTAGCGCCGCTGAAGGGGCTGCCGATCAGCCTTCTATGAAAGTCTTGGCCGTTTCCTGGATTCTTCCCGGCGCGCGAGCCGACAGGTACGCGAAAACCCCTGCCCCGACCAGCAGCCAGGCCAGGACCACCCAGGGAGCGGCGTTGGCGGGAGGTCCCAGAGGGACGATGCCGAGGCCCGCGAAATCGATGCCAAAGGCCGCGAGCAGGACGGGGATGAAGATCAGCGTTCCCAAGATGGGAACGGCTACGTTCCAGATCGGATTCAGCTCGTCGCGATGCTCGCGCACGAAGAAGACGAGGTTGCTGAGGTTGGTGAGGATGTAGATGAGGACGATGATGAGCGTGGCGATCGTGCCAAGAAGGAAGAAAGCGAGGAGCGGTCCGCCCAGGGCAAACCCGAGGACGATGGCGAGGGCAATGCCCAGCGCGCCCTGCACGTGTACGGCGACGTAAGGAGTTTTGAACCGGGGGTGCACCTGGGCGAGCGCCCGCGGCAGGATGCCAACCCGGCCGAGGGCGAAGCCCACCCTCGATGCGGCGTTGGCGCCCGCGTTCGAGTTGGCGAAGGCGCTGTTGACGATCGCGAGCAGCACGAGTATCGAGAACGGCCCCCAGACCTTGTCCGCGAGTCCATCCCACGGGTCGCCGCCGTTGAAGGTGAAGAAGCCGTTCTTCGCGTCGGCTGCCACGTTTGGTCCGAAATAGACCATGGCCCCGTAGTAGCAGATCAGATAGAAGATCCCGATCAGAACGCAGGACAGGATCACCGCTCGAGGGATCGTGCGGCGAGGGTCCTTGGTCTCCTCGGCCAGGGGTAGCGCGGCCTCGAAGCCAATGAACGCAAGCACCGTGTAGACCATCCCGGCGAAGACCGAACCCCAGCCATTGGCGTTGCCGGTGGTGGGGCTGAAGACGCTGAGAGTGTTGTTGGAGCCGGCGCTGACGATCAACGTGATTGCGAGAGCGAGGAAGACGACGATCTCGAATGCCCCAAGTATCACGCCCGCTTCGGTCGAGATCCGGACCCCTCTGTAGACCAGGAACCACACGCCGATTCCGGCGGCTGCCGCGAATGGGGCCCAAAGCCATGGCGGAGTGCCGAAGTGGTTGGTGAGGAAGACCGCGATCACGTTCCCGAATATCAGGTAGAGAAGAGGCGCTACCAGAGGCTCGGCCAGCATGAACCCCCATGCGACGAAGAAGCCCACGGCGGGGTGGAGGCCGCGCGCCGCATAGGTGTAGAGCCCGCCCGCGGACGGGAGATGGCGCGCCAGCTGGCTGATGCTGATGGCCACCGTCAGGCACGCGATGAGGGCAAGGATCACGGCCAGCGGCGTGGCGCCGCCGGCATACGTGACCGCGAAGATGATCGAGAACGCGACAGCGGCCGCCGGCGCCATGTGAGTGATGGACTGGAACAGGACCGGTGCGAGACCGATCGCGTCTCGCTGGAGCCGTCCCATCTCAGCCTGTGGAGCGGTAGAAGCCATGAGTCCCCTCCTCCTCCGGCAACGAGCCGCGGTTAAAGCAGAAAGATCGTAGGCGAGACGGAGCCGAAATGGAGAGCCAGTTCGCCTGAGGGCGGCGCGGCCCTTATCGCTTGCGCGTGCCTATGAAGAGATCGCGGCCGAAGTCGTCCATCACTGCGTGCTTCGCACTAACGTCGAAGCCGGACTCGCGTAGCAGGCGCCGCCACTCCGCCCGAGCGAAAAGGCCGTAGGTGTGGCGGTCGTGCTCCACCCGCATCGAGCCGTCTGGTTCACGAATCAGGATCGCGAAGTCGACGAAATAGGTGGTGTCACGAGGATCGGGATCGGTGGTCCACTGCACGAAACGGACGCTGCCTCGATCCGTGTCGTTTCCGCCGTGGTCGGTGTACTCGACAAAGGTCTCGCGCACGAAGTCGGGGGCGAACAGCGCGACGCCGCCCGGGCGGCAGTGCTCAAAAGCCGTCTCGATCACTGCGCGCAGATCCACCTGGGTGGTCATGTGACAGATGGCGTCGTGGACGAACACTGCATCGAAGGTTCGGCCCAACCTGAGCGTGCGGATGTCGCCCTCGAGGTGCTCGCATTCCGGGTTGAGCGCGCGGCTCACCGCCAGCATGTGCGGCGACCTATCGACCAGCGTCATCACGAAGCGGGCTTTCAGATGTGAAGCGTTGTTCCCTCCTCCGGACCCCAGCTCGAGCAATCGGTGCAGAGCCGGGTGGCAGGATTCGATTAGCACACGCTCGAAGAACGCAGCCTCGTCCCGATATTCGGCAGGCGCAGAGAAGATCGGCCACCACTCGGCGAGTTCGCCGTACAGCTTCACGGCGCCATCCCGGTCGACCTCCACGATCTGATTGTCGCTGACGGACAAGAGTGCGTGACTATGATTTGGTCGTCGTGGGCGTGCGTTTGTGGACCAGGATGATCGGCCTGTACCGCCGGCTCGAGGAGCGGCATGCGCGCCTCCAGGAGACAAAAGCCAACCTTGGTGTGGGCGGCTTCCTGTCCGGGCACGATGGCTGGTACTACCACCCATCGACTCCCAAACCGCCGGCTCCGCGCGACTGACCGGGGGCGGCGCCGCCTACCCGGGGAGCAGCCCGCAGGTCACGTTGACGATGGTGCCGGTGATGCCGGCAGCCCGGTCTGAAGCAAGGAACACCGCCGTGTCGGCCACGTTCGCCAGCCTCGGTGCGCGCCGCAGCATGGTCATGCCGGCGATCATCCG
>VBIU01000193.1:0-3679 GCA_005880945.1 Chloroflexota bacterium | reverse complement strand
GATCCCTGCTTGATCATCTGGCGTGCCGCGGCCCGGGCGGTGATGAAGTTGGACGTCAGTCCCGCCGTCACCGCTCGAGTGAGATCGGCCGTAGTCATGTCGACCAGCGGAATCTGCTGCACGTCACCACGCGTGATGAGGTTGAACGAGACGTCCACGCTGGCTCCCTTCGAGGCGGCTCGCCGCACCAGGTCATCGACAGCCCTTTCGTCGAGGGCGTCCACCACCGCCACTTCGGCCGCGCCGCCGCCGCTCTTGATTTCCCCCGCAACGGTGTCGAGCGATTCACGCGTGCGCCCGGCCAGGAAAACCCGCGCCCCCTCCCGGGCGAAGGCCCGTGCCACGCCGCCGCCGATCGCGCCGCCGGCTCCGTAAATGATCGCCGTCTTGTTTTCGAGTAGTCCAGACATGGTTCTGCTCCTTGAGGTTGGTTATGCGTTCATCACAAGGTCGAAGCTCGCGGCCGTTTCTCGACATCGATAGGCTGCCGCATGGTTTGCCGCCATCCGAGGCGGTGTTCAATTGAGTCGATGACCGTCGATGAATTCGTCGAGAAGAAGGTCCTGCCAGAGTTCCGGCCGATCGTCGCCGCCATCCGCGCCTTGATGAAGGAATGCGCGCCCGAGGCGGAGGAAGGCATCAGCTACGGAGTCCCGATGTACGGGAAAGGCAGGGCGCTGGCCTGGATCACGCCGGGCAAAACCGGCGTCTCGCTCGGCTTCCGTATCGGCGCTTCCTTCGCCGACAGGTATGGCCTGCTGCGGGGAGCCGGCAAGCATGCAAGGAACGTCAGGATGAGGAGCCTGGACGAGCTGAACAGGCCAGCCCTCAAGTACTACATCAAGCAGGCGGTGAAGCTCGACAACCGCTGACTTAGAGCAGGCCCCGCGCCGACTCTCGCCCCTCTCCCAGCCTGAATTTCTTTGGGCTTGACAAGCCCGACTGGGCGCGGTATTCTACCGTCTAGTTAATTAGCTATTAGGATAAATAGATGGCAAGCGACCAACTCAGCGTCACGTTTGCAGCCCTCGCCGATCCCACCCGGCGAGCGATCCTGGCGCGTCTTTCACAGGGGGAGGTCTCGGTCACGGAGCTGGCCAAACCGTTCGACCTCAGCCTTCCCGGCGTCTCGAAACATCTGAAAGTGCTGCAGCGGGCGGGGTTGATCACGCAGAGCCGGAACGCGCAGTGGCGGCCGTGCCGCCTCGAGGGCGCGGCATTGAAGGACGCTGCCGATTGGGTGGGGGAGTACCGGCGCTTCTGGGACGAGAGTTTCGAGCGCCTCGACGAATACCTGGCGGAATTGCAAAAGGAGACGAAGCAAAATGACGGTAAAGGGAGCGACAAGAATGGGAAAGGCTGAGTACGTCATCGAACCCGGCAAGCAGGAGCTCACCATCACGCGCGACTTCGACGCGCCTCGTGAGCTCGTGTTCAAGGCGTTCACCGACCCCAAGCTGGTGCCGCAGTGGTTTGGCCCGCGAGGGTACACGACGAAGGTCGACAAGATGGAAATGCGGCCAGGCGGGCTTTGGCGGTTTGTCCAGCGTGACGAGAAGGGAAACGAGTTTGCATTCCACGGCGTCCACCACGATGCCGTGGCTCCGGAGCGGATCGTCGCGACGTTCGAGTTCGAAGGCGTGCCGGGCCACGTCCTGCTTCAAACGGTGACGTTCGAGCCGCTGGGCCAAAAGACCAGGATGGTGGAGCAGCTCGTGTACCAGTCGGTTGCCGATCGCGACGGAATGGTTGCGTCCGGCATGCAGGAGGGGTCCGACGATTCAATGGATCGCCTGGCCGAGATTCTCGAAGACATGAAGGCCAAGCAGGCCTGACGTCGTTCGATACAGCCAGATCGGCTGGAGGAGAGAGCAATGGGCACCGTCGTCGTGGACCTCAGCGTGTCGCTGGATGGGTTCATCGCTGGGCCCGACGACGGTCCCGCCTTCCTCTTGAGAGCTGCGGTGCCCAATGAACCGCCGATTTGCGACGCCGTGTTGACGCGCTCTTGTCGGCTACGTGCGCAACAGCGTCCTCGCCGGTCGGCGGGGCGCGAAGCTCGCCGCGGGCATGAGGTCGCAGGCCGTACGAGCTTTTGCCCGTCTGGAAGGCGGGCTCGGCGGCTACGGCATCAAGAAGCGCTAGCGCGCGGCTTTGAGTGCCGCCTTGATGTCCGAGACGCCGAGATAGACGGTAACGCGACGCGCGCTGCCCGCAGTGCCGGCGTACGCGTACTCGATGTTGACTCCCGCGTCGCCCAGCTTCTTGGCGGTCCGGCCGAGGCTCCCTGGATTGTCAGCCAGCGTGACTGCGAGCACCTCCTCCTCGATGGCTTCCCAACCGTTCGCCGCCAGCAGCTTCTTGGCTGCGGCCGTTTTGTCGACGACCAACCGGATTCTGCCTTGGTCCCCTTCGATCCACGCCGTGAACGCTCGGATGTTGGCCTTTTTGGCGCCCAGAGCTGATCCCACTGCGCCGAGCATGCCCGGCCGATCCGGCACCGAGACCGTCAATTGCTTTGCCCTTGGCATGGCGCAATCCCCTCCTCGATAAAAGCCGACGGAAAGTCGACCCGAGTCGAAGTCTAAGATCGCCCGGTCGCTTTTGCATAGGCCAATTTTTGGCACTGACGGCAGTTTTGGTCCATCAGACAATAACTTCATGCTAAGGTAACAGTCGTGACGACCAAAACCAGGAGCCAAGCTGCCCCGGAGGGCTACGACCCATCCAAGTTCCCAGCGTTCGCGGTGACGGTCGACGTGGTGATCCTGACCATGTCCGAGAGCCGGCTTCACGTGCTCCTGGTGCGTCGCGGCGTGCCGCCCTTCCAGGGGATGTGGGCGATCCCGGGTGGCTTCAAACGTCCCACCGAGACGCTGGACGAAGCTGCAAAGCGAGAGCTCGCCGAGGAGACCGGGGTCGACAGCGCGAGCTTGCTGGCTCAGTTCGGCGCCTACGGTGATCCCGGGCGCGACCCTCGAATGAATGTCGTGACTGTCGCCTATCTCGCTGTGCTTCGCGAGGTGGCTGGGATCGTGGCGGGCACCGATGCAGCAGCGGCCACTCTGGTTCCGGTGTCCGCCGCGTTGAACGGCGCGATCGAGCTGGCGTTCGATCATGCCCGGATCGTGCGCGATGCTGTCGAGCGCGTCCGCATCGACCTCGAGCTCACGGGCATCGCGACCGCATTCGTCGGACCGACATTCACCATGGCCGAGCTGAGGGCGGTGTATGAGGCGGTGTGGGGCGTGCACCTTGACGGTGCGAACTTCCGAAGGCGGGTGGGCGGTGAGGACGGTTGGGTCATCCCGACAGGCCGTCGAGCTCGTCCCGGATCGACTGGCGGCAAGCCGGCAGAGCTGTTTCGGGCCGGGCGGTTGTGGAAGCAGGGCGGACCGATCCGTTACCCCCAGACAACCGACAAGGGGAAGGGGAAACGATGAGAGCCGTTGTCTACGACAGATACGGGCCGCCTGAGGTCCTGAGACTCGACGAGGTCGAGCAACCCGTCCCCAATGAGGACCAGGTGCTGGTCAAGGTGCGCGCCGCAACGGTCAACCGGCTGGACGTCCACACTCGCGAAGCCAACCGACCGAGCGGCTTCGTGGTCATGGTCCTCAGCCGCCTCGTCTCGGGCGTCCGCCGGCCGAGGCAGCCGATCCTCGGCAGCGAGTTTGCA
>VBIU01000200.1 GCA_005880945.1 Chloroflexota bacterium | reverse complement strand
CGTGCAGAAGGGAGTACGCTAGCCGGCGCTGCCACGACTTGGTCCAGTTAGCGGTTTTGGTCAATGTGAAATCGAAGTCATAGTAGTCATTCGAGGGGTATCCCGGCTTCGTGGCACCGTGAATCGGGCGACACTCGACTTGCGTACCGGCCCGTAAGTCTTCTAGGCTCAACGTCCTTCCGTCGGTGTCGGTGTAGAATACTCCGTACACCGGGTCTGCAATCAGAACGCGCTCAGGAAGGTGAACTTCTACTAAACAATGCCGGGCTTGGCGGGATCGGTGGTACACCGTCACCTGGTTGGCACGAATGCCGAGCGCGCCAAGTGCCAGCATGTAGAGCCGCGAGGACCCCGAACAACATCCCCCGTGGCGGATGACGTCACTAGGGGTCGCGCCCAGCGGAGCGAGGAACGCAGCCAAATACGGTGGATCATCGCCCCGATGGGGCCCATTCGCGAGTCGCCCGGCTAAGGCAAGTGCCAACTCCGCCGAGTCGCTCGGGAGCGGACCCAAAGACGAGACAAACGCATGAAGCCGTGAACGCTCCAACGCCCAGTGGAGTGCCAGCCCCACCATCGCACCTGCACCCGCAATATCGATCCATTGGAGTAAGGACATTGACGGAGCCTTCAGCTCCACCTACGGAGTGCGTCTACGCTGCGGCGCCGAGCTAGAACGTTCACAAATAGAAGACTACCTCAAGAACCGTGCCGCCTTTGATGCTCCCAGACCGCACGAAGAGCCGACTCTCCACATTGTACACGCGCCGCCAGCTTCAAGCGCCCTTGCGCGTGCGCGATTTCTTCGACAATTGTGCAGCGAAGGTGTCCCTTCGCGCCCTGACATTCGGCCTTACGCTTAGCCTGACGCCAGCGATGCTGCTCGGTCAGACGGCTATACCAAACACGCCCGCCGGAAGCGCCCTCCGCGCGTGGCTCGACGCGTACAACAGCGGCGACTCCGCACGCGCGGCGGCTTTCCTCCGCACGTACCAGGTGGATTTCCCCATCCGCAACTCGTTCAACTTCCGCCAGATGACAGGCGGGTTCGACCTGGTCAGCGTGGAGGTCAGCGAGCCGCGACACGTCGAGTTCTTTCTCCGCCCCCGTAACACCCCTGCCATGATCGCGTACGGTATGCTCGATGTTGCCGCGGGCAGTCCGACAAACATTAGCGGCAACGCCTTTCCGCTTGGTCCCAACGTCGCGACTGAGGCGCTTCGTATCGATCGCGTCACCCGCGTAGCAGTGGTCGGCCGCGCAGCCGCGGTGCTCGACTCCTTCTATTTCTCGCCGGAGCTGGGAAAGCGAATGGCCGACTCGTTGCGTGCGCGGCTCGCGCGGGGCACGTACGACCGCTACCGGAACGGGCCAGGACTCGCCCTCCGGCTGAACGCCGACCTAGCGGAGATCGCCCACGACAAGCACCTGGGAATCTCGTACGTGCCGACCCCGCCGCCGAAGCAGCCAGCCGGAGAAGCGCCGCCCGCGCCGTCGCACGCGGACCTGGACGAGACCAACTGTGGATTCAAGAAAGTCGAGCAACTGGACGGCAATATCGGCTACCTCCGGTTCGACTCGTTCGAGGAGGCGGCGCTCTGCGGATCCACCGCCTCGGCCGCCATGACGTTCCTCGCCGGCACTCGCGCGCTCATCATCGACCTCCGGGAGAACGGCGGCGGCCATGACATCGGCGCCTTGATTGCGTCGTACCTCTTCGACCGCCGCACTCACCTCGATGATATGTGGGACCGTTATGCCAACAGCACGCGCCAGTCCTGGACGCAGGATAGCGTTCCCGGGCGGCGCTTCGGCGGCACCAAGCCGATCTATGTGCTCACGTCCGCGCACACGTTTTCTGCCGCCGAGGCGTTCGCGTACGATCTGCAGGCCCTGAAGCGCGCGACCATCGTGGGCGAGACGACAGCTGGCGGTGCGCATCCGGCATCAGAGGGACGTTTGGGGGAGCACTTTGCGATCAGTGTGCCGTGGGGGAATTCGATCAATCCGATCACCGGCACGAATTGGGAAGGGGTCGGAGTCGTGCCGGACGTCAAGGTGTCCGCAGACGAGGCACTGGCTGTGGCGCAGAAGCTTATTCGGGATAGGGCACCCTAGTTTAGGGCCGGGCCTCGCGCCAGACAGCGATCGTGCCGCTCCACTTTTCTTTTGGATGCTGGTCTTTTGGGTGGTAGGCAACCACTGAAGCGCCCTGCAGCGCGAAGCAC
Organism: Chloroflexota bacterium; assembly: GCA_005880945.1. Lineage (GTDB taxonomy): Bacteria > Chloroflexota > Dormibacteria > Dormibacterales > Dormibacteraceae > Palsa-872. The sequence goes on along the minus strand of VBIU01000200.1, from coordinate 1,645 downwards.
CGGTAGCTGCGCTGCGAGGTCGTGAAACCGCCCTGACAGTTCGCGCTGAGCATGGCCAGCAGCGGCACCCGCAGAGTGTCGCGGTCGGGAAGCATCGTCACAGAGTAGGGGGGTGGCGACGGCGGAAGCTGCAAGCTGTGCATCTCACCACCGGCTAAACGCACCGACACCGCCAAGCCCTGCCCGAGCCGGATTCCCTCCACGGTGCTCGCGCGCTCGTATACCCGCACGAACCACGACGTCCAGCTGTCGCCAATGTAGATCTCGACGCTCGTTTGCCCCGGGCCGCGTGGACGGATGCGCCATCCCTCGAGCGCTACAACCGTGCTGTCGTAAGAAACCCCGGCGGTGAACAGTGTCACCGGCCGGCCCGCAGAGTCGACAGGCGCGAAGGACAGATCCTGTGAGGAATCACCAACCAGGAGGTTCAGCACGCGTCCACCGAACACGTCGTGGACGGGTCGGCAACGCACCAGGAACGGCGTGACCAGCGCGCCGAGCGAGGCACGTAGCGTGGCATCGCCGGCTTGCGTGCACTTGAGAACACCCTTGTCGGATACCGGGACGGCTAGGCCGGACGTCCATTGGAAACGGACGCCCGTATCGGGCAGCGCGTGCCCAGCCGCGTCGAACACGTGCATTGGCATCCGCACCGGGACCACGTTGTTCACGACGACCGTGTCGGCGATTCCCGCGACGAGGCGCGCAGGCGGCGCTTTGCAGGCAGCCAACGCGAAGAGCACGACGGCCGAAACTCGACTCAAACGCCGAACTGCCGCAGATGATGGTCAAGATGCTTGTGCAGCATCACGCCCCAGCTCGGGCCCGAAATGCGTCCAAAAACTCGACTCGCCGGCCACGCGGCGGCTGGTCCGCGCGCCGCAAAGCGCTGCACAAGATCCCGCAGCCGACTCACATCCGCTGCCCACGTGGTGGGACGCGTCGCGAGAAACTCGGGCGGACTCTTCCCTTTTCCTCTCGGCCACGGCACGACGTAAATCGCGAGCCAATTCAAGGGAAAGCGCGTCAAGGGACCGGAAGGTGGATCGGTCTCGAGTTCGCCGAGTCCCTGCCGCAGATCACAACTGATATGGCACACCATTTCGGGAGCGGTGAACCGACCCCAAACTCGCTTTCGATCTGGCGTCAGGCGGGAGATCCGATCAAGGATCGCACTTCGAGCGGCTGGATCAAACAGGGACGCCATGGGCATACAATATTCTACGCGCGCCAACAGCTTCAAGCGCTTGTGAGGCGGCGGAGGCTAGAATATTCTGAACAAGAAAGGCGGGTGACTCGTATGATGACACTGCTGCTCATCGCGGCGTCCACCCTGATCGGCGTCGCCGGCTTCGCGGGCCTCCTCCACCTGATCCCCCGGCTCGGCGCCGCCGGGACCCGAATCAGTGCATGGCTCTGCCGCGCCCCGGGGCTCGACCTCGTCGTGTCCCTCTTTACGTGGTTCCCGCCCACTGTCCTGGGAATCGTGTTCGGCTGGCGCGGCGTGGTGGGAGCGATCGTCGGGCAGGTGGTGGGGATGCTCGTCTGGATGTTCGCTCACGAACTTGCCAACCGCACAGACGTGGGCGGGCCGCGCATCGTCACGTTCCTCAACCGCACCGTCGGACGACTCAACAACCACGTC
>VBIU01000192.1 GCA_005880945.1 Chloroflexota bacterium | reverse complement strand
GGGATGCCGCCGAGCCGGCTGAGCAGCACGAACCAGACCACCAGCATCGCCAGCCCGATGGCCAGGGCGATCCACGGATAAGCGGTCTTGTCGATCGGCGAGAGGTCGGCCGAGCCCGCCCAGGCGGCCATCGGCAGCGCCCACATGAGGCTCGAGAGGGCCGCAAAGCCGGTCCGCCCGAACCTGTCGACGAGCGCGTTCATCGCTGCGGAGATTACCTCTTCTCCGCTGACGGCTCGTAACGGCGAATGGGGGAACCCGGTAGACTGAGTGCCTCGGCCGGCTCTCGCCGGCCCGCTCGCTCGGGTCCTCTCTCGCCGTCACGGTAACGGTGTCCTGATCGTCGCGGCAAATACGACCTTGGAGAGGATCAGGAGAAACGTTGTCATCATTCGCTGACGCGGGCGTGGGCCCGCATACTCTCGCGGCTTTGGCCGCGCTCGGAATCGCCGACCCGGTTCAAGTCCAGGCTGAAGCGATTCCAGCCCTCATGCAAGGGCGCGACGTCGTCATCGAGGCGCCAACCGGATCAGGCAAGACTTTGGCCTTCCTCATCCCGATGATCGAGCGCCTGCCGCGACGTGGCGCCGGCCCCAAGGCCCTCATCGTCACCCCAACGCGCGAGCTCGCGCTCCAGGTGGAAAAGGTCCTGCGCTCGCTGCGCTGCGACCTTCGCTCGACTGTCCTTTACGGCGGCGTCGGTTACGCGACGCAGCGCCTCGCCCTCAAGAGCGGAGTCGATGTCGTGGTCGGAACGCCGGGCCGGATCCTGGATCTGGTCGGACAGGGCAAGGTTTCGCTTTCGCGCGTCGAGTACCTCGTCCTCGACGAGGCCGACGAGATGCTGGACGCCGGTTTTGCGCCGTCCGTCGAGCGTTTGCTTGGCCTGACGTACGAGCCGCAAACGGTCCTCGCGTCCGCGACGATGCCGGATTGGGTCAGCAGCATGGCCAAGAAGCACACGCATGACGCCGTGCAGGTCAGGCTCAAGACCGAGGGTGGTCCGACCCTCGAGCACGGCATGCTGCGCGTCGCGCGCGAGCACAAGCTGCAGACGCTGAGCCGGCTGCTGCACCGTCACGCGGGGACGGCGATCATCTTCGGGCGCACGAAGCACGGCGTGAAGAAGCTCAACCACAACCTGCGCCAGCTCGGGCACAACACAGTCGAGCTGCAAGGCGACCTGTCACAGGTGACCCGCGACAGGGCGATGGCGTCCTTCCGCGAGGGCCGCAGCCAGATTCTGGTCGCCACGAACGTGGCAGCACGCGGCATCGACGTCAACAACGTCGGGCTGGTCGTCAACTTCGAGCTGCCCGATTCGGCGCAGTGGCTTACTCACAGGGTGGGCCGTACGGCGCGGATGGGCGAGGCCGGCCGTGCGCTGACATTCGTGACGCCGGAGGACGAGGTGGCGTGGATCAAGCTCAGCCGGCAGGGAGCGCCGGACATCCGAGAGCTGGACACGAACCGGCTCCTCGAGGAAGGCGGCTGGCACTACCGCGAGCGCAGGCCGATGCAGGCGGTGCATCGATCCGCGCCGCCGGCACGCATCAACCACAGCCGCCGGAAGCGCTGGCCCGCTCGCACCCGACCCTAGGGGGGTAATGCAAGTCGATTGCATAACCTGTTAAGTTACGGCCTATGGCACGGCCAAGTCATGTACGCAACTCCGTCCGGGAGCTGATCGAGAGCGGCGACCGGCATGACTGGTCGATAGAGGACCTGCACGCGGGAATTCTCGCCTCCGGCCTTACCGCGGACTACTCGTCGGTGTTTCGAGCTGTCACCTGGCTCGAGCGCCAGGGCGTGATCGGGCAGGTTGCCCTGGGCGACAGTCGCATCCGCTACGAGCTGGCAGGACATCATCACGACCACGTGAGGTGCGACGCCTGCGGCGCGGTATCTTCTCTGCCTGACTGCCTGCTTCCGCGCGCTGAAGCGCGCGTCGAGAAGGGAACCGGATTCAGCGTCACCGGGCATCACCTCGTGTTCTCCGGGCTCTGCCCGGCCTGCAGATGACAGCTATGGGCACGTGGCTCGCCGTCGGCTTCGCGGCGGTGGCGTTCTTCTCCACGTTGGCAGGAGGCTTTGCCGCGCTCCGCTGGCCGGGCCGGGTGCAGGCGCTGGCGGCGCTCGCGGGTGGCGTTGTGCTGGGCGCTGCATTTTTCGACCTTCTGCCTGACGCGATCGGACGGGCTGCCGAGATAAACCTTTCAGCACAGATACCGGTCGGCGCGAGCCTCATCGGTTTTCTGGGCTTCTACACCCTGGAGCGGTTTCTGCACCACCACCACGAGGAAGGTGAGGCGCCCGACAGAGCGGGCCTGATCGGCGCAAGCGGGTTTGTCGTCCATAGCGTCTTCGACGGGCTGGCCATCGGGTTGGGATTCCGAATCGACTCCACTCTCGGCTTCCTTGTCGCGGCCGCCGTCATAGGCCACGATTTCTCCGACGGACTGAACACCGTCTCCTACATGGTCACCCACCGCCAGCCGGCCGGCCGCTCGCGCAGCCTGCTTTTGGCTGATGCTCTGGCACCGATTCTCGGCGCATTGTTTGCGTCCTTGGTCCCAGTTCCCGACACAGTCTTCCCAATCGCAATCGGATTCTTCTCGGGCCTTTTCATCTATGCGGCCTCGAGCACCCTCTTGCCGCGGGCAAGGGAGCTTGCGCCTGTGACAGGGCTGCCGCTGACCATCGGAGGGGCAGCCGCCATGTTCCTCATCACGCGCCTCGCATAGCGCCGCTAAGGCTTCGGCGTAAGGTGCTCCCCGAAAAATGCCAGGACGCGCGTCCATGAATCGGCTGCGGCCGCGTGGTGATGGGCGCGGCTGCTGTCGTTGAAGAACGAGTGGCCGGCTTCTGGGTAGACCTTGATGTCGTGCGCGATACCGGTTCGGTCCAAGGCCTCGTCCAGCGCGCGCCCGGCGCTGGCGGTGAAGTCCTTTTCGGGATACGAGCCGACCACGGGGCACGCGCGAGCAACAACATCCAGCGGCCTGGGGTTGGCCCCGTAGAAGGGAGCGATGGCCTTGAGGCGGCGGTCGGTGCATGCCCACGCGATGGCGAAACTGCCGCCCATGCAAAAACCGATGGCGCCGACACGCTCGGGGTCGACCTCGGGCATGCCGGCCAGGTGGGTCAGAGCAGCTTTCAGGTCGGTGATGCCGTAGCGGTTGACGGAGCCGCCAAGCATCCCGGCCATATAGCGGGCCATGCACACGGCTCGATTTCGGCCGCTGAAAAGGTCGACCGCGAGCGCGGCATAACCCTGGTCGGCGAAACGACCGGTGATGTCCTTGATGTTTTTGTTAAGGCCGTACGCCTCGTGGATCACGACCACGCCGGGGTGGGGTCCAGGGCTGTCGGGCATCGCGAGATAGCCGCCACCTTTCAATACACCCGGTTCAATTTCGCTCGTTTTCATCTGATCGGATGCATGGTAGCGGCGTCGGGAGGTCGGGTTGGAGGTGGGCGGTATCATCTTCTCCTCCCCGTCGTGGGCCCGTGGCGCAGTTGGGAGCGCGTCTGAATGGCATTCAGAAGGTCAGGGGTTCGAATCCCCTCGGGTCCACCACCACAATATCTAGTGGTCTACATCGATTGATAACAAACCGCCAACATCATTTTGTTATCAATCGCGAGGCAGGTCTGGCTACGCAAAGCGCCAGGATCGAGTAGATCGGGACCGTACTCATCCTCCTCCATGGACTGAGAGCGTCGAAAACCAAGATGTTTGGCAATTGCTCAATAGCAAGGGCAATTCTGAATAGACTCGTTAGGTGACTATTGCAGTCCCAAGCGAGAGCGCCCCCCGCGTAACCGATCCGACCCCAGACTCGATTACCTATCGCTTCGTCAATTACCGAGTACTGACTTGTGTGGTCTTCATCCCGCTCGGCCTGGGTGGCATCGCCATGCTTGTGAATCTTCTGGCGGGCGGAACCGGTCCGCCGGCCGTGTTTGTATTTCTGTGGCTAGCGGCCTATGGATGGGGTGTTTACTGGTGGCTGTTTCGCGTCGCCTACGAGGTTGGGGTCGTCAACGGTTCCACTTTGCGGTGGCGCACTATCACGAAGACGCGCGAGATTCAACTGGCGCGCATTACTGCCATACAGACTCCCTATCTTCCCTTCGGCTTCGGGTTCAAAAGAGTCGTCGTCGACGGAGACCGTTCTCCTCTCATCGTGGCCAACCTGGGATACCGGGACGTGGTCGCGATGATCGTGCAGTTCCGTCCCGACCTTATCGTTCCGGACACCTGGTACGACCGGTTCTTCGAACGCTTCGCGCAGCGTTCCGTGCGATGGCGCAGGGTGTAGGGAGGTCAGCCGCAGTGGTTTGCCCTCGAGCTCGACGCAAGCCGCTGTAGCCTCGCGTAAGGATTCATCTCCGCCCACGACCACAGCTTCCTGCTCAGCGTGCGCCACCTTCCGCTCCTCTGAAGGGCCGCGTTTGGAGGCGCCACAGCCAATCCTGAGCCTCCAATGATCCTTTTCGAACTGGATCATTTCGGATCAATCATCGCAGTCGCGACCGCCACCTTGAAGCTGCCGAAGCGGCGCCGGATTGTCTTCTCAGACGGCCGCATGGTGGCCTCTGTCCAGCTCTCGGCGGTCGGGAGCGAGCCGTGCTCGGCGACGAACGCCCGAAGAGCCGCGACAGATTCCTCGATCCGGGTATCGGCCATGTCGGACAGCGGGACCGCATCGCCGTCAAATACGCTGGATGGGTTCGCATTGTGGGAACTTAGGTCCACCAATTGCCCTCTTTTGCAGAATGCCGATTCGCATGACGCGGATTCGCCACGCATGTCCGCGCAACGTAACCCGCTGCCGCTCAGACGATTCGCGGCTACGTCGAGGTGATGGCACCGTGAACATGCCTGCGGACGCGCCATATTCGGCTCGCGTGGATCGGTTGAAACTCTCGGATCACCCAGACCGGCGGTTTACCGATGCATTCGATCTCGATTTTGTGCGGACTTGAAGCTTGTTGAGTTGCGCTTCACCGGCTTGGAGCTCGGAGCGTCGGGCGCCGA
>VBIU01000011.1 GCA_005880945.1 Chloroflexota bacterium | reverse complement strand
CCAATCCTCGCTGGGCACTCCGGCAACCGCCACCTCCTCGACCGCGGGATGCGTCTCGAGGACGAGCTCTACCTCACGGGGATACACGTTGAAGCCGCCCGAGATGATCAGCTCCTTGAGGCGACCGCGGATGGCGAGCGTTCCATCGGGACCGATCTCGCCCACGTCCGCGGTGCGAAAGAAGCCATCCGATGTGAAGGCTTCGGCGGTTGCCTGCGGGTTGCGCCAATAGCCTCGGAAGACCTGGCCGCCCTTGAGCAGCACCTCGTCGCGCTCGCCGAGCTTCACCTCGACTCCCGGGAAAGGCAGCCCGACGCGGCCGGGCTGCCGCGGGCCGTCGTAAGGGTTGGTGACCACGATGCCGCCCTCGGTGATCCCGTAGCGCTCGACCGGCGGCTGGCCCAGCAACCTGGCGCATCGCTCGAACAGGGCCGGGGGCAACGGCGCGGACCCGGATACGAAAACCCGTACATGCGACAGGTCGGCCGGATGCTCGTCCAGCCAGTCGCACAGACGCTGGTACATGGCGGGCACGCCAAAGAACATGGTGCCGCGCTCGGCGTCGTCCCTGGTCAGCTCGGCCACCACCGCCTGCGGCGAGAACTGCACCAGCGTCGCGCTGCCGCCGCTCAACAGGGTTCCATGGAGTCCCATGCCCAGGCCGTGCAGGTGGAACAGCGGCAGGGCGTGGACCAGGATGTCCCTGGCCGTCCAGTGCCACACCTCAATCGCGCCGCGGGCTTGTGCCAGCATGCCGCCATGCTCGAGGACGGCCCCCTTGGGTCTTCCTGTCGTTCCAGACGTGTAGAGGATCAAGGCAGGATCGTCTGGGCTGATCGCGGGCATCGCGGGCGGCTTGCCCTGGGGCAGGTCCTCGAGCGGCACCACACGCCGGCCCAGCTCTCGCACGATCACTGCTCGCTCGACGTCCGCGACGACCACTGCCGGGTCCGAATTGGAGACTATGTGCTCGGCTTCGGCGGCGCGATAGTCCGGGTTCATCGGCACGACGCAGGCGCCGGCTCGAAGCGCGCCCAGGTATGCCATCACCCAGTTGAGCGAGTTGGCGGCATACAGCCCGACTCGATCTCCTGGCTTGACTCCCACAGAGTGCAGGCCGCCCGAGACCTCCTCCGCGCGTGACCGGAGCTGGTCGCGGGTTACCGTCTGCTCCCGCCACCGGAGCACCGGGTCGCGTCCCGGAGTCAAGAGTTCGGCGGGAAGGTTTCCCAAACGGAGCCGGCGGCGAATGGCCTCGAGCTCTTCGCCCGCCTTCACGGAGTGGCGACCCACCCGGCAAACAATGCCACAGGCGCGCGGCGCTGCACGTGCGCGGTTGCCCGAATCGGCGGGATCGCTGTTCCACCATCGAGGCTTCGCCGCGCGTTATGGTGCGAATGACCGGCAACCACTTGACTGTGCGGGTGAGTCGCTTTCTTCGAGGAGGAGACATGAGCAAGCCGAACTCGGTGGATCAGGCCAGCGACCGACATTCGATCTTCGAGCAGCCGATCGGCCGGCGCACCCTGCTCAAGGGGGCGGGGGCACTGGGACTGGCAGGTGCCGCGGCGCCGCTGCTCTCGGCGGCGAGTGCGCTCGCGAGCGCGACGAAGAAGCCGGGAAACATGCCGATCAAGCACGTGGTGGTCGACATGCAGGAGAACCGATCGTTCGACCACTACTACGGGTTTGCACCTTTCGCCGGCAGCTTTGGCGTGCCTTCAGGCTATTCGCAGCCTGACGGCAACGGCGGCGTGGTGACCCCCTACCACTTCACGAGTCTTACAACGCCGGACATCGGCCACAACTGGGCCGCCACGCACGGCGAGTATGACGGCGGCAAGATGGACGGCTTCTACACCACCGACGGCATCAACTGCATGGGCTACTACATGCAGGCCGACCTGCCTTTCTACTACAGCCTGTTCGAGCAGTCGACCCTGTGCGCGAACTACTTCTGCTCCCTGCTGGGCCCGACCTGGCCCAACCGCTTCTATCTCGCGGCCGGGACGTCGGGCGGCATCACGACCAACGGGGTGTGGGGCTACGGCGTGCTCGACTACCCGATCATCCTCGACCTGCTCGAGGACGCCGGCGTGACGTGGAAGATCTACAACGCGTCGATGGACAGCGTGCCGTTCGGCAACACCGACAACGCCTTCGTGTTCTGGAAGCGATGGGCGCACGACGGGAGGACCCGAGGCAGCAAGGGCGAATACCTGTCGGACGTCAAGCTGGGAAAGCTCCCGCAGGTCTCATTCATCATCCCGAGCTTCCACCTAGGTCTGGACGAGCATCCGCCCGCTGACGTGTCGGTCGGGATGGGCATCCAGCAGGAGCTGATCACCGCGCTGATGCAGTCGTCGCTGTGGCAGAGCTCGACCTACATCGTTACGTACGACGAGGCCGGCGGCTACTTCGACCACGTTCCGCCACCGCAGCTCGATGCCTTCGGCCTGGGCATCAGGGTGCCGACCTGGGTGATATCGCCGTGGGCGAAGCCGCGCCACGTCGAGCCGACTCTCTACGAGCACACCTCGATCCTCAAGTTCATCGAAGCGGTTTTCGGGCTGCCGACACTGGCGTCGGTCAATCACGTGTTCGACACATCCACGCCGGCGGGAGGCAACTACGAGGCGGCCGGGGGGGCCGCGGCCGGCCCTCCCGCGCCTCCGCGCGACGGGCGGAGCGACATCGGCAACCTGATGGAGTGCTTCGTGTTCTGAGCCGCGGCGGCGTCAGGCGCAATCAAAGAGCGGGCCTGGTCGCCCTGACCAGGCTTGCTCCGAGCCAGGGGCCGCCGTACCAGAAGCGCCAGCCCAGCGGCCGCAGCTCGACATCCTGCATGCCACGCAGGCGAAGGTGCTCGACGTACTCGTCGACGACCATGAAGTCGACGATCGCCAGCCTGCCTCCCTCCTGGAGGACGCGAATCGCTTCGTCAAGAGCGGATTTCCGCCCGTCGCGCTCACGGATGTTGTGGATCGCCATGCTGCTCACGACCAGGTCGAACGATGCTTCGGGAAAGGGAAGGGCCCGCACATCGCCGGACCTCACCTCGACACGATCGGCGACACCTTCGGCCTTCGCGTTGCGCTCGGTTGCTTCTGCGCTGTTGCCGGACTGGTCGGATGTGCTCCAGATGTCCACTCCGACGGCCCGGCCGGAAGGGAGAAGCTTGGCTACAGCCAGCAGGACGGCGCCCCGACCGCAGCCAAGATCCAGCACGCGCTCGTTCCCCTTCAAGCCCAGACCCGACAGGATGCCAGCCCAGACGGCGAACTTCCCGCGCAGGGTGGTGTGGGCGTGGACAGCGACCATCGCCAGGAGTCCGACGGCGATCGACACGGCGATGCCGGGCGCCGCCGGGATGCGCAGCGCCGCCAGAGCCGCAGCCGCCATCAGCAGGACACCGCTGATGGCGATCATGGTCACCGCAACCTGCGGTGCGTCGAAGCCGTACGAGCCTCGCCGTTCGGCGATCTGGCCCTCCTGTTCGGCGTTTAGCTTTGGGCGACTACCTCCGGCGGCTCCTTCTCAGCATCACGCACATGACCTGGGCGGAGGAGCTGGTAGAGCACTATCGCGCTCAGCGCGCCCAAGCCCAGGTTGTTGAACGTCAAGGTCAGGCCGCCGAGGTGGATCGGAATCGCCTGCGTCGCCGGAATGCCGGCTGCGATGATCAGGGGAATCGCGGCCACGGCGAGGTTGGCCCGCTTCGAGAAGTCGACTTTGGCGTCGACCCAGATCTTGCCGCCGATGACCGCGATAAGCCCGAACAGGTACATCTCGATGCCGCCCTGCACGCTAACGGGAATGCTGCGCACGAGCGCTCCGAACATGGGAATGAAGCCGAGCAGGATCGCGAACACCGCGGCAACCACGAAGACCATGATCGAGAAAACGCGCGTGATGCCCATCACGCCGATGTTCTCGGCATAGGTGGTCTCGCCGGTGCCGCCCAGGAGGCCGCTGATGGTCGTGCCCAGCCCGTCGCCCATGAAGGTGCGGCCGAGCATCGGGCTGAGGTCGCGCTTCATGATGCCGCTGATCGCATAGACATGGCCCGCGTTCTCGGCCACCAGGATGACCGGGATGAAGAAGAACAGGCTTAGCGTGGTTCCGAACTGGCTGAAGTCGGGAAAGCTGAAGGTCGGCACCCCGACGATTGCGGCGCTTCCGATGGCGTTGAAATCGATGTGGCAGGCCGCCTTCGCGTCGGCGCAAGGCGGATAGACGGCGGACACGATGTACCCGATCACGATCCCGATCAGCACCGGGAGCAGGCGTGGAAAGCCCCGCAGGTAGACGGCGGCGCCGACCGCGGCTAGCAGCGTGACTGTCGCCGTGAACGGCTCGCCGGCGTAGTTTGTGGTGGCGGCGCTCGCGAGCGCGAGGCCGATCACCGCTACGACGGTTCCGGTCACCACCGGGGGCAGCAGGTAGCGGATCGGGTTGACGCCGACGAAATGGACGATCACCCCGATCGCCAGGTAGATGACGCCGGCCATCACGATGCCGGCGTACGCGAGGCCGTGGTTGCCGGAGGTGCCCTGCACGGCAAGCACCGAACCGATGAACGAAAAGCTCGAGCCAAGATAGCTCGGTACCTTGAAACCGGTGACGACGAGGAAGATGAGCGTCGCCACGCCGCTGAAGAAGATGACGGTGTTCGGGTTGAACCCCAGGATGAGTGGCACCAGCACTGTGGCGCCGAACATGGCCATCACGTGCTGCAGGCCCATCAAGATCGTCTGCGGCCACGGCAGGCGGTCTTCGGGATAGACGACGTCGCGCTCTCGCGCGCCAGTTGCCACGGCCATGGCGCTTCCCCCTGATTTGCGCCCCGGCCCCGGTCGCCGGGGTTCCCGCGCTATGGTAGCCGCCCGTGTGGGCTTTGCAAGCGGTCCGACTGCCTGACGGGTACGTCGCCGACGTGGTCGTCGACGGTGAGCGGATAGCCCGAATCGGACCCGGTGTCGCGGCCGGCGTTCCCCAGGTGGAGGACTGCTCGGAAAAGCTGCTGCTCCCAGCCTTCGTCGACGGCCACGTGCACCTCGACAAGGCGCTGATCCGGGACGAGCTGAACGAGCACGACGGCACGCTCGCCGGGGCGATCGGGGCGATCCACGAGCGGAAGCGGAGGTACACGGCGGCCGACGTGCGGGATCGTGCCCGCGAGGTGATCGAGAGCTCGGTGAGACTGGGGACGACAAGGCTTCGCTCCCACGTGGACGTGGACACCATCGGCGGCCTGGTACCCCTCGAAGGCGTGATGGCCGCAGCCGCGGAGAGCGCGGACATCGCGGAGATCCGAACGGTCGCCTTCCCGCAAGAGGGCCTGCTGCGCGACCCGGGTGCTTACGACCTCATGGAGGCGGCGCTCGAGGCGGGCGCGAACGTGGTGGGGGGGATGCCGCACTGGGAGCCGGACGAGGAGTCGCAGCGCGAGCACGTTCGGCTGTGCTTCGAGCTGGCGGAACGATTCGACCGCGACCTCGACATGCATGTGGACGAGACCGATGACGGTGGCGTTCGGACGCTCGAGATGGTGGCCGACGAGGCTCTACGGCGCGGGTTTGTCGGGCGAGTCTGTGCGGGGCATGTCTGCTCGCTGGCGGCGGCTCCTGACGACTATGCGGAGCGCGTAATCGACAAATGCTTGCGCGCCGGAATCTCAGTGGCGGCTAACCCGGTGACGAACCTGGTCCTCCAGGGTCGCGGCGACCGGGGCCTCGTGAGACGCGGAATGACGCGGGTCGGCGAATTCCGCGCCGCCGGCGTGAACGTCATGTTCGGGCAGGACTGCGTCAAAGACGGTTTCTACCCCTTCGGTCGAGGTTCGATGCTCGAGGTGGCACTGATCTCCGCCCACGCTGCACACCTGACGACCCATGACGACCTGGAGTTCGCGCTGCGAGCCGTTACCGAAGCGCCGGCCCAAGCGTGGCGCCTGGACGATTACGGGCTGGAGGCGGGTGCTCGCGCCGACCTTCAGCTGCTCGCGGCGCCGTCGTGGGAGGAGGCGCTGCGACTGCAGGCGCCCCCCGAGAAGGTCTGGTTCAAGGGCCGTCTGGTCGCTCAGAACAGCGTGCGCTCGGATCTTTACCGGGCGCCGTCGAACTAGGCGCCCGCCTGGACCGTGGTGCTCCGTCGCATTCGCAGGACCTTGGGGACCCCCAGCACCGACAGGCCGAAACGCATCACAGGCGGCAGCTCCGCCCCCACGGCCGAGCTGTCGAGCTTGACCGGCTCGACCAGGTGGTAATCGACCCCGCGATAGCGGAGCCCGCATTCGCCGGCCGCAAGTATGTTGCGCGCCCATGCGGCATCCTCGCCGAACGTCAGGCCGAGCCAGAAGTAGCCTCCACGGGGCATCGCACTGACCGGGGTCGCGTACATCCGGCCTGACCGGTGGCCCCGATGGTGAAGCACCGAGAACATAGGGAACCACCAACCGCCCGCGAATCGCATGATGAGCGGGTTCAAGACCCGCGTCAGTGGGCGAACGATCCTGTCGACGAACGCGGGCACGTACGCCTGGCTCATCTGATCAACCGATACTCTGCGTTCCATGGGCTTCTCCATTTGGCGTGTTGACAGCGAGAACCGCGCCGTGTCGTTAGTATATTCCATCAAGTGATTGATTGAGCGCAAGGACCACGGTCAAACGGGGTCGGCCCAAAGGGCCGGCTGAGGCCGAACCCCGACGCGAGGAGCTGGTGGTGGCCGCATACCGCCGCATCGCCGAGGCGGGCTTCGAAGGGCTGAGGACGCGGGACGTCGCCGCCGAGGCCGGCGTCAACATCGCCACGCTCCACTACTACTTCCCGACCAAGGAGGCATTGATCAGGGGCGTGGTCGGCCACGCGATGGCCCGCTTCAGGACGACCTTTGCCACCGGCGCGAGGCCGGGCGAGCAGCTGGCTGCCCAGCTGCGGGGCGTCCGGCGATTGGCCATGCAGGAGCCGGAGCTGTTCGTGGTCATGGGTGAGCTGGCCCTCCGCTCAGGTCGAGATCCCGCGATCGCACCCATCTTCAAAGAGACAATTGATGCGTGGCGCAGCACCCTTCGCACCCTGGTTCATCATGCTCAGAGTGAGGGCTTCGTGGATCGCCGGCTGGATCCGGATACGGTGGCCTCACTCGTGATCGCAGCACTCAACGGCCTGTTCATGGTGCCAGTCGCTAAGGCCGGTTCGGAGCGAATCGACAGAGCGCTGGCTCAGCTGGAAAGCTTCCTCGGCCTCAAGAGAAGCACCCGGAGGTCGTGAGGCCGCCTTGAGCAGGCACAAGGTCGCGCTCCTGACTCGCGAGTACCCTCCCGACGTTTATGGCGGCGCTGGAATACACGTCGAGTATCTCGCGCGCGAGCTGCGCCGCCGAGCTCAGGTCTCAGTCCATTGCTGGGGTTCGCCCAGAGACGAGCCGGGCGTCACTGCCCACCAGCCGTGGGCGGCACTGTCGCAGCCGAAGCCGGAGTCGACGGCGCTCGAGGCCATGTCGATCAACCTCACGATGGCGGCGGCCGTGAAAGGCGCGGACATCGTTCACAGCCACACCTGGTACGCGAACTTCGGCGGCCATCTCTCGAAGCTCACCTGGTCGATTCCGCACGTGGTGACCACCCACAGCCTCGAGCCACTGCGGCCGTGGAAGGCCGAGCAGCTCGGCGGCGGCTACGCGATTTCTCGGTTCTGCGAGCAGACCGCGATCGAAGGCGCGGACGCGGTGATAGCCGTCTCGCGGGGAATGCGCCAGGACGTGCTGTCCTGTTATCCGAACGTGAGTGCTGATCGCGTGCACGTGATTCACAACGGGATCGACGCTGAGGTCTACAGGCCGCTTCACTCAAACGAGGCTTTGGCTCGGCTCGGCATCGATCCCGATGTCCCGTTCGCGCTCTTCGCCGGTCGCGTGACGCGGCAGAAAGGCTTACACCTGCTCCTGGCCTCCGCTCACAAGATCAACCCCCGCTATCAACTTGTGATCGTCGCCAGCTCGCCTGACACGCCGGAGATCGGCGCCGAGGTGGCCCAGCTGGCGGAGCGCGTTCGGGTCGTGCGGGGGAACCTGGTGTGGATCGGCCGGTTCATCCCGCTGGAAGACCTCATCCATCTCTACGCGAGCGCAACGGTGTTCGTCTGCCCATCGGTTTATGAGCCGTTCGGCCTGGTGAATCTCGAGGCCATGGCCTGCGAGACGGCGGTGGTGGCGTCGCGGGTCGGCGGGATTCCGGAGATAGTGGTCGAGGGCGAGACCGGATACCTGGTCGACTATGCACCTGAGGACGTAGAAGGGTTCATTGCCGCTTTGGCGGCGCGGGTCGACGAGCTTCTCTCCGATCCACCTCTCGCGGCCCGGATGGGGAAGGCCGGGCGTGAGCGGGTGCTGGGACATTTCGGCTGGCCGGCCATAGCGGCCCGGACGGTCGAGCTGTACGACTCACTCGTGTGACTGCTTGGCCGATGCGCTCGACCTCCTGACACGCTTCAGCAGAGCGAGCACTGCCGTCTCATCAGCCCTGAGCCTTCCTCGTTCCGGCGCGGAGTCCTGCGCCAGTGCCTCGACAAGCGAACCGTCCAGGTATGAGTCGATCACCGCAGGGTGCACATACGCACGGCGGCAGATCGCCCTCGTGTGTCCCAGCTTTCGCGCGACGCCATCGATGGCGGCGACGACGTTGCGCTTGGCCTCGGTCTCTGATTCGAATCGGGCCACCTCGCGCAGCGCGCACGCGGCCAGTACAGTGCCCGCCCAGGTTCGGAAGTCCTTGGCGGTGAAGTCCGCGCCGGTCACGCTGCGGAGATAATCGTTGACGTCCTCTGAGCTGACCGTTCTTCGCTCGCCGTTTTCGTCGACATACTGGAAGAGCCTCTGGCCTGGCAGCTCCTCGCACCGCTTGACGACGCCGGCAACACGCCTGTCGGTGACGCCCAGCTCGATCTCTCTACCGCTCTTGCCTCGGAACAGAAAGCGCACCGCTGCGCCCCTGACCTTCACATGACGGTCGCGCAAGGTCGTCAATCCAAAAGACCGGTTCTTGCGCGCGTACTCCTCGTTGCCAACGCGCGCGAAGGTGGTCTCCAGCAGCCTCACTATGGTGGCTACCACTTTCTCCCGCGGCAGGCCGTTGCGCCGGAGGTCGCGCGAGACGCGAGATCTGATCCGGGGAAGAGCTCGCGCGAATCCTGCAAGCCGGGCGTACTTGTCTGCGTCCCGGGTCTCACGCCATGTGGGGTGGTAGCGGTGCTGCTTGCGGCCGCGTGCATCCCGCCCGGTCGCTTGAAGGTGGCCGCGGGCGCGCACACAGATCCAGACATCCTTCCACGCAGGTGGGATGGCCAGCGATCGGATTCGATCCAGCTCGGCCGGTTCGCAGACACTGCCGCCGCCGGGCGCGATGTAGAGGAAGCCGCGGCCGTTGCGCACGCGCCGAATGCCGGGCTCCAGGTCAGACGTGTAGACAAGCCCGGCTTGGTGCGCAGCTTCGGCCGGATCGGCGGCACTGCGTTCCATCCCTCGCGGCGCTTTACCCATCACTCCGAAAACGTCTGCTCGACCAGCCTTACCGCCTGTTGTGGCGCGGGTTCCTCGAGTCTTGACAACCATAATTCAACGTGCGTAGAATTCAACAGACGTTGAATTAGTAGAGGAGAGACACCGATGGCAGACCATGGAGCGCTCGAGAGTACACAGACTCCGAACCAGTCGGGAGGACGCGGACGAATGGAAAAGCTGGCCCCGCCGGTGGTCGGAAGCCTGCTGCTGCTCTTCGCCTTGGTCGGGCTGATCGGAACGGCGATCCGCGATCCAAAACCACACGACATTCCGGTGGGTCTGGTCGGGCCGCCTCCCGCCGTGCAGCAGATCGCGACGGCTTTCGGCTCGTCCGCCCCCGGCGCGTTCACCTTCACCTCCTACGGCTCGGAAGCAGACGGACGAGCCGCCGTCGATTCGCGCGCTGTCGACGGCGTGGTCATCCTGGGCGAAGCCACCCCGCGGATCATCGTTGCGGGAGCCGCCGGAGACGCTGCAACCGGCGTGATAACCGCTGCATTCACGAACGCCTTCAAAGCCCAGGGAGCGACCGCGCAGGTCGAGGTCGTGCACCCCTTTGCGGCCGGCGACGCCCATGGTCTGATCCTGTTCTTCGTGGTGGTGGCGGTCATTGTTTGCAGCCTTGTCAGTCAGGCCCTCCTGTTTGGAACCGTGAAAGACGTGCGAACCCGGGAGCGGCTCGGCGTGCTCATCGGTTTCAGCATCCTGGCCGGGCTGGTCGGAATGGGCACCGCCGCGTGGATCGCCGGCGGGTATGGCTCAGATCTCGGATTCTGGGCGGCCGTCGGTCTGACGGCGCTCGCATCGGCCGCCGTCGGGGCGGCAGTCGCGGGATGCGTTCGGTTGCTCGGAGCCCCGGGTCTCGCTCTCGCCGCACTGGTGGTCGTGCTGCTCGATCTTGTGTCGTCCGGCGGCCCCGTGGGCAGCCAGCTCCTCCCCGATTTCTATCGATGGCTGGCGCCGTGGATGCCGGCGGGGCCGCTCTACAGCTCGCTGCGCGGAGCCCTCTACTTCGACGGCGCCGGGCTCGGCGCCCCAGTGATCGTCGTGACCGCATGGCTCGTGGGAGGCCTCATCTTGATGTTGCTCGGAGACCTGACCCGAACAGGAAGGCGATCTGGAACGGTGGTCCAGGCGCCCGCCGCCTGACCTCACTGGCGATGCCACGAACAGGAAGGCGACCGGGGGCGGGGGGGACACGGGAGAAGATCCTTGCCGCCGCGCGCGCTCATTTCAGCGAGGTTGGCTACGAAAGCGGGACAGTGCGCGGGATAGCCGGCACGGCCGGGGTCGATCCGGCACTTGTCCTTCACTACTTCGGATCGAAAGAGGGCGTCTTTCGGGCGGCGATGGACTTCCCGATCGATCCAGCCGAGTTCATCCCGCGCCTCCTGGCTCCAGGGCTCGACGGGCTCGGCGAGCGGCTCACGAGATTCTTTCTCGACACGTGGGATTCGCCGGCCGGCCGACCGCTCCTCGGAATGATCCGATCGGTTGTGGGCAACGAAACCGCGGCCGCGCTCATGCGAGAGTTCGTCAGTCGCGAGGTGCTTGGGCGCCTGGCGAAGGCGCTCGACGTTGACAGGCCAGAGTTGCGGACGAGCCTTGCTGCCAGCTCTCTGATCGGGCTCGCGATGCTCCGCTACGTCGTGAAGGTGGAACCTCTGGCGTCGGCGACGTCGGACCAGGTCTCCAGGTGGGTCGGTCCTGCCGTGCAGCGCTATCTGACCGATCCAGGAGTTACCACGCGCATGGCAACGCGCAGGTCGCGAGACGGCCTTGTGGCACCTCGACTTCGACGCGATCAAGCCCGCCTCAGGTCATGAGCGAGACGTCGAGCGCGCTATCCCTTGAACGCTGAGGGGGCACCTGGAGGCAGGTAAGGTGTCGGGTCGACCGGCTTCTGATTGATCCGCAGCTCGAAGTGCAAGTGCGCTCCTGTCGAGTTTCCGGTCGATCCTTCGAGGCCAACCGGCTGACCCTGTGTGATCGACTGGCCGACCTTGACCAGCGCTGTCGAGAGGTGGCCGTAGAGCGTGTCCAGCCCTCCCGAGTGTGCGATCACGACGTAGTTCCCATACCCGCTGCTCGACTTGCCCACCAGCGCCACGATGCCGTCGTCGGCCGCATAAACGGGCGAGCCGAATGGCTCGACCAGATCGATTCCGGTGTGGAAGTGGGGGTACCCGCCGTAGGCCGGCTCGAACCAGTATTTGCTCGGGCCGAAGCCCTGCGAGATCTGTGCCTTCGGCTCCGGCCAGATGAAACGGTACTTGGTGGAATGACCTGCGCTCGTGGGAATCTGGCCGACGTTGTTCGCCTGGGTCCAGAGCTGGACCTGCGTCCACACGGACTGCATGGCCGCGGCGATGATCTCGTCCTGCTGCTGCTGCAGCATGTCGGTGACCTGCTGCGCCAGTCGGGCTGACTGGGTCTTCAGCAGGTAAATCTCGGATCGCGTCTCATCAATCTTGACCTGCAGCTTGGCCATCGACTTTTCCTGCTGCGTGTGCAGCACCTTGAGCTTCGAGAGCTCAGATGCAAGCGCATCGCGCTGCGTTACCTGCTCGTCGCGAGCGTCCTGCTCTTGCGAGCGGACGATTTGCAGCTCGTCCAGGTCCCGGCCCAGCTGGTCCTTGACCTCAGCCGCGCGCGAACCTGCCACATTGAGGTCCGCGAGGCGCGTCAGCAGGTCGCTCAAGCTCTGGGCTTCGCCCAGCAGCACGAGCACCGAGGTCGGCGCGACGTAGATGGCCCGGGCCAGCTGGCGCAGCTGGGCGCGCTCGCTGTCGATGCGATAGGCGAGGAACGCCTCGCGCTGCATCGCAGCCTCGATCTGGACGTCCAGGTCGGCGATCTTCTGCTGGACGACGGCGATCTTTCCCTGGACCTCCCGCTGCTGCGCGGCGTTGTTCTGAAGCGATTGCTGCAGCTGCTGCTGGGCAGCGAGCGCATCCGCGAGGTTGCTGCCGAGCTGGGCGCGGATCTGGTCGATCAGGGCCTTCTGGTGCTGCGGGTCGCTGGCAGGGCCGTCGGCGGTCACGCCGGCGGGGCCTGCACCCAACACGAACACCGCGACGCATAGCGCGATGAGGAATCCCTTCACGACTCGAGGTGCCTCCGGACGCTGATCAACGATGATCCCGACCCGAGACCCATCCCGATCGCGAACACGATCGAGGCGGCGGCCGCCGCGACGGCGAGGGTGACCCCGGGCGCGAACTGCGTGAACGTGGCCGGACCGGCCGAGATCCCGGCCCACGCCAACCCGAAGGTGACGAGACCCGCCGCCGCGCCGGCGATGGCGCCGGTGATCGCGCCCTCGACGACGAACGGGCCGCGGACCATCCAGCGGGGTGCGCCGACGAGCTGCATGATCGTGACCTCGTCGCGGCGTGAGTGGATGGCCGCCCGCACGCTGTTCATGGTCACGGCGACGGCGACGAACGCAAGCAGGGTCAGGAGCGCGAGACCAGCAACCGCGATGGCCCAGATGACGGCCTGGATGCGTTGGTATGCGCCTCGGTCATACGACGTCGGGTAGGCCGGGTCGACGGCGCCGTCGTTGCGGGCGAGAGCGTCGATCGCCTCGACGTCGTTGATCTTCTTCACCTGCACGTCGAGGCTTGCCGGGAACGGGTTGCTGTCGCTGGCGTTGGCCAGCTGCACGAGCCCGGGAATCGTCTGCGCCCGCGCCAGCGCTTGAGCCCTGGTCACGTAGTCGACATGGGCGACGCGAGGATCCAGTGTGAGCCGGTCCCACAGCGAGTTGACGTCCGCGTTGGGAGCGCCATCGCGAAGATATACGTGCAGGAGAGAGGCCTGGCCTGCCTCGATCGTCTCGAGGTTGTAGAGCGCGAAACCACCCAGGCCGGCCATGCCCGCCATCAGTAGGAGCAGTGCCATCGAGCCCAGAGCAGGCGCGATGCTTCCCATGTTTCGGATCCAGTTGCGAGCCGCCCCGTAGAACATGTAACGGAAGGTGTTGGCGATGACCACGAGGATCAGCTGGCGCCTGGGGAAGCGACCCTTCACGACGACGCCAGCCACGCCATCCTCCCGATTCCGCCGGCCGGTTGGTCGCGGACCAGGCGGCCGTGCACCAGGGTCAGGATCCGGCGCTGAAGGCGGGTCACGATCTCGACGTTGTGGGTGGCGACCAGCACGGTGGTGCCGAACGCGGCTATGTCCTGGAGCAGATCCATCATCTGCCAGGCCGTTTCCAGGTCGAGGTTGCCTGTCGGCTCGTCGGCGATCAGCACACGCGGCTGGGCGACCATGGCCCTTGCCACCGCCACACGCTGCTGCTGCCCGCCTGAGAGCTGATGCGGGAATGACGAGCCACGATCGCCGAGGCCGACCGCCTCGAGCGCATCGAGGGCGCGGTCCATGGCCTCTCCGTCCGAGATGCGCAGGTCGCCCACCTGAAGCCCGAAAGCGACATTCTCGATCGCCGTCAGCCGTGGGAGCAGCTTGTAGTCCTGGAAGACGACCCCGACACGGCGGCGCAGCTGGGCCACGCGCGAAGGTTTCATCGAGTGCGCAGGCATCCCGTCCACCCAGACCTCGCCCTTCGAAGGCCGGATCTCCCTGTTGATCAGCTTCAAGAGAGTCGTTTTTCCCGCGCCGCTGGGGCCGACCAGAAACGTCAGCTTTCCAGGCTCCAGGGCCAGGTGGACGTCATCGAGCGCCAGCCTCGGGCCGTACGCACGGGTGACACCTTTGAATTGGACTATCGAGCGCAACAATGCGTAAGGCCTAACGGAGGATCCGCTGAATCCCGGACGTTTTGCCGTTAAGGCCTGTAAGTTCTAATGAACAGGATGGGGCAACCGGCGGCTCGTCAGCCGATCTTCTAAGCGCGCAGGACGAGCTCGGTGCCTGCCGACCGCACGTCGATCTCGAGCGCAAGGCCTTCGATCGGCGGTAGCGAAGGGAACCAATGGATCCCGTGGATGGCAGCTGGGCCGAGGTGGCGCAAGACGCCGTCGACGAGCCGCCCCTGCACCTCATCGACTCCATAGAGCTGGATCCTGGTGGCGTCCTCCCACAAGACGCCCAGGTCGGCCATGCGCTCCGAAAGCACACGCATCATGGAGGCGAGCATCGATTCGATGTCGCCCGGCTTTTCTTCAGGCACACCCGACATCACGAACGCTTTGCGGTCTCGATCTCCTGGCTTTGTGTATGTCATCGCAAACACGCTCGGCTCTGAGACGCCGCTCACAGCGGCGGCGACGTTGGTTCGGGCGGCAGGCAGGAGGCCATTCACGACGAGGCCCATGGACGTCAACCGTTCGACGTAGCCGTGGTTGAACTCTTCGAACCGGCTCGAGTCGAAGGGTTCGGGGATTCTGAGCTCGAAGCCCGTGATCGACTGGACGGGGCGAGAAGCCTTCTCGAGGTGCCGGGCCGCTGCCTCCAGTCCGCGATCGAGCGGCAGCGGCCGCTCAAAGGTCGCGTGTACCAGGTCGAATCCCGGATCGGCCGCCGCACCATTCGAAAAGGGCCGGCCTTCGGCGCCGAGAAAGCGGTAGTTACCGGCTGTGTTTTGCGACTGCATGTCTCAAATCTTCGCAGCACTCGGGCATCAACGACGTTCGAGCGCCAGGCGCACGCCAAGCCCGATCATCACCGTACCGGTCACGCGCTCGAGGCCCTTGCGCACGCGTGCGCCCATGCTGCTGCGGCCGGCGCGGCTGACGACAAGTCCATACATGCAAAGCCACGCCACGACCAGGGCGTCATAGCAGGCGACCATCAGAACCAGGCGGCTCACCGAGTCATGCGGCTCGACGAATTGGGGCATGACGGTGACGAAGATGGCGCCCGCCTTCGGGTTCAAGAGATTGTTCAGGACTCCCTGGGCGAACGCCGCCCATCCGTCCAGCCTTTCCGGCGTCGCAGGCAATGATTCCGGCGGCTGCTGTTCGTCCTTCCAGAAGCTGCCGATCAGGCTGCGCAGTCCCAGGTAGACGAGGTAGGTGGCTCCCGCGTACTTGAAGATCGTGAATGCGAGGTCGGAGCTCTCGAGGAGAACTGCGACGCCCAGGACCGAGGCCGCCGCCCAGACCGTGCTCCCGGCTCCGATCCCAAGCGATGTCCAGGATGCGGCCCGAGTGCCGGCGCGCAAAGCGTTGCGGATGATCAGTGCCGTATCGGGTCCGGGCGTGACGATGAGAACGACGGCGACCGCAATCCATGCGTCGAAGCGGGCGTCGAGAAACGCCACGGCTAGTGGATCTGAAACTCGTCGTTGCGGAGGATCGGCACCCTGCCCCCGCCCTTCTCGATTCCGTCGACATCGACCTCGGGGCCGCCGACCATGAAGTCTGTATGGATGGCTGAAACATTCAGTCCGGCCGCTCGATCGGCCTGGTCCACCGCGAAGGCAAAGCCGCTGCCGAAGGCGATGTGGCAGGTTGCGTTCTCATCGAACAGGGTGTTGAAGAACGTGAGCCCAAGCTTGCCGACCTCGGACGAGCCGTCAACCAGCGCGAGCTCGCCAAGGTGTGCCGCGCCCTCGTCGGTCGCCACCTGCGCGCGTATGACCTCGACACCCGCGCTGGCGCTGACATCAGTGATGCGGCCGTCTTTGAAGACCAGCTCGAGATCCCTCACGATGCTGCCGCCGACCTGCAGCGGTCTTGTCGATCGCACACGGCCCTCCGCCCTGCGCCGGTCGGGCGTGGTGAACACCTCCTCGGTGGGAAGGTTGGGCACGTGCCGCACTCCAAACGAGGTGTGAAAGTTGGCGCACATCCACTTCGATCCCGGGAGCAGGCCGACGGTGAGGTCGGTGCCCGGCCCTCGGTAGTGAAGCGCATCGAAGTGACGCTCGGCCAACGCCGACGCGATCGCGTCGAGCCGCTCGATGTGAGCATTCCACTCGGCGACGGGGTCGGCCGAGTCGAGACGGACCGCTTTTTCGATCGCCCGCCAGAGCGCGTCGACATCGGGCTTGCCGAAGACCTGCTCCGCCCAAGCTGAGGTGGGCATGGCGACGATCGTCCAGTTGATCTCGAGCCGGCCGATCACCTCCCGATAGCGCTCCTGGAGCGTGATGGGGTTGAGCTTTCCAACGCGCGCCTGGTCGAGATCGGTGAGCAGGTTGGGTGCGGGGTCTCCGCTGATGGAGATCATCGAACCGTTTCGCTGTGCCAGGTCGAGCATCGTCGCCAGGTCGCCGGCGGGGGTGAAGCTCAGGGACTCCTCAGGGCCCAGCTCGATCAGAGCTCGATCGAAGTGCCGGTCGCTGTAGCTCGGCACGACCATCGAGGCGCCCGCCTGATACGCCGCCCGCGCCACCTCCCGCGCCAGCGGCGCGTGCTCGACGCGTCCCCTGACCAGTACATGCTGACCAGGCTGCACGTTGGCCCCGACCTCCACCGCGAGCCGGGCCAGGCGCTGCAAACGCTCTGCTTCCTTCATCTGGTGTTTCCAGTTGGGAAAATACCAGCAGGCGAGCTGGGGACGCAGACCACATGGCCGTCGATCAGCGCGTGAGCCACAAAAAGGAGATTTGGGAATGGCGGCGATAAGTCGTGCCGACGCCGTATGGACGGGGGATCTGACCAGTGGGAGCGGCCGGGTCAAGCCGGCGAGTGGCGCATTCGGCGAGCTCCCCGTGTCGTGGGCCAGCCGGGCGGAGAGCCAGCATGGAAAGACGAGCCCGGAGGAGCTCATCGCTGCCGCTCACGCCGCCTGTTTCAACATGGCGTTCTCCAACGGACTTTCGAAGGCTGGACACAAGGTGGAGCAGCTGAACACGAACGCCGCCGTGGAGTTCGTTCCAGGGACCGGCATCACCAGCGTCACGCTCACCGTGCGAGGGCGCGTCGGCGGCATCGACGACGCGGAGTTTCAAAAGGAGGCGGCGGCCGCGAAGGAAGGTTGCCCGGTGTCGAAGGCGCTCAGCGGCAACGTCGAGCTACGGCTGGAGGCCCACCTGGAGAGCTAGCGGCGCTCAGGCCTTGGGCGGACCGGTCACCCCGGGAAAATCGACAACGCCGGTAAGGCGCAGGTCGCGCAGCTGCGACGCCAGCCATTTGCGCGGGTCGTGGATCTGCTTGTTGCCGTCGACATAGTCCCAGCACCTGCCGGTGACATCCCTGCCGACCAGGAGCAGGCACATCGGCTGGTTCTTCCGCTGCCAGGCCTTCAAGACAGGGCTGAGGTAGATCCGCCGCGCCGGCGCGTGCTCGGCCAGGGTCAGCTCGCCGGCGTACAGGTCGTCGGCCGCCTGGACGATCACCGCCCCGGCCACCAGCGTGCCTCCGAGGTTCTCGATCTCGAGCTCGATCGCCTGGCCGGGCGACGGCGGGGCGGTGAAGCTGAGGCGAGGCGCCGGTCGAATCGTGCCCTCCCAGCGCTGGTTGGCGAGGGCGGTAGCGCGCCGGGTGACGAGGTAGGCCTGCGTCGCGAAGATGGCGGCCCAAAGCGATAACAGCGCCGTCAGCACACCCAAAACCATCAACACCTGATCCGTGTTCACTGCCCCTCACAGTTCACTGCAGAACGCAATCCGGCGGCGGCCGGTGTCCGCAGATCGTACTCGGCTTGTCCAGAACTGTTCTATTGGTTCGGATTACTGGGTTCACGTCTTGGGTTGGTTGGCGGCTCGCGCCCGCCACTCTCTCTCGTCGTAGCGACGGAACGCCGGCAGCGCCACCGCGCACAGCACGCAGCCGATGACACAAAGCACGCCACCGGAGACCACCGACGTCCGAACGCTGAAGAGCGATGCAACGACGCCGGCCTCGAAGTTGCCCAAGGTCGGACCGCCCGAGTAGCTCAAAAGCTCGATCGCTGCCAGGCGACCCCGAATGGAATCGGGGATCGTCTGGTTCCAGATCACCTGCCGGAACACGCCGCTCATGGCGTCCGCCGCACCGGCAAGAGCGAGGAACGTGAGCGCCGGCACCAGCCCCGGCACAAGGCCGAAAAAGATGATGGCCACGCCCCACAGGGTGGCGGCGACGATGACGCCCATCCCGTGGCGGTGCACGCGGCCGGTCCAGCCGCTGGTGGCCGCGAAGAGGAACGATCCGACGGCGGGCGCTGCGTACAGAAGGCCGAGCACCTTCGGGCCGCCAAGGCCCTGGGCGATCGCGGGGAAGAGCGCCATCGGCATCCCGAACAACATCGCCACGGTGTCGACCACGTAAGTGCCGATGAGCTCAGGGCGGCTTCTGGCATAGCGGATGCCCTCGACCACGCGCCGGATGCTTGGCCTTGCCGCATCGACGGGAGGCGGAACCGCGCGCATCAGCAGCAGGCAGGCGAGGCCGACGACGAAGGTGCCGATGTCCACCAGGTAGGTGATCGGGAGGCCCGCTGCCGCGACCAACACTCCGGCGAGAGCTGGGCCGGCGATCATACCGATCGTTCCACGGAAGGTCCCCAGCGCACCGGCTGCCGCCAGCTCGTCTCGATCCACAAGGCGCGGCAGCAGAGCGTCCAGGGATGGACGCTGCAATGCGTCGAGTGCGCCCTGGAGCGCCGCAATCACGAAGATCAGCCAGACCAATGGATGCGTGAGCAGCGAGTTGCCGGCGAGCAGGATGCTGCCGGCCATCAGTCCGGCCTCGCTTAGAAGGACCATCTTCCGGCGATCCGCGGCGTCCGCGAGCGCCCCGCCGAGCATCGCGAACCCGATCAGGGCGGCCAGCTCCGCGAGGCCCAACATGCCGACCACGAACACGCTGTGCGTCAGCTGGTAGACCTGGTACGGGACGGCGACGAAAGTGATCATGTTGCCGAAGGTCGAGACCAGCCGGCCGATGAACAGAAGGCGGAACTCGCGATGACGGCGCAGCGGCCCGATGTCCAGACTGGCCAGATGAAGCCATCCACGCTCCGCGTTTCGCGGGGGTCTGTCCGCTGGAGGATGTGACACGGCGAGGGGCATCATAGGTGCGGCGTATCCTGTGGATGAGATGGAGAAGGCCACTTTCGCCGGCGGATGCTTCTGGGGTGTCGAGCACCTCTTCAACCAGGTGCCTGGCGTCAGCGAAGCGCTGTCCGGCTATGCCGGCGGCAGCCTGGACAACCCGACCTACGAGCAGGTCTGCTCAGGACGCACAGGTCACGCCGAAGCGGTGGAGGTCACGTACGACCCGGCCAAAGTCACTTACGACGAGCTCCTCAACGCCTTCTGGAACATGCACGACCCGACGACGCTGAACCGCCAGGGCCCGGACCACGGCCACCAGTACCGCTCAGCGATCTTCTTTCACAACACCGAGCAGGAGGCGGCTGCACGCAGGTCGGCGGCCGCGGCCCAGCAGTACTTCGACCGCCCGATCGTGACCGAGATCGTTCCCGCTCCGAAGTTCTGGCCGGCCGAGGACTATCACCAGCGGTATTTCGACAAGCACCCAGGTCACGGATCCTGCCATTGGGTCCGAGGTTGGGTTCCTGCGGAGGGAGCAGCCTCCCAGACCGCTTAGCGACAACTCGGGCGGTGGGCCCTATCCTGTAACCCGCTCGGCTGCATCGAGGACCGCGGGGTCACCTGCAGCACGTCGTTACTGGAGGTAGCCGGTGCAGTGTGACCATTGCGCGCAGGACGTCCCCGACGGGGTTTTCTGCACGCGCTGTGGTGCGCACCAGGGCACCACCGAAGAGTTCGGTAACGCAAAGCTGCGCGAGCATCGGTACGCCGCGCACCCTGGTGAACACGTAGCGCAACCGTCTGTGATCACGACCCTGTTTCCTCACCTCGGGCACAACAAGATCCACGAGTTCCGGTGGGCTTTCACTGCCGGTTTAGCCGGCGTCCTGGTGCTTTACCTGGCGGGTCTGATCACCGCCGCCATCCTGGTGTCGGCCTTCCTGGTTCCAGTGCTCTACCTGATCTACCTGTACGAGGCGCAGGTCTACCGCGACGAGCCTGCGACCATCCTCGGCTTCACGCTCGGTGGCGGGATCATCGTCGGCATCGTGGTCACGATCCTGGGCCGCGCCATCTACAACCCATTCGACTACCAGGTCAACCCGCTGGGCAACCCCGGAGTCAGCATCGGCGCGTTGCTGGTCGTGGGCCTTGTCATGCCGGTGGTCCAGGAGGTCCTGAAGGCGGTCCCTGCTTTCTTCCTTCCCAACCGGGCGGATTTTCCCGAGACCGTCGACGGGCTCGTCTTCGGCGTGGCCGCCGGCCTCGGCTTCAGCCTCGCCGAAGGATTGATCGGATTCTCGAGCGCCCTGACGACCCTGCCCGCCCATGTCGCGCCCGGCAACTGGATCTACGACCTCGCCACGCTGGCCGTCCTCCAGCCGCTGCTGCAGGGGAGCGCGACCGGGATGGTGGTGGCCACGATCTGGCGCTATCGGCGCGGACGCCTGGCCGGTCGGGAGATCGGTGGTGTCGCCATGGCGGTGATCGCGCACATAGCGTTCGCGGGCGGCACGCTGGTCTTGAAGGATTCGGCGGTCAACCCTCTAGCCATCCTCATCTGGCAGGCGGTGGTGGTCGGGGCGCTCTTGATTTACATCCGCTACCTGCTCCACCACGCATTGCTGGAAGAGGCGGCGCACATGGGGTTTGCCGAGACAGTGTGTCCGAGCTGTCACACGCACATCGTGGCGTCCGGTTTCTGCCCCAACTGTGGCATGGCGCTGACTGCCGCCCCGAACGCCATCAAGCGAAGCCGGCGGCCGCGAAAGGACCCCGCGGCGACACCCTCGGGGCGCTCATAGATGGCGGTGACCTGCGCCAGGTGTGGCACGCAGAACCCCGACGGGAACCAGTTCTGCCAGGCATGCGGGACGCCGCTCGCGGTCGCCGCGAGCCAACCTGGTTTCGCCTCGCCTCCGGCGACCGCCCTTCCCGGCCCGCCGCCAGGGCCCCCACCCGGGGCATATCAGAGTCCCTACTACTCGCCGAGCGCAGTGGGCCCGCAGCCCCCGGTGCACCGGACGCCCTGGGTCCTCATCATCAGCGCGATCGTCGTGCTCGTCGTGCTGATGGCGGGATGCGGGACCGCGTTCGCGGTCCTCGGCAGCCGGGCGAACAACAACGGTTCGGCGGGGATACTGCCGAGCCCCAGCCCCGCCGGCTCGCCGAGCCCCGTGGCCACTCCGACACCCACGACCCCGGGAGGCACGGTGTCGAACAAGGGCGAGTCGTTCACGTTGCCGGGGGGTTGGACGGTGGCAAGCAAGGACGACGAGAGCATCAGCGTCACCAACCCCGACGGCGACGGGTCGGTGACCGTCGGCAGTGGAGTATCCGACCCGGCTCAGACCGCCCAGGACAACAAGGCGACTATCGATAAGTTCTTCAAGGACAAATACCCCGACACGAAGGCCTGCCCGGGCAGCAAGACCACCACCGGATCCCTCAACGGCGCCCAGGGAATCTTCTGGGAGGTGTGCTTCACGCTGTCGGCCGGCGGCCAGAGCATCCAGGCCGGCGCGCCGCTGTTCGCCGGGGCCAACTCGGACGGCAGCGTCTACTACGTGGTCCTGCTCCTGACCAGCCAGTCCAACTTGAAGAGCTTCATCGCCGAGACGGCGCCAGTCCTTCAGAGCATTCACTGGAACCTCACCTAGCTCTCTCCTGATTGGGCGGGCCGCCAACCAGGCCCCTGTATCTTGGTGCGAATGTTCGACCGCTGGGGACGCTTCGTTTACCGCCGGCGCTGGGCGACCCTGATCGTCTCCGCGGTGCTCCTCGGGTTGTCGGTGGCGGGCATCATCACCGGCGGAACGCTGGCGGGCAATGGAGGCTTTGGCGCCAACCTGGCGGCCGGGCAGGCCGCCAAGCTCATCTCCAGGGAGATCCATCCCGGCCAGGCTGTGACCGGCTCGAGCATGGAGCTCATCTTCAGCAGCGACACCCTCAACGCGACCGACCCGGCATTCCAATCGGCTGTCGAATCGGCGCTCGCCCCGCTGCGCGCGGACTCGCGAGTGACGGCTATAGATTCCCCGTACACCGTTCCGGCGATCGCCCAATCGAGCTATCTGTCGAAGGATTCGCGCAAAGCGCTGGTGATCGTCCACTTCCGCGACGCCTCCCTCACCGCCCAGGGCTACGTGAACCGGGTGGTCGCCGAGATCCGCCCGGGCCCGTTGAAGGTGTTGGCGACAGGGCAGGTGCCGATCAATCTGGCGTTCAACACAACCCTCGAGCAGGACCTGCAGCGCGCCGAGTACGTCGCCCTCCCGATCACCCTGCTGCTGCTGGTCTTGATCTTCGCTTCGATCGTCGCCGCCCTACTGCCCATCAGCGTCGGCGTGCTCGCGATCGTCGGCGGCGTCGGCGGGACACTCTTCCTCGCTCGCTTCACAGACGTCTCCCAGTACGCCATCAACGTCGTCACCCTGATCGGGCTCGGCGTCGCGATCGACTATTCGCTGTTCGTCGTCAATCGGTTCCGCGACGAGCTTGCAGACGGTGCTTCACGCGAGGACGCGATCGCGACTTCACTGTCCACCGCCGGCCGGGCGATCACGTTCTCCGGCATCACCGTTGCGGTCGGCCTGTCGGCCATGCTCTTTTTCCAGGGAACCTTCCTCGCCTCGATGGGTGCGGCCGGCGCGATTGTCGTCGCCGTCGCAGTTGTCTATGGGCTCACCTTCTTGCCCGCGCTGCTGTCGGTGATCGGCCCGAGCGTCGATCGTCTGCGCCTTCCCTTCCTCGGGCGGCGAAGGCCCGCCGGCGCTGGGGCGTGGCACTCGATGGCGCTCTGGGTGATGCGACGGCCGTGGGTCGTCCTGGTGCCGGCGCTCGGCGTTCTGCTGCTCGCGGGAACGCCGTTCCTGCAGCTGCGCCTCGCCAACGGCGACGTCGATCAGCTGCCTCCACGCAACGAGGCGCGCCAGGGTTACGACACCCTGGTCAAAGACTTCCCCGGCTACGACCAGACGACCATCACGGCCGTCGTCGACTACCCCGATGGCAACCCTCTTACGGCGGACCACGTCGGGGCCCTGTACGACCTGGCCCGGCGCCTGGCGGCCCTGCCAAACGTCATTCACGTCCAGAGCATCGTCAACCTCGACCCGAGCCTCTCGCGGGCCGACTATCAGAGCCTGTACTCAGGGCCGGCGGAGCAGCTGCCAAGCGAGATGCAGCAGGCGCTTCAGCTCGGGGTGGGCAAGCACATCGTGCTCATCGGTCTCGTCACCAACAAGCCGTACACGAGCGATGAGGCCCGCGCGATAGTCAACGCGGTTCGAGCCGAGAGCGTGCCGGACGCCCAGGTCCTGGCCACCGGTTCTACAGCTTTCGACCTCGACATCGTGAACTACATCCTCGATCGCACGCCAATCGCAGTCGGCTCGGTGCTCCTCGTGACGTACGTCGTCCTCTTCCTGCTCACCGGCTCGGTCGTCCTACCGCTGAAGGCGGTATTGACCAACCTGTTCTCGATCTCGGCGTCGTTCGGGGCCATGGTCTGGATCTTCCAGCAGGGTCACCTGAGCCAGCTGCTCGGTTTCACGCCGCAATCGATCGACCCGAGCATCCCGGTGATCCTCTTCAGCATCGTGTTCGGAATGTCGATGGACTACGAGGTGCTCCTGATCAGCCGCATCCAGGAGGAATACAAGCGAACCGGCGACAACCAGGCAGGGGTGGCGATCGGCCTGGAGAAGAGCGGGCGGCTCATCACGGGAGCTGCCGCGATCATGTGCGCCGTTTTCCTGGCCTTCGCCCTGGCCGACGTTGTGATCATCAAAGCGATCGGAGTCGGGCTGGCCATCGCGATCGCCGTTGACGCCACGATCGTGCGCATCCTGATCGTGCCGTCGGTGATGCGCATCCTCGGCCGCGCCAACTGGTGGGCGCCTCGCCCGCTCAGGTGGCTTCATGCCCGGATCTCGCTGGCCGAAGCACCCGCGATCTCGCACCAGCCCGCCTGAGCGTTTCCCCGACCGGCGGGGCCATAATAAACGGGGCTGATCGCAATTCCTTCTTGGGTGGGGAGGGTGCAATGAAAGGGTCGCTCAACGCCGGTAAACCTAGGGATCCGTCGGGAGGCGAAGGGCTTCTCGCCCGATCCGTCACCCGGCGCGACTTCGTCAAGAAGGGAGGCCTGTTGGCCTTCAGCGCCGGTGCGCTGCCCACGATCCTTCTCGCGTGCGGGAACGGAACGAGCGGCGGCCACAAGACGCTGAAGATCCTGCAATGGAGTCACTTCGTCCCGGCGTACGACAAGTGGTTCGACCCGTGGGCGAAGGCCTGGGGCGACAAGAACAACACCACCGTCACTGTCGATCACATCAACTACGCGGACATCCCAACCCGCACGGCGGCGGAGATCAACGCAGGCTCCGGACACGACCTGATCCTGTGGATCGTGCCGCCGTCTCAGTACGAGCCGAGCGTGGCGGACATGTCCGACGTGGTCAAGGCGGTCGAGGCGAAATACGGTCCGCAGCTCGACTTCGCGAGGTTGACCAACTTCAACCCGCACACGAACCACTATTTCGGCTTCACCTACAGCTTTGCGCCGGACCCCGGCGACTACCGCAAGAGCCTCTTCGAGAAGGCCGGCCTGCCCAACGGACCCACGAGCTGGGACGACATGTTGCGAGCTACGACCGCCATCAAGTCAACGACCAAGGGCGCGGTGCGCGGCGGGATCGGGTTCTCACCCGAGCCTGACTCCAACATGGCCGCCCGAGCTCTGATCTGGTCATTCGGCGGCTCGGAGCAGGACAAGGACCAGAACGTCACCATCAACAGCGACCAGGTGGTGGCGGCAGTGGACTACATGGCGCGCCTCTTCAAGCAGGCCGAGACCTCCGAGGTTTTCAGCTGGAACGCCGCCTCCAACAACCAGGGCCTTGTCGCGGGCAGCCTCTCCTACATCCTGAACTCGATCTCCGCGTATCGCACCGCGCAGAAGACCAAGCCCGAAGTGGCCAACGACATCTTCTTCAGCAAGCCTCTGCAGGGCGCTGCGGGCGTCAAGGCTCTCGCCAGCGAGCATGTGATCCAGACGTACATCATTCCCAAGTTTTCCAAGAGCCAGGACACCGCCAAGCAGTTCCTGCTTTACCTCGCCGACCACGCGACCGATTACGTGCAGAACTCCGAGCTATACGAGCTGCCGGTCAACCCCAACACCAACGCCGCAGCCCAGCTGCCGGGCTGGCTGGACAACGATCCCTTCAAGTCGAACCCGACGAACAAGCTGCAGATCCTGAAGGACGCGACGACCTGGAGTGTCAACGTCGGCTATCCGGGTCCCGCGAGTCCCGCCATCGGCGAGATCTTCGACACCAACGTCCTGCCTACGATGATGGCGGCGGCGGCCAAGGGCGACAAGACGCCCAAGCAGGCGGTGGCGGACGCGGAGACGCAGATCAAGGCGATCTTCACCAAGTGGCGCCAGAAGGGGCTGGTCGGCGGGACGACCTAGCCTGAACGCTCGGATGGCCGCGCCGGTCGCGCGCGGGGCGGCCATGGTCTGATGGCCGAGGTCGAGGTCCGGGATATCCGGAAGTCATTCGGCGGCGCCGACGCCGTGGATGGCGTAAGCCTGCTTTGCCGCGACGGCGAGTACCTGGTCCTGCTCGGTCCGTCTGGCTGTGGCAAGACGACTCTCCTGCGCATGATCGCCGGCCTCGAGCAGCCCACCGGGGGCGACATCCTGATCGGCGGGAAGTCCGTCAAGGGCCTCCCGCCTCGCGCTCGCAAGATCGCGATGGTGTTCCAGAGCTACGCGCTGTATCCGCACAAGAAGGTTGGGCAGAACATCTCGTTCCCGCTCGAGGCACAGGGCATGTCAAAGGAGGAGCGGGACGAGCGTGTGCGCTGGGCGGCCGACCTGATCGGGATCGGGCACCTGCTCGAGCGCAAGCCCCGGCAGCTGTCGGGCGGCGAGCGGCAGCGCGTCGCCCTGGCGCGCGCGCTTGTGCGAGATCCACAGGTGTTCCTGCTGGACGAGCCGCTGTCCAACCTCGATGCCAAGCTCCGGGCCTCGGCGCGTCTCGAGCTGAAGCAGTTTCAGCAGCGGGTCGGAGTCTCCACCATCTATGTGACCCACGACCAGGTCGAAGCCATGGGCCTCGGCGATCGCATCGCCGTCCTCAACAAGGGGCGCCTACAGCAGGTGGGGACGCCCGACGAGATCTATCACCAGCCGGCCAACGCGTTCGTGGCCACTTTCGTCGGGTCGCCACCGATGAACCTGATGCAGCGCGATGGCAGGTTGGTCGGCTTCCGCCCCGAGAACGTTCGCGTCGTCAAGCGATCCGAGCACGGCGACGGGGCAAGCGCATTTCCGTGCCGGGTGATCCGGATCGAGAACCTGGGCTCGGACCGTTACGTATACGTCTCGGTCAAGGACGATGCAGGTGAGTCAAAGCTGATCGCCAAGCTGGCCATCTCGGAGGTCATCGGCGTGCAGGCCGACGACGAGGCCGACCTGCTGGTCGAGAAGAGGTTCCTGCGCTTCTTCGACCGGGACACGGGCGAGAGCACCGCGGCGTGAGCGCACCGCCCGCCACCCGGGGCACCGTGATCGTCGAGGAATCGGTGCGAGTTCACCATCTGCTGGACCGCGATAGCGTCCTCGGGCCGGTGCTGCTGGCGCCGCTGATGATCTACCTGGCGGCCCTCGTCGGCGTGCCCCTGGTCACGGTCTTCGTCTACGCCTTCAGTGACGCGACGACTGGCTCGGAATCGTTCTCGTTCGTCGGGCTCGAGACCTTCCAGCGGACGCTGGCCGACCCCGTGTTCCAGGGCGCGATCCGAAACACCATCGTGTTCACGGTCCTCTCGCAGATCATCGTCATTGTCCTCGCGACCATCTTGGGCTTCGTCATGTCGGCCGACTTCAAGGGCAAGTGGATAGTCCGTTTCCTGATCCTCCTTCCGTGGACGACGCCTGTCGCATTGAGCGCGTTGGCCTGGCTCTGGATGCTCGACTCGCTGTTCAGCCCGTTCAACTGGATCCTCGGCCAGCTGCACGCCGTCCCCATCGGGACGCCGGTGGCCTGGCTCGGAGAGAACAACCTGGCGGTAGGCTCTGTCGTCGCGCTCCAGGCCTGGCGGACGATGCCGCTGGCCGCCGTTATCCTCATGGCTGGTCTCACCTCGATCCCGCCGGAGCTCAACGAGCAGGCCGAGGTCGACGGCGCCGGTTTCTGGCGAAGGCTGTTCGACATCACGTTCCCGCTGCTCGCCCCGATCATGATGGTGGCGATCCTGTTCGGGATCGTGGCCACCTTCACCGACATGGCGGCGGTCTACATCCTCACCCACGGGGGCCCGGGGAATGCGACGCAGGTCCTGGCGAGCTGGTCGTTCTATACCGGAATCCAGGGCGGCAGCCTGGCCCAGGGCGCGGCAATCGGAGTCTTCATGTTTCCAGTGCTGGTGGGCGTATGCATCCTCATGCTTCGCAGAGCGAGTGGGGTGGAGGTCACTTGATGCGCTCGCGGCCACTGGTGTCGATTCTTCGCTGGGTCGTCCTCCTCCTTTTCGCGCTGGTCTGCGCTTTCCCATTCGCGTGGGCGGCCTTCACGATGTTCAAGTCCAACGACGACCTCTACACGGTCGGTCATGTGCCGTTCTTCTACAACTCTCCACCCACGCTCGACAACCTGAGGGTGCTGCTTACCGAGACGGCATTCGGAACATTTGTGGTGAACAGCGTCGAGATCGGGGTGATCGTCGTCATCTTGACGTTGCTGGCCAGCGTCCCGGCGGCTTACGCGATCGCTCGGCTGACCGGGCAGTGGGGCGGGAAGCTCGCCATGTTGATATTCATCATCTATCTGGTTCCGCCGACCTTGCTGTTCCTCCCGCTCTCGCGCGTGGTCGCCGACCTGGGGCTGCAGGACTCCATCTGGTCACTGGTCCTCGTGTATCCAACTCTGACCGCCCCTTTCTCGACATGGTTGCTGGTCGGCTTCTTTCGGACGGTGCCACGCGACATCGAGGAGCAGGCGATGGTGGACGGATACAGCCGCGTCGGGGCCGTGGTCCGGACCGTCCTGCCGCTGGCGGTCCCCGGCATCCTGACTGTCGTCATCTTCACATTCGCGTTGACGATGAACGATTTCATCTACGCGGTCGCTTTCATCTCGACGTCGTCGCAGATGACGGTGAGCGCAGGAGTGCCGACCGAGCTGATCCGCGGAGATGTCTTCTTCTGGCAGTCGCTGATGGCGGCGACGGTGTTGGTGGCCGTACCTGTCGCGCTGGCGTACAACCTGTTCCTCGACCGCTTCGTCAAAGGCCTGGCCCTGGGCGGCGTCAAAGGCTAGCGCGACCGTGAGAGTCGGCTAGCGCGGCCGGGTTGGCCGGGGTCTCCCCGGCCATTACTTTGTCCTAATCACTCCCCTCGTCGGGTGGAGTAACCAATCTCAAACAAATCCCATCCTTACGCCGGAAAGAGAGCAGCGCATGCGGCGAAGCCGCACGCGCGATGAGAGGGAACCGGCGGGTTCCCTCTCATATATGGGGGAAGCAGGCTGGGGAATCTCAGCCTGTAGGTGAGGGACTTGGTGTCGCTGGAACCGGGCTCGTGATTCCAGGCGGCCGGTAGCCGGGTCCAGGGAAGTCGCGCCGTCCCGGTCCGCCGAAGAACGGGCCATGTGCGCCGGAGCCAGGCCTGTGCACGCCCGCCGGGCCTCCGGCGGTGGTCCGCCCGGCGACCTGGTGGGCGACGATGCTGCTGCCGACGCCGAGCACGATCCCGCCGATCAGTAATGCGCCTCCGAGAATTCCGAGCGATCGCTGCTTCATGGCTTCGGCTGGTCGCCGCGAAGCAGGTCCCGAGACCGTTCGTACTCCTCGGCGGTGATCTCGCCTCGTGCAAATCGGTGAGCGAGCGTTTCGAGTGGCGTGCCCACCGCCGCAGGGGCGGTCCGCATGATTGAGCCCCCCGCGAAGGCTCGTATCGCCCAGATCACCAGGAGAACGATGCCAGCCAGCACGGCAAGCCATGCCAGGCCGCCCAGGACGGCGAACAAGATGCCCAGCGGGCCCATGGGTTCGTGCGGGTACATCATCACCTCGACCCTCCTGATACGGCGACTCCGGAGCCGAACTGGGCCCTCCCGGGCGGCGCCTGGACGAAGTTGTCGCCGCCCGGAGATATCGATCGATCGTCCATTGCGGCCGTCGCGCTGTCCGTCGCTCCCGAAGCATCCGACCAGCCCGGGATCGTGGCTGCGCTGACCCAGGCGATCACGCCGACGCCCGCGGCGGCGGCGATGGCGACCGCGATGGTCACGTCACGCAGCCGCTGGTCCGCGAGGTCGCGGACTGCGGCCATCTGTGCGAGCGGCGTCACGCTCTCCACCCGATGATCATCGGGCCATGATCTCAGGCCAGACTCAGAAAATCCTTGGAAGTTCCTTAGAGTGCTGACACTCGAATTCGTAGTGGCGCGCGCACCGGATCCGGCCTACACTCGCGCCATCGGGCCGGGCCTGCCGGCGGTTGTGGGGAGGATTTGCGAGATGAAAGTTCGCCTTTTCGCTTTGCTGTCGACTGCTCTGCTGATGGCGCTGGCAGCCGCACCCGCCTCGGCCTCGAACCTTAGCCAGGGGCTCAGCTACCTGGCGCTCGGAGACTCCGTGCCCTTCGGGTTCAACCCGTTGGTGGACGCGAGCAATCCTGAAAACTTCACCGGGTACCCGGAGATCGTCGCGCAGCGAGTGCACGTCAAAGACGTCAACGCGACGTGTCCGGGCGAAGCCACCGGCGGGTTCCTGTCCTTGACCGGAACCGACAACGTGTGCCGCCCTTATCGCTCGGCGTTCCCCCTTCACGTGTCGTATTCGACGAGCCAGGTCGACTTTGCCGTCGCGTATCTGCGAGCTCACCCTCGCACCCGTCTGGTGACGCTCACGCTGGGCGCCAATGACTTCTTCCGCTTCCAGAAGGACTGCGCCGCCACTCCTCCAGGACCCACGTGCGCGCTCGGGCTCGGCGGTGTCCTTGCCGTCATGCAGGCGAACCTGAGCACAATCTTCGGTGCGATCCGATCCACCGGTTACTCGGGTTTGATCGTTGCCGTGACCTATTACTCGCTCAACTATGCCGACCCCGCCAGCGTGGGCGGGGCGCTGGCGCTGAACGCCGCCATGTCGGCCGCCGCGACAGCGAACGGCGCGTTGATCGCATCGGGATTTGACGCGTGGGCGCCGGTCGCGGCGACCGCGGGAGGCGACTCATGCGCCGCCCATCTACTTATTGCGTTGCCCGACGGGACCTGCGACGTGCACCCGACGCCGCTCGGTCGGGACCTGCTCGCGAGTGCTGTGATCGACAAGGTCGCGACCACGTGCCCGGAGGACAACGCTGTCATCTGCCTGAGGGCTCGGGACTAGTCGCCGGGGTAGAGCGCCGCTCGCTCAGCGGGCGAGCGGCAGCTCGACCTCGAAGGTCGCGCCTCCTCCTTCGGTCTGGCTCACTTTCACGCGCCCGCCGTGTGCGCTGACGACGGCGCTCACTATCGACAGCCCAAGGCCGGCGCCGCCCCGGTCCCTGCTGCGGCTCGGGTCGGCTCGATAGAAGGGTTCGAAGATCCGCTCCACGTCCTCAGCCGCAAGGCCAGGCCCATGATCCGAGACCGACACGCGGCCGACGCTGTCATCGGTCGCGACCGCAACCTCGATCGACGTCTGCTGCGGCGTGTGAACCAGGGCATTCCGAACGAGGTTGCCGAGGACCTGGCGCAAACGCGTGTCATCGCCTGTGACGAGCACAGGGCCGTCTGCCGACAGGCTGATCTGTCGTTGCGGAGCGACCACGCGCGCGTCGGCGACAGCGTCGGTTGCAATCGCCCGCAGGTCGACCGCCGACCGGTCGAGGGTCCGGCCCTGGTCGAGGCGGGCGAGGACCAGGAGGTCGTCGACCAATCCGGTCATGCGGATCGATTCTTCTTCGATGCGGCGCCGTGCCGCCTCTGAGTCGATGGGCGACTCGGCAGCGCCGCGGCGGAGCATCTCGGCGTAGCCGCGGATGGAGGTCAACGGAGTTCGCAGCTCGTGTGAGGCGTCGGCGATGACGCGACGAAGGCGCTCGTTCGACGCTGTACGCTCGGCGAAGGCGGCCTCGATCTGGCTCAGCATCCCGTTCAGAGCGAGGCCGAGACGGCCGATCTCCGTCTGCGATGTCGCCGGCTCGACGCGCTTGGTGAGGTCACCCGCCGCGATGTCGGCGGCGACCGAGCCCATGCGCTGCAGCGGCCGGAGGCCGATCCTGATGATGAGCAGCGCGAGGATGGCGGTGGCGGCCACGACGGCAAGGCTGATCGACGCCTCGAGCAACAGCAGCTGGCTGAGGGTGGATTGCACCTCGGTCAGCGGAATCGCCAGGACTATGAAGTTGCCCTGGAGCTGGTCCTCAGGCCAGTCGATGACCCGGAACTGAGAGACCCCGTTCGTCCCGGCCACTGTGAATTGAGGCGCGCCTTTGTCGGTGCCGGCATTCGGCAGGGTGCTGGGCAGAACGGGCAAAGGAATGGAGGTTGGGGCCGGGCCGAGGAAGAAGGCTTTTCCGACGAGCACAGTGCCGCTGGGGCTGATCTCTTCGGTCACCGTGCCCGGCGGAAACTGGATTGACGAGCTGGGTCCGCGCCCTTGCTGCTCTGTGAGGACGTTGACGAGGAGCTGGCGGCCGGACGGGCTGTTGGCGACGGATGCGAGCTGGTCGTCGATGCGTTTGACGAGAAACGTCTGCAGGGCCGCGTACGTTGCGATGTCGGAGATCAGAAGACCGACGATGACCAGTGAGATGACGCCGATTAGCAGCCGCCCTCGGAGCGACTTGGTCATGCTCTCGGGGCGCGGAGGACGTAGCCGACGCCGCGGACCGTTTGCAGCAGTGGGGGATCGAAGCGGTCCACCTTGCGCCGCAGGTAGCTGATGTACGTCTCGAGCACGCTGGCGTCGCCGCCGAAGTCGTAATGCCACACGTGGTCGAGGATCTGGCTTCGCGTCAGCACGCGACCTGCATTGACGAGGAGGTATCGAAGGAGCCGGTATTCGGTGTTCGTCAGCTCGACTACCTGGCCGCTCCTGCGGACCTCGTGACCCTCGTCGTCCATCTCGAGGTCGGCGAGAATGAGCTTTCCATCCTCTGAGCCGTTCGCACCGTGGCGCCTGAGCACGACGCGCACGCGAGCCATGAGCTCCTCGACGCTGAATGGCTTGGTGACGTAGTCGTCGCCCCCGACGGTAAGTCCGTGGACCTTGTCCTCGGTGGCGTCCTTGGCGGTGAGAAAGATGATCGGAACCTTGTGGCCGGCGGCATTCAAACGCCTCAGCACCTCGAGGCCGTCGATGTCGGGAAGCATTACGTCGAGGATGACCAGGGCCGGGGAGAACTGGCTGACCGCGGTGAGCGCGCCGCGCCCGGTGGCCGCCGTCTTGACTGTGAAACCCTCATAGCGCAGAGCCATCGCGACCAGCTCCGTGATGTTGGGCTCGTCGTCGACGACGAGGACGCGCGCCCCGTCCTTGCTCACAGGCCACATGGTGCCTCGATTGTCTGTGAATTTGCTGGGAAACGATTGGGAACTAGCTTGGCGTAGGCCATCCCGAAACCCGGTGGACAGTTCCTGCCCGGTCGACCAGCCGTGCCGGGAGGCGATGCTCCTCGAGCCAGCTGACCGCTCTCGCGCCCATGACGATGGCGGCCGTCGAAGCGATGTTGGCGTCAACGCACATGCCGGCAAGAACCGTCGCCGTTCGCCAAGGCCCGTCGCTTGGCAGGCCCGTTGACGGATCGATGATGTGGTGCAGCGCTACACCGCCACGGGTCCAGCGGCGGACGGTTGTGCTCGAGGTGGCGATGCCTCCAGCTGTGATGCTGATCGTCTCCTCACGCTCGTCGATCGGCGCGCCACTGTCCTCGCTCGCCTGGATGGTCCAGCCCTCCGCAGGCGGCTCGCCCGCGACCGCTATGTCACCTCCGAGGCTGACCAGCACCCCGCCGCCGCCGGCCGCCGTGAGCGCGGCGGCCGCCGCAAGGTCGGCGGTCAGGGCTTTTGCGGTGGCGCCGAGATCGAGCTCGACACCTCGTGGTACTCGAACCGATCGCGCTGCCTCGTCGAACTCGATGGCCTGCCAGCCGGGGATCCGGCTGACCACCAGGTCGATCGCCATGCCATCTTCCGGGACGTAAGCGAAGTCGACGTCGTAGCCGGCCAGCTTGAGCGCGGACCCGACTGTCGGGTCCACGGCGCCGCCAGTCAGCCGCGCCCCGCGAAGAGCGGCCGCAATGAGCTTGCCGAGCAAAGCGCTGACGATGACCTCTCGCTCCGGTTTCGCGTTGAGATTGCTGAGCTCGCTGTCGTCGCGAAACCGGCTGGCGGCCACATCGACAGCATCCACGACCTGGTCCACAGCGGCTTTCGCCGCCGCCAGGTTCGCGGGCCTCGTGACCACGACTCTGAGCAAGCCGCCGAGGGCCCTACCGTCGACCGCTGCAACCGCCGGCCCGCTCACGCCCGGCGTGCCACGCGCCGCAGTGCCAGGGCCAGCACGGGGCAGCTGTCGACGGCTCTCTGCGCGTGAGGCAGCAAACTTGCCGGAATCGGGCCGGACGCGATGATCGGATACCCCCAATCGTCGAGCCGGATACTTTCCGGAAACAGCTCAGCGCACAACCTGTGCGCGTCACATTTGGTGCGGTCGATCCACATCTCTACGTCTGGCAAAGTCAGGGCACCATCGCGCCGCGCGCACCTGCCGCGGCCGCGAACTCAGGCTCGAAAACGCTGAGGGCCGATTGCAGGAAAGCGACGGCACCGTCCGGATGGCGACACGCGCCACGGCCTTTGACCATCGCCGCCCAGCGATGCAGCTTGGGCAGGTCTCCGAGATCGGGCTGCCGGCCGGCCAGGCGGGTCGTGGCCGCCGATAAGCTCCGCAGGCCGAAGAAGCACGGCCCGCACTGTGCTGCGCTTTCGTTGGCCAGGTGCTGCATGATCCGGGCCGAGACATCGAGCGGGTCTGCCGCCTCATCGAGGACGCTGACCACGCCGCAACCAAGGGATCCGCCGGCCGCACGCAGCCCTTTCGGGTCGAGGGCCATTGTGCCAGCCTGGCGTGCGGTGATCCAGCCGCCGAAATAGCCGCCCAAGAGCACGGCGCGTGCTGTGCCGCGGACCCCGCCGGCAAGCGCCAGCACCTCATCGACGGTGGATCCACTGGCGACCTCGACTACGCCCGGCCTGGCGACGGCGCCGCTCACCGTCAAAAGGACGGTGCCCGCGGCTCCGTTGACACCAAGAGAACGAAACCAGGCATCGCCTCGACGGGCGATGAGCGCAGCGTGGGCCAGGCTCTCCACGTTCTGGACCAGGGTCGGGTGGCCGTCCACGCCCTGCTCGAACGGCCGCGGCGGTATTGCAGTTGGAGCCGCGACGCCCGAATTCACAAAATTGACGGCGGCGGTCTCCTCGCCCGCAACGTAGCTGGGCGGCGCTGGAAGTACCCTCGCCCGCCCGGCTTCGGCGGCGGGGCGTTGGGCCAGGGCGCGCGACAGCGCCATCACCGCCGAGCCGTGCGCCTCACCAACATATAGAAGGATCCGTTTCGCGCCCACAGCCTCCGCGGCGAGCATTGCGCCGTCGATCACCAGGTGCGGCCGGAGCGCCATCAGCGTTTGGTCCTTGCGGCTCAGGGGCTCGCCTTCCGCTCCGTTGGCGATGACGACGGCGCCGCCGCGGCGCTCTGCCACCGACCTCCACTTGACCCCCACGGGGAACGATGCGCCGCCGCGGCCGACAAGACCCGCGCGCTCAATCGTGTCGATCAAGCCCCGGTTTCCCCACGGGCGTGCACCGAGACGTCTTGTGTGGTCGGCGAAGCTCTCGGCGCCTGCGGCCGGTGCAGGCCCGGCCAGAAGAGCCAGGTGGGTCACCGCCCGATGGTCCTCGACACACGGTCGCGGAACCGGGCGCGATCGGCGGCGAGTGGATCCGGAGGCCGCGCCAGCAGGCGTGCGCATATCGCGGCGAGCACGGCGAGGATGCAGACGACGTCGATGACGAGCATCCATGCGGACCAGGCATCGGTCCCGGTTCCAAAGCCGTGGAGCACCGCAGCCGGCCAGGACGCGTACGACAACCAGTGGATCCCGCGCCATGCCGCGTGGCCGATCGCGCCGCGCACGAGGCTGGTGACCGAGATGGCGACGAGCAGCTCGAATGCCACGGTGCCAAAGCCAAGCCAGAGCGGGCGGTAATAGGACGAGAACGGGACTATCGCCGCGAGCCAGCCGAGGTGCGTGAACGGATCGACCACCGCGGTGACGATGTGCAGCGCGAGGAACACGATCGCGGTCAGCGCGACGTTGCGGTGAAGCGCACTCGTGAGGAAGCGCGGCCAGCTCGCGCTTTCGAAGCGCAGCGTCGAAAGCACGCCCAGCACCACAACCGCGCTGAGGAGCACCAGCGAGACGGCTCCTGCTCCCCTGGTCGTGTACCAGAGGACGGTGTCACTCATTGAAGAGCCCGGCTAAGATCCGCCGGACAC
Source organism: Chloroflexota bacterium (assembly GCA_005880945.1). Taxonomy (GTDB): domain Bacteria; phylum Chloroflexota; class Dormibacteria; order Dormibacterales; family Dormibacteraceae; genus Palsa-872. The sequence continues at coordinate 9,769 of VBIU01000011.1, read as the reverse complement.
CGCGACGCCGGCGCCCGACGACGAGCCCACGGACCCTGACGACGACTGAAGCCCGCTCGTGCTCGATCCCGACGCAGTGGTGGTGCTGGCGGTGGCTCCCGACACGTTTGAAGCCACTCCAGGAATCGTGAAAGCGCTGACCGTGCCCAACAGGCCCACACCCGCGACGGCGCCAAAAGCGACGCCGGCCGTGATCCGGTTGAGCATCCGCGCCGCGGCGTCCCGAGCTCGGATCCTGGTCTCGCTTGTGTTGTCGTTTTGCATGGGCTTCACAATGGCGCCGACCGCTGGATGGTACCTGGGAGAAACGTGGGAGTTTACTGAGAGGTAACGGCTCAGGGTATTCGAGCTTGCAGTGCCCTGCCAGTACACTCTCTCAGTCACCGCCCCCGTAGCTCAGGGGATAGAGCAGGACGGTCCTAACGTCAAGGTCGGGGGTTCGATTCCCTCCGGGGGCACCAAATCAGAGGTCCTTTCGCGCTGATCAGGCGATTGGGGTCGTCGACCCGTGAAGGGGTGGCAGATAGGGCATCGGGTCTGTCACCTGGTCGTTGACCCGGAGCTCGAAGTGGAGGTGCGGGCCGGTGGACAGGCCGCTCGAGCCTTCGAGACCGACCCGCTGGCCGCGGTACACGCGGTCTCCAACGGTGACGTCGGTCTCCAGCAGGTGGGCGTACAGGGTCATGATCCCCGCTCCGTGGGCGACGATCACGTAGTTCCCGTAACCGACTGATGTGCTGGCCACCGCGACCACCACTCCGTCCGCCGCCGAGGTGACCTTGGTGCCGAACGGCGCTGCCAGGTCGATCCCGGTGTGGAAGTGAGGGTACGGGCCGAGTGGGGGCTCCAGGACCAGGTCGCTGGGCCCGAAAGGCTGAGTGATGGTCGCGCCGGCGATCGGCCACGAAAGGACCAGGCCCGGCAGGGTCGTTCCAGCGGGAAGCGTGCGAGTCACCACCGCGAGCCCGGCCCCGACCTGGGCCTGGTGCCATGCGGCCTCGTACGCCCTCTGAACGAGATCCTGCTCCTGCTGCTCGAGCAGGTCCGCAAGGCTCGCGCTCACGTCGATCGGCTGATGGCCGAGGCTGGTCTTGGCACTCTTTATCTCAGCGATCAACTTCGCGAGCTTGCCGGTGATGTCGTTCTGGTCGTTGATCGCAGCACCCAAACCGGTGAGGCTGGTGGACAGTTGGCTCATCGTCTCGTTTTCGGTGGCGAGGTCCGACTGCCGGGTGGCGCGGTCCGCCTGCAGCTTTGCGAGGTCGGCCTCCAAACGCGCCTGCACCGCGTGCGCATGCTGGCCCGCGACCACCATCTCGGACGCGGCGACCAATGCGTCGTGCAGGTTTCCCGTGCGAGCGATCAAGACGAGCAGTGAGTCGGGCTGCCTGTAGATGGCCCGGGCGAGTGAGGCGACCTGCTGCTCCTCGACGTCTATGCGTTGCTGAGTGTCGGCGATCTGGCTGTCCAGCAATGCAATCCGGGCGTCGAGGTCGGCGATCTTCTTTTCCTCGGCCGTGATCACGGTGCTCAGGTCCTGCAGGTTCGCGGCGGACAGATACAGGGCGGCGCTCAGCTGCTGCTGGCTGGTGAGCGCCCTGGCAAGGTCGCCTCCGAGGCGCTTGCGCAGCTTGTCGTATGCCTTCTGGTTTGGTCCCGAAGGGCACGTCACCCTGGCGCCGGAGGTGGCCGACGTCCCATAGCTGCCGGTCGCATCGCACGTAGTCGAGCTCACGGGCATGGCAAATGACAGCTGGAGAGTGAGCAGGGCGCCGAGCGTTCCAAGCACGGCGAGCGCGCGTTTCACGCGCGGATCCGGCGAAATCCGAGCATCGCCGTCAACGCTCCCAGCACCAACCCGGCAATCATCACAGCGGCGACCACGTATCGCACCGAGTCCGGCCCGACACCGGGAAGCACCTGCGAATAGGTCTCCGACGCGGCGTTGGTGGCGAGCATCCAGGCCGCCGCAACGGCCGCGCCCGCTACGGCGCCCGCCAGCGCGCCGGTCATCAGTCCTTCCGTGACGAACGGCCCTCGAACCATCCACCCCCGAGCCCCGAGCAGGCGGGCCACCGTCACCTCTTGCTGCCGGGCGGCGGCAATCGCGCGCATCGAGTTGGCGGCCACGGCGTACGCCACTGCGGTGAACAGGAGCAACAGCCCGGCGCCGATGCCGCCGACGATCAGGGCGATCTTGCGCAATCGCGTGTAAGTGTCGGGGTCATACGAGGTTGGATACACCGGATCGGCGGCCGGATCGCCGATCACCTCCGCCGCCACCGCGGCGACCGAGTTGACCTGGCGCACCTGGACGTCGAGGCTGGCGGGAAACGGATTGGTGCCGCTGAGGCTCGCGAGCGAATCGAGACCGGGCCGGCTGCTTGCTTCGAGAAGGGCCTGGGCCGCGCTCACCTCGGTCACCGAGCTCACCCTGGGGTCGGCCCGCAGCCGGCTCTCCAGCGCCGCCACCGTTGAGGGCGACGCGTCAGACGCGAGGTAGACGCGCACGATGGAGGCCTGCGAGGCCTCTTTCCCGGCCACCGTCGCGATGGAGATGCCGACCAGCGCCAGCATCCCGCACAGGATCAGCGTCATCGCCATCGAGCCGAGCGCAGGCGCCGTCAGCCTGAGGTCGCGGACCCAGCTTCTCAGCCCATTGAGGACCACCAGCCGAAAGCTGTTGTCGGCCAGCGCGGCCAGGCGGCGCCAGAGCGGCAGCCTGGTATGACCGTTCTTGTGTCCGTTCTTGTGAGCCCTGGGGTTCGGCGGCAGGATGCGGCGCCACAGCGGCACCCGGGCATGGCTGCTGCCGTTCGCGTGCGGGCGGCCCCGGTTGATCAAGACCTTGCCGCTGGGAAGCCGCAGCACACGGTTGGCCGAGAAGGTCGGGTGGTGCGTGGCGACTATCACCGCGGTGCCGTTGGCGGCGGCCTCCTCGAGGAGGCGCATCACGATCTTGGCGTTGTCATCGTCGATCGACGCCAACGGCTCGTCCGCGAGCAGGACTCGCGGCCGGCCGGACAGGGCTCTGGCGACCGCCACGCGCTGCCTTTCGCCCGCCGATAGCTGATGAGGGTAGGCACCGCGCCGGTGTGCGAGGCTCAAGCCCTCCAGTGCATCGAGCGCGCGGCGCTTGATGGTGCCGTGCGGGATCTCGGGGTCACCGACCTGCATCGCGAAGATGAGGTTCTCGAGGGCGGTCAGCCGGGGCAGGAGGCGCTGCTCCTGGTAGACGAAAGCCACGTCGCGCCGGATCCGCCCGAGGCCGCGGCGCCACCAGCGATGGAGGCCTCGACCTCCGACCCAGACCTCCCCTTTGTTCGGCCGGAGCTGCCCGTGCACCAGGCGAAGGAGGGTGGTCTTGCCGGCACCGCTGGGTCCTGTCACCTCGACGAGCTCGCCCGGCGCTACCGAGAGCGTGATTTCGCTCAGGACGGCCGTCCGGCCGAAAAGCTTGGAAACGCGCGTCAGCTTGACCACGGGCTGAACGGCGACAGCGCCATTGGCTCCGTTCTTGTGGACGGGCGCCACGCCATTCGTGGCCCGCGCCCCTTTGGCGGCCTCGGTTTGGAATCCCACCCTTTTCCGCCTCCAGATTAGTCCATGCGGGTGGTGCTGGATGGCGACTAATTGCCGCCGCGGGAATCTACTGGCAGCCGGTCAGCGAAAGCGGTGCCGCCGCGACCGCGATTGAGAAATCGCCGCCCGCGGGAGAAGCCGTCACCAGCCGGCTCCCGTCCGAGCTCGTGGTGATCGCCAGGTTTGCGAGGCCGCCACCGCCTGTCACCTGTCCGGTCACCTGGTGCGGGATGTAGACGACGGTCGGAGAATCCCCCGTTCGTCCATGGGCCCTGAGCGTGAAGGCGCCGCTGCTCGAGTCGTAGTGGTATGTGAGGTTGGCGTCTGCCGAAGCCCTCGGGTACACCCTGGCCAGCTGGCGCTCGCGCGCCGGCCTGATGCAGCCGCTGGCCGCAATTGGAGAGACGCCCGTGGCCGCGGGGTCGAAGACCCCCCACCCGCCGCTGTTCTCCTTCCAGGTCCAGAAAGCGAAGCCGACCCGGTGCCTCTCCTGCTCCTCGAGCTCGTTGGTGAGGATCAGCGAGTCATATTTCGGGTCGTTGCCGAACTCCGACACGAACAGGGCCGCCCTGATCGCCTTCGCCTCGCGCTCGGCCAGGCTGTACGTCTGGTCGTACCCACCCCACGGATACGTTGGGTGGTACGGATCGTTGTTCTTGTTCAGCAGCGCGTCGAGCGTGAAACCGTGCGTGTAGGCGTGGATGTCCAGCACCAGGTTTGGATACGAGCTGACGGGAAGTCCGAGGTGCGTCGGAAAATCGGTCATCTGCCGCAGCAGGCCAGGCTCCAGGAAGAACAGATGTCGGAGGTCGTGGACGCCGAGGTCGGAATACTCGCAGAAGGACGGCATGAAGATGCCTGACGGACACGGCAGCCCATCTCGCACTCCGGTGACCGCGTCGATCGCACGGCGATAGAAAGGAAAGAGGAGCAGGTCCTCGAAGCCTGGCGGCAGGTTCCACCCGGGTTGCGGTTCGTTGAACACGCTGTAGCCGGCGACTGCGCTTTCGTCCTTGAACCTCTTGGCGAGAAAGCCCAGCGCGTGGATGTACTCGTCCTGGATCCCGCTGCGGTTGTACCAGAAGTTGTTGAACGCCTCGAAGACCGCCGGGTTGGCTTCGCGTCGGTATGGAATGAGCAGCCTGGACGGGAATCCGTCGGTGATGGTCGCCCACGCAGGTGCCCCGCTGTTGGCCGACAGATCGACGCCGTCGCCTGGCCCGACATATCGGGAGTAGGCGTTCTGGTGCATGTCGATGATGACGTAGATGCCCAAGGCTTTGGCCCATGCCACGACCTGCGCGACTCGCTCCAGATAGGTATGGCTGAACCGGCCGCGTTCCGGCTCCAGCAGGCTCCAGGAAAGCGGCAGGCGGAGCGAGTTGAATCCGAGCGCCGCCATCTGAAGCAAATCGGACTGGCACAGGGGTGGGTAGTGGCTGGCAACGATCGTGGGGCAGCGCCCTCCCTCGTAGGCGGTGGGGTCGATCGGGTAGGGGAGAGGGAAGTTGACCTCCGACCTGTTGCCGAACTCCAGAAGGTCCGCCGGAACCGCCCCGTGGAGCAGGACGAGCCGCCCGCGATCGTCGGCGATGAATGGCCGTCCGCCTTCCGGGACCGCCACATGCAGCCACGGCAGGACGCCGGCGGGGGGCGGTGATGAAACGGAAGGCGGCAACGTCGAACGAGCGACCATCGAGGTCACGACCGCGCCTGGATATGTGAGCGCCGCCACCAACAACACAAAAAGTCCCGCGGCGAGTCGCGCCGTTCGTGTCACGAGGCGAGCAGCCAGTAAGCGGTGCCGAGCACGAGCACGGCCAGGCCGAAGAAGCCCCCCGCCAGGCCAACGGCTGCTGATGCTTCGCCGCGGAGCGCACCGTCGGAGGCCCGGATGCGGCGCATGGATCGCATGCCGGCCAAGATGGCAAACGGCGCAAATATCCCGAATGGCATCGCGAGGAGTCCCAACACGAGCGCTCGGGTGGCCGAGCGATCTCTCCGCGCGGTCACACCGCTACCAGAAGGCCCCCTTGGCGAGCAGGACGTAAAGGATGGGTCCGATCCCCCAGACGAAGGTGATGACGATCCATAAGACCTTGCTGAGCCCGCTCATGTCTTGCCGGCCGACGATGTTGACCACGCACAGGACCCACACGAGCGGATGCAGGAATATCGCCAGCAGGATCTCGACAAGAAGCTTCATGCAACCTCCCATCGGCTGAACCTCACGAGGCCGGTCCAGCCAGCATCTTCAACGGGTTCAGGATGGCCGGCCAGCCTCCCGCGGGAGCGAACGTGCCGTCGTCCGCCTGTTCATAGGCCGCTTTCAGCTCGCCCCTGGCCACGTGCCGGACGGCGTCCGCGAAGCGATCCACCTCGGCCTGGTTGTTGTACGGCGCAAGGCTTGCGCGCACCGCACCCGGCAACGCCTGGCGGTGATCCGCCGCAACCTCGCCCTCGACCTGCTCGACCGCCTCCTTGGTCATGTTCAAGAGGTGGAACACATACGGGTTGGCGCAGAAGCACCCATTGCGAACCGCTACGCCCCATTCATGACTTAGCGCCGCGGCGGCAAGGCCATGGTGGACCCCGTCGATCACAAAACTGGCGAGACCCAATCGCTCGGTGCCGCGCCGTGAGTCGGGCCCCCCCAGGACCGTCACTCCCGGGATGCCGCTCAATGCCTTGAGCAAGCGATCGCCGAGCTCGTCCTCGTGCCGGAGCATCTCATCGAAGCCGAGCTCGACCAGCGTCTCGATCGCGACACCGAGCGCCACCGCTCCGATCACGTTCGGAGACCCGGCCTCCTCGCGGTCTGGCAGGTCCGCCCAGACGGTGTCGTCCCACGTGACGATCCGGATCGCGCCTCCGCCCATGACCTCGGGCGCTCCGGCGAAGAAGTCGCGCGGCGCCACCAGCACACCCGCCCCATATGGCGCATACATCTTGTGGCCCGAGAACGAGACGAAGTCGAGGTGGCCGGGATCTCCGGCGTCGCGGATGTCGATGCGCCTGTGCGGCGCGAGCTGAGCGGCGTCGACCGAGACCAGGGCGCCGTGACGGTGAGCGAGCTGGGCCACCTCGTGGATGGGGGAGATGAAGCCGGTGACGTTGGACGCGCCGCTGATCGCGACCAGACCGATCTTCCCGCCGCTGTTGTGCAGCGCGTGCTCGATCGCGTCGAGATCGACGTGGCCATCGGGAGTCAGCCCGACCATGATGTGACCGCTGCGATGGCGCCACGGGAGGAGGTCCGCGTGATGCTCCATCTCCGTCACGAGCACCTGCCGGCCGTCGAGCCGCGCCTGCTCGGCGGCGATGCGGTTCAACGCGTCGGTAGTGCCTTTGACGAAGATGACGACCTGACTCTTCTCGTCGACCCCGAGGAATTCGGCCACTCGCTCGCGCGCCTGCTCGTATGCCTCGGTCGCCATCCGGGACTTGTATCCGGTGCCGCGGTGGACGCTCGAGTACACCTCCGAGAATGCCGTCACCGCATCGCGCACGCGCTTGAGCGGCGGCGTGCTCGCGGCGTTGTCGAAGTTGATTCCCGTCACGGTGTCCCCGCCCAGCACCGGCACCGGCAGGTCGACTCCAGCGAAGTGATCGCGCCAGCGGCCGGTGGGTGGTGACGGCACTTGCTGCGTAGCCTAACGCGGCTCAGGTCAGCCTGCCTGCCCTGTATGGGTCACACTATGCGGTGGACGTAGATTGTGCTAGTTACACGAAATTCCCTATGAAGGCGGGCCGGAAGCTGCCAACGGCTGCCGCCGGGGAGGGCGACTCGAGCCTGGCCGGTCGCGAGCTCGGCTTCCTCGTCCGGCTGGCCCAGGCAGCCGCCTCCACCCAGCGCCCTGACGAGCTGCTGGCGCTCATCATCCGCGAGGCCACGTCCGCGATGGGCACCGACGTGTGCTCTCTGTATTTGCTGACGTCCCGGGGGCGCGAGCTGCTTCTCACAGCGACCAACGGCCTGAACGAGACGATGGTGGGCAAGGTGGTGATGCGGGTGGGCGAGGGCATCACCGGCTGGGTCGCCGAGACTCGCCGCCCCGCCGTGGTGGCTGACGTCAGCAAGGAGCCACACTGGAAGTGGGTGCCCGGCCTCGACGAGGATCGATTCCACTCGATGCTGTCGGTTCCGATCGAATCCGGGCCGCGACTCATCGGCGTTCTCAACGTGCAGACCGCCCAGCAGCGCGACTTCGATTTGGGCGACATAGATTTCCTGCGCGCCATCGCCGGACAGGTCGCCGGGATTCTCGAACGGAGCGAGCTGCAACGCGCGATGGAGGTGCAGCTCGCCGAGATTCAGCTCTCGCACGACATCCACGAGCGGTTCACCAGGCTGTCGCTGGAGGGCGCCGGCATCCAATCGATTCTCGAGGTGGTCGGGTCGCTGGCCGGCGGCCGCGCGGCTCTCTACTCGGCGGATGGATATCGCGTCAGAGGCGTTGGCGAGTCGTCCGACGGGATGCCGCCTCGCATCCATGTTCCAACTCCTCTGGCGCAGGCGGGCGCGCGCGAGGTTCGCATCAACGCGGGCAGGCCGGTTCGGGCGCTCGACCTCGTCCCGGTTCGCGCCGGTCCGGATGTCCTGGGCTTGCTCGCCGTCAGCGTTGACGAGAAGACCGTCGACACGCATGGACGCAGGCGCGCTCTGGAGCACGGGTCGACGGTGCTGGCCCTGGAGCTGGCGAAAGAGCGTGCCGCGGCCGAGGTCGAACGGAGGCTCCGCGGAGACCTCGTCGAGGAGGTGCTGGCCGGCGGCCTCGAAGGCGATGAAGCTGAGAGGGTGGCGCGGCAGGCCGAACGCCTGGGGCACAGGCTCCCGCAGCGGGCGTGGGTGGTGGTCCTCGAACCAGACGATGACGAGACGGAGGCGGCGCTTGCGGCTCGTGGCCGGCAGGACCGCCTTGACTCCGCACTGAGCGGACTCGTCCGCTCCCGTCTCCCGGATGCGCTGACGCTCGTCCGTTCCGCCTCCGCCGTCTTCCTGGTGCCCGACGAGATCGCGTCCGACCTGGCCGCGGTCGAAAAGCTTGCCGGTCAGATCCTTGCGGGCGCGGCGCCGGTCATGAAGCCCGGCTCCGCGTCCGTGGGCATCGGCAACCTGGCGAACTCCGTCGGCGAGCTCGCCCGGTCACACCTCGAGGCGCGGCAGGCGCTGCGGCTCACGCGCCGCGCCGGCGGGCGAGGTCGCGTCGCCTCCTACCGTTCGCTGGGCGCGTTCCGGCTCCTGCTCGAGGTGCAGAGTCCGGAGGCGCTGCGCCGGTTCGTCGACGAGCTGCTGGGCACGCTCCTTCGATACGCGCAATCGCGCGACACGCCGCTGCTCGAGACGCTGGAGGCGCTGTCTGCCGCGCGCTGGGTGCGGCGGGCGGCGGCACGCAACCTGGGCATACACATCAACTCGATGAGCTACCGGGTGGAGCGAATCCAGTCGTTGACAGGCCTCCAGCTGGACGACCCAGAAACGAGAGTGGCAATCTCAATCGCCCTACGCGCCCGAACGATGCTGGGCATGTAAAAGAAAAGGGCCCCGGATTTCCCGGGGCCCTCGAAGAATGTTCGTCTAGACGTCCGCGTACAACATGAACTCCCAGGGGTGCGGCCTGAGTGCCACCTGGTCCACCTCTTTCTTGCGCTTGAAGTCGATCCAGGTCTCGATGACGTCAGTTGTAAGCGTCGAGCGCCTCGCCGAGTGAGCCGGGTACCGATTTGATACGTGCCTTCTCCTCGCCCTCGAGCTCATAGATGTCCTTGTCCACCGGCTCCGGCGGCAGGATCTTTCGCTTGATGCCGTCGAGGCCGGCCATCAAGCAAGCAGAGAACGCAAGGTAGGGGTTGGCGGCGGGGTCAGGCGAGCGGAACTCGACGCGCTTGGTCTTGGGGTTGGTGGAGTACATCGGGATGCGAACGCAGGCCGAGCGGTTCCGCTTCGAGTAGACGAGGTTGATCGGCGCCTCATAACCAGGCACGAGTCGGCGGTAAGAGTTGGTCGTCGGCGCGCACAGGCCAAGCAGCGCGGGCGCGTGCTTGAGCAAACCGCCGATGTAATAGACGGCGGTCTGGCTGAGGCCCGCGTAGCCCTTGCTGTCCGCGAACAGGTTCTGCCCGTCCTTCCACAGGCTTTGGTGAACGTGCATCCCGGACCCGTTGTCCTGGAAGAGCGGCTTGGGCA
>VBIU01000194.1 GCA_005880945.1 Chloroflexota bacterium | reverse complement strand
GCGGTCACGGCGCTCGAGGGGCGGGCCCACAACATCGAAGGATTGGCTGAGCGGACGCGCGCGCTGGGCCAGGAGCTCGAGCTCAAACAGTCGGCGCTCGACAAGGCGACAGAGCATCTGGACCGAGTGGCGCAGCTGCGCGAGCAAGCGGCGTCTGCCGCCCAGCAGCTCGAGGAACGCTCGTCACAGTTGGGCACCGCGGTCGGCACGGCGGGCAATCGTTTGCTCGAGTTGACAGCGACGCTGGATGAGCTGGACAATCGTGCCGGCACCCTGCGCTTTGCGCAGAAGCGCATGGCGCAATTCGAGGAGCGGCTCGCGCGGGCGGAGGCGATGCTGGCGGACGTGCAGGCGGGACTGGAGCGCCTGCATGGGCAGAAGGCGCTACTCGATCAGGCGGTGACGCAGGCGAGCGCGCTCGAGTTCCAGACCAAGCAGGCGGAGACGGTGATCGCCGCGCTGCGGCAGGAGCGGGAGATCACGGATAACGTGCGCGCGGCCGTCACGCAGCTCAGGGAGGACCGGCGGACGGAGGAGCGGCCGACGAAGAAATCGGCGTAGCGTCTGGGCCAATAGAGTTGATGTTGATGCAGTAGGGTTTTGGTAGGGGCGCAGCATGCTGCGCCCCTACTCGTTTTCTATAGGCCATTTTTCTTAATCATCGCGTCGTCAGCGCCCCCGGCGCGCGGGAGCTGGCGGAGGCGGCGGTGCGGACGGCAGTGGCGTGTCGCTATTCCAGATGTCGTCGACCATCACCCATTTCCCGCTCTGCTGCATCCAGTGTACGATGTATTTGCCCGAGTCCACCGCCGGCATTCCGGGCGGCAGTTTCGCGCCGGCGGGGAAGGCCCAGTGCCAGCGGCCCCGTTCCATCGCCATGGCGCCCGCGCCATGCACCGCGTCGGCGTGAAGTGTCAGGATTGGCTTCGGATCCATCGTGTTCATCGTCGCGAAGAACGTGCGGATTGCTTCCTTACCTTTCATCGTGCCCACGTTCGGCGGCATGATGACGGCGTCGGCGGCGTAGAACTCCGCGATCGAATCGGCGTGACCGGTGCCGGTCAGCCGCGGCCATTGGGCGTTGGCGGCATCGATCGCCGACTTCGCGCTGGCCGAGGTGTCGGCCGGCTGGCAGGCGAACGCCGTGATCAGAAGGAACGAGAGATAAAGGGCGCGCATCATGTCTCCGGCGATGGTGAGGGGGAGAGAATGGTGTGCACCGCCCGCGTGCGCAAGGCAAAGGGTAGGGGGGCGCATGCTGCGCCCCTGCATCCTCAATCGCGCTTCACGCTGCGTTTCTGGACAACACGATTTCGTCGGCAATCCGCTCCGCATTTGCCAGGATCGTGAGGCTCGTGTTCACGGCGAGGGACGACGGAATCGCTGAGCCGTCGCTGATGTAGAGGCCCGGATAATCGAACACTTCGCCGGCCGCCGTGACAACGCCGTGCTCTCGGGAGTCCGCCATGCGGCACGACCCCACCTGATGCGCGGTCGAGAAAAACAGGTCGCCATGCGGTGCGCCGTCCCGGTTTACGAATTCGACGTCCACTAGGCGGCAGCCATTGCGCATGAGGATCGACTGGAGCAGCTCCTCCGTCCGCTCGTGATAGTCGCGTAGCGCCGCGGTCGGCTCGAGACTCACGACACATGATCCATCATTTGCGATCGACAGACGAGCACTCGGCGGCGTGAGGCCCATGGCGTAGAGCGCGATCAGCCGGTGCCGGCATTGCTCCATCAGCTCGACGTTTCGCTCGCCCCACCACGACGGCCGGCGGCGATCAGCTTCCACCCGCAACCGGATGCCCGCGACGAGCTCCAGCGGCATCGCTTTCGCCGCGGAGACCGTGACGCCGTGCGACTCGAGAAACTGATAGCTGATCATGCCGGGATGCGTGCGGCCCGTGAACATGTCGCCGTCGGGCAAATCGTCGGCGAGGAGCGCCGCCGCCTTCACGCTGCCGTTGAACGCGATGTTGTGACCCAGCTGCGCGCTCAAAAACGGCAGGCGGTCGCGCGATGCGAGTAGCAGCCGTGCCGTGCCGATCGTCCCGCCGCCGAGGATGAGAATGCGCGTCCGATACGTGATGATGTCGGCGGAGCCGCGTTTGCGGCACTGCACCTCGTAGCGGTAGGGCGCCGCGAAGCGTGGGTGGACCGGCGCGATGTGCAGCGCCTCTACGTCCGTCTCGATTGTGGCGCCGGCGGCTACCGCCTGCGGCAGGTAGTTCAGCAGGAGCGACTGCTTCGCGGCGTAAATGCATCCCGTCACGCAAAACCCGCTGCCGACGCAGCCGCGCTCTGCGTAGCGGGCGCGGTCGCAGCTGTAGCCGAGTCGCTTCATCATGGTTGCGAACACGAGCCCCGTCTTCGGCACCTGCTCGACGGGAATCTGCGTGACATGCAGCATGCGCTCGGCGATGTCGTAGTAGGGGTCGAGCGCCGCGCGATCTATACCGGCGGGCCACAGCCGCCGGCCGTGCTCGTCCACCTGATCGAACACGCGCGACGGCGCCCGCAGCGACACCATTTCGTAAAATCCCGATCCGCCGCCCAGTGCCTCCGCGTAGGTGAGCGCCAGATGATCGCCCGACAGTCCCTTCAGATACCGCATCACGTAATCGGGATCCGAGGTCTGGCGGAAATCCTTGAACGGGTCGATGCGCGGCCCCTTTTCGAGCAGCGTGACCTTGAGCCCCGCCTGAGCCAGGCGGAGCGCTGGCGCGGCCGCACCAAAGCCGGTCCCGATGATGAGCGCATCCGTCTCGTGCTGGGGCATTGGCACCCTCACTCGTAGTTGCCGCTGGACGTCAGCGGCGCGGGAAGAAAGGCGTCCGCGTTCTCGTAGCTGACTGCGTCACCGCGGTAGCGCCCGGAGAACCCGATCAGGGCACAGCCCGCGTCGTCGTCGTAGATCCCGGCGTACACTGCGACCTGTGTCAGATAGATGGCGCCGCGATACAGCTTGCGAGTAGTTCCATCGGCGCTGAGGCCGTCGGCGATCACCGCGGTCCGCTGTTCGAGCGTGAGCGTCGCGAACGCAGGTGTCCCGTAGCGGCTTTGGGAGCGCTGGGACAGATCGGAGGCAAAAAACGCGGCGTACCGGGCCAGCGGGTAGCGGTGATCGAGCAGCGCGCGAGCGGGATTGGACGTGTCGCCGGCGGCTCGGGGAATCACGGCCGACGCAAAGGCGCGCAGCGTTGCTTCCACCAGGGCGCGATCGCGCTTGAATTCTTCGGGGAACGCACGTGTGATGATGCGGAGCGGCGTGCAGGCGGCCGCCGCGGTGCCGGCGATTATCCAGGCGAGATTGCGAACGACGTCACGGCGCTCCATAGGTCCTCCCAGCGTGTGCCCCAAAGCTGGGAGGGGCCTCGCAAGTGGCCGTCAAGCGCTGAGGTAGGGGCGCAGCATGCTGTGCCCCCTACCCGTTCCTCTCCAGCCCCCCATGTTTTGCCGGTCATGTTCACGCCCATGTCGCTGGCCTTCCTGCGCGGCCTTGCCCGGCACAACGCCAAGCCGTGGTTCGAGGCGCATCGCGAGAGTTACGAAAACGACGTCCGCGCGCCGATGCGCGCGCTGATCGAAGAGATGGACGTCCGGCTCGCGCGGTTCGCGCCGGAGATCACCGGCGACCCCAAGCGCTCGATGTTTCGGATCAATCGCGACATCCGGTTCTCCAAGGACAAGTCGCCGTACAAGACGCACGCGGCGTGCTGGTTTCGGCATCGCGACGCGAGCCATAAGGTCGGCGGCGAGGCCGAGGAGGGCAGTGCCGGGCTCTACTTCCATCTCCAACCCGGGAAGTCATTCGTCGGCGCGGGGATCTGGATGCCGCCGCGCCCGGCGCTGAATAAGATTCGCGACGCCATCGCTGAAGACGCCCGCACGTTCGCACGCATCATCGAGCAGCCCGCCGCCAAGCGGCGGTTCGGTGGGCTCGACGACGGCGCGATGCTCAAGCGGATGCCGCGTGGGTTTGCCGACGATCATCCGGCGGCGAAGTGGCTGCGGTATCAGTCCTTCACCATCGGTCGCGAGCTGAGTGATAAACAGGTGCTCGGGCCGGGCTTGGTCAGGCTACTCGAAGGTGATTTCACGCTGATGATGCCGTTGGTGCGCTGGTTGAACGGGGCGCTCGGGCTCAAGGATGCGAAGGAGCGGTAGGGGTTGGCCGGTCGGTAGGGCGGCGGTAGCTTTCGTGCGCCGCCGAAAGTAGTTGCGAAGTTGCACAGACGGCGAAGGCGGAGTGATGGATCCGGGAAGGGAAAGAACGGGACGTAGCGCAGCCCGGTAGCGCACCTGAATGGGGTTCAGGGGGTCGCGGGTTCAAATCCCGCCG
>VBIU01000003.1 GCA_005880945.1 Chloroflexota bacterium | reverse complement strand
ATATGACAGCGCAACTGAGACGGCGGTCATGATCACCGGTTTCCTTGGGGCCGGCTATTCGGGCGATGGCGGCCCAGCCAGCCAGGCACAGCTCACCGGCCCGCGAGGCCTCGCACTGGATGCAGCCGGCAACCTGTTCATCGCCGACTCCGGCAATCACGTCGTTCGGAGAATCGGTGCGGCGGACAGGATTGTGACCACCGTAGCCGGCACCGGGAGTCGAGGTTTCTCAGGCGATGGCGGCAAGGCGATATGGGCCCGACTGAACACACCGACCGCGGTGGCATTCGATTCATATGGAAATCTCTATATCGCAGACACGCTGAACCACCGAATCCGCAAGGTGACCAAAGCGGGCGTCATCGTCACAGTGGCAGGCAGCGGCGCTGTAAGCAGCGTGGGGCGCGGAACGGGCGGATTCGGTTTCTCAGGTGATGGGGGTCCCGCCGTACAGGCACAGCTTTCTATCCCAGAGGGCGTGGCGATCGACTCCAAAGGCAATGTCTACATCGCTGACACAGGCAACGACCGGATCCGCAAGGTCGATACCAAGGGGATCATTCGAACCGTCGCTGGCACCGGTAAGAACAGCTACTCCAACGCCGGGAAATCCGCCGTGCGGACCAACCTGTACGCCCCGGTTGGCATGGCAATCGGCCCGGGAGGATTTCTCTACTTCTCCGAACGGGACCACCACGTGGTGCGCATGATCAGCGCGCGCGGCTTGGTTGTCGCCGTCGCCGGTCGTGGCAGTCGCGGTAACTCGGGCGATGGCGGATACGCAACGAGAGCCAAGCTCAACGACCCGCAAGGGATCGCCTTCGGCCCAACCGGCGAGCTCTTCGTGGCCGACACCGGAAACCAGCGAGTGCGCGAGGTGCCGCCGGGCGGAACCATCATCACGATCGTCTGGTGGACGTAGCCCACGACAGAGTCGGCCGACGATCTAACTGGGCCCAACGGTGGCTGAATGACACGTTGTGTCAGTAGCCGAATCGCATCGCGATCATCAGGCTGAAGAGGACGAGAAATCCGCTCAGCTCGATCTTGCCGTAAAGCGCCAGGCGTTCATCGAGAGCCAGGATCTGCTCGGATTCGCCCGCGGCGATCAACTTGCCGACCGCCGGGCTGAGGCGCGCGCCCTCGAAAGCAGCGATCGCAACCGCCAGGATGATGGCTGCCAACCAAGTCAGTCCGTAGGGTGACGTGAGCACGTTCTGTACGCCGCCGACGAGGCCGCGGAGTATGCCGAGAAGGATGGTCAAGCCGGCGACCGCGCCTACCAACCGGCCGTACCTGGCCGCGAATGCCTCGATGATGGCCCGTCGCGTTTCGGGCGGAAACTTGCGGAACGCGGGGAAGGCAATGATGTGGACAGTCAGCGCGGAGCCGAACCAGAAAATGCCTGCCAGGATATGCAGCCATTGCAATGCGATTAGAACCCAGAGCATCTCTTTCGGCGCAACTCTACGACCAGCCCCCCGAATGAGGTTGTACGAATCAAGGAAGAGCTCCAGCCCTACCGGCTCACGAGGCTCTGGAATAAGGAAAGAGGCCGGTCTCGCGTGAAACCGGCCCCTGTTTGATTGCCGAAAGAGTCGAGTCTTACTCGTCCTCGATCTGGTTGTACATCAGGCTGTCCTGGATCTCGTACAGGGCGTCCATCGCCTCCATCACCGAGGCCGGCTTGGCCTGCGCCAGGACGGTCACCTCGGGCGACTCCTCGATGACCTTGTTGATCGCCACCGAAAGGACGGGCGGCATCTGCCGCTGGTCGGCAAGGTTCAGCATCTCGAGCTCGTTCAGGAGCTTGTCGATGTAGTGCATCTTGTTCCGGCGCGCGTACTTGGCCCGCTGGACGCGACGCTCGCGTGCGGTCATGTGCTCGATGGCGCGGCTTGCCTGCTTGATCATGGTCATTTCATCTCCCTCGCAGGACCAAGTTTACGACCCCTAAATCTTTTGTCAAGATCCGTATGTAATAAATGCTTTCCGGCTGTGCTAGCATCGCCCCGATCGACCGGATGTGCCCATCATGATTGCCGGCCGTTCCACCCGCATGGAAGTCCTGGAGCTCCTCCGGCGCAAGGGCCACGCCAGCGCCGAGACGATCGCGACCGAGCTCCGCGTGACCCCCAACGCCGTCCGCCAACACCTCACCAACCTGGAACGCGACGGCTTCGTGGTCAGCATCCCCGAGAAGAGCCGCCGAGGCCGCCCGTCTCTTCTGTTCTCGCTCACCGAGAGGGCGGACTCGGTCTTTCCGAAGCGTTACGGCCAGCTGGCGACGATGGTCCTGCAGGAGGTCCAGGAGATGGGAGGGCCGGGCGCGCTGGACGAAGTATTCGAGCGCATGGCCACCCGCCATGCCGGCGCGATCGCTCGAAACCTCGAGGGGCTGGAGTTTGACGACAAGCTGGCCCGGGTGGTGGCATGGATAGGAAGGGCGGGCACGCTCGCTGAGCAGACCGAGACGCCGGAGGGCGTCAAGGTCACCATCCACAACTGTCCGTTCCGCAACACCGCTCTGAAGTTTCCGCAGGTCTGCACCATCACCCCCCACCTCATCTCTCAGCTGCTGGGCACCGCCGTCTCCCAGGCCGACTCCATCCATCGACACGACCAGTACTGCTCATTTGTCGTCCAGCGGCCTTCCGACCCTCACTAGCCGGCAGGTCGCCGAGGTCGACGCCCTGGCGCAGGAGCGGTACGGCATCTCCGTAGGCTGGCTGATGGAAGCCGCGGGCTGGCAGGTTGCTCGCTTCTGCCGAGGACGTACTGCTGTCGTCTGCGGCGTCGGCAACAACGCCGGAGACGGGCTCGCAGCGGCACGCCACCTTCATCGTTGGGGCCGGCTCGCCTCAGTCAGCTGTGTCGATGCCGGGCGGCTGCGTGGTGCGGCCGCTATGGAACGAGACGCTCTCGGCAAGCTGGGTGTCGAAATTCTGGATGGCCTGAGACTCGACCGCGCGCAGGTCATCGTCGACGCGCTGTTTGGAACGGGCTTGTCACGCCGCCCCGAAGGCAGGTTCGCCGCCTGGATCGAGGCCATCAATGACTCCCCCGCGCAGGTGATCGCCGTCGACGTGCCCTCAGGCCTCGACGCAGATACTGGAGTCGCCTACGCTCCAACTGTGCGCGCCCACACCACAGTCACGCTCGGACTGTTGAAACCCGGCCTGCTGACCAAAGAAGGACCGCGCGTCGCGGGCGACGTCTGGATCGCGGATATCGGCGTCCCGTTCGAGGCCTACGCGGCGGTCGGGATCGAGGTACCACCGGGCCTTTTCGCGGAGCAGGATCGCTTGCGGCTGGTCACGGCCGGGAAATGAACGCCCAGGTTGTGTGGGACCGCGGCGTCTCGATTTCCGGCCATCGACTGTGGCTGGATCCGCTGGTGATCCGCACTTTTGCGTTCATTTCTCATGCTCATACGGACCACGCGCGCCGCCACAAGGAGGCGCTGCTCACACCGCAGACCCTGGCCCTCATACCGGAATCGAGACGGCCGCGCGGCTGGAGGATGCTCGGCTATCGCGAGCCGATGAGACGCGGACCGGCAACCGTCACGCTCTACCCCGCCGGCCACATGCTCGGGTCCGCGCAGCTGCTTTTCGAGCACCAGGACGCCCGCGTCCTTTATACCGGTGACATCAAGCTGCGCCAGCCGGGCGGGCTGCCCACGACTCATGTGCCGAAAGCGCAAGTCCTCGTTCTCGAGAGCACTTACGGACGGCCCCATTTCCGATTTGGCGACCCTGACTCCACGGTCGAGGCCATCGCTCGCTGGTGCCGGAGAGCGCTCGACAGCCGCGTCACACCTGTCCTGCTCTGCCATGCGCTGGGCAAGACTGAGGAGATCATGCTCGCGCTTTCCGGCTACGGTTTCACGTTTGCGCTGGAGAAGCGATGCGTGCCGTGCGCCCGCGCGTACGCGATGGCAGGGCGCCCCCTTCCCGATTGGGTGGAGCTTGACGGCGAGGTCGAGCCCGGACGCGTGGTCATCGCCCCTCCGGCTGGAAAGGACGAGGTGCGCCGGTTGGGTCGCTACAGGACCGCGCTGGTCTCCGGCTGGGCAAAGGACGCCGAGTTCTCGCGGATTTTCGGTGCGGACGCCACCTTCGACCTTTCGGACCACTGTGACTTCGACGAGCTGATGGAGGTCGTCGAAAGGTCGGGCGCGGAGCAGGTCTACACGGTCCACGGGTACACCGAGGACTTCGCACGGCACTTGCGCAAGCGGGGCATCAAAGCTTCAGCTCTCGAAGCGACCGAGCAGCTCGCTCTGGCTCTGTGAGATCCCTAGCGAAGAGCCCAGCCTGAGCGTAGGAAGGCACGGCGCAGGTCGGCGTCGGCCGCGGCCGCGTCGCTCAGGCGCGTGAGGAGCAGGTCGACCCAAGCGGTCAGGTGCACGGGAGGAGAGACCTCCAACGCCTCTTTCTTCCAGTAGATCCTCAAGCTGCGGCCTCCGACATCGACAGTCAGTTCCGTGATCGGACCGCGGTTCAGGTGGCCGCGCTTGACCTTGGCGATTGGGATCCTCTCCGCCAGGTAGTCGAGGAGCTCCACAGGATCGTCCTCGTCGTGCATCGGGGCGTGGCAGAAAACGCAGGTTTCATCGAGGGGGATTGCAGGCGCCTGGCAGATCGCGCAGTTCAATCCGTGTAGCGGGTGATCGTCTGATCCTCGCGCCGCTTCTCCGATTGATACAACGGGCAATCCTCGAAATTGCGCACGCAGATCGGGGGACTGTCGCTGAACGCGTACTTGCGCTTTGACTTTCGATCGACGTGGCAGTCGAATCGATAGACGCGCAGGACCGAGCGGCGCTCCTTCAGGTATTCCTCGAGATAGGGACAGCGTCGCACCCGACTTACGATAGGCCACCGTGCCCAGCAAGATCGGTGAAGGTGGAGGCGTGCTCGAATTCGCACGCGCCGGGGCGGCTGTCGGTGCGACGTCCGCGACTTCCGAGAAAGCGCGAATCCTCGGGACATACTTTCGTGCGCTCGACGACGACGACCTGAGGCGGGCCGCCGTGTTCATGAGCGGCCGCGCTTTCGGGCCATCGCAACGCCGCACGCTCGGCCTGGGTTGGGCGGTGACGAGCAAGGTCGTCGAATCCATTTCGGGCCGGGATCCGGACGAGCTTCAGGCGATTTTCCGCAAGCACTCCGACATCGGCGACTGGGCCGGCGAGGCGCTGGAGGGACGCACGCAACCCGAGCCGGTCTCTCTGGCCGAGGTGGAAACTACGCTGGAGGGAATTAGGACCGCGCGGGGCGGCGCCAAGGCGGCGCCGCTGGAAAGACTCTTGCGCCGGCTGCACCCCGAGGCCGCCCGCTTTGTGGTCAAGGTCATCTCGGGCGAGATGCGCATCGGCCTCAGCGAAGGCCTGGTGGAGGCTGCCATCGCCGAAGCATTCGGGCTGCCCGTGACTCAGGTCAAGCGCGTCCACCTCATCACCGGCGACATCGGCGAGACCGCGGTCCGCTGCAAGCGGGGCCAGCTGGACACGACCTCCGTCACCCTCTTTCAGCCGGTTCGATTCATGCTCGCCAGCCCGGTCGAGACGGCCGCTGAAGCGTTCGAGCGGATGGGCGCGGACAAGGTGTGGACCGAGGAGAAGTACGACGGCGTGCGCTGCCAGCTCCACCACGCGGAGGGCCGCGTCGAGCTCTTCTCGCGCGACCTGAAGGAGACGACCGGCGCGTTTCCCGAGCTGGCCGAGAGCGCTCCGAATCTTGGCCACGCTGTGCTGTTCGACGGCGAGGTGCTCGCCCACCGCGACGGCAAGGTGCTCAGGTTTTTCGAGCTCCAGCACCGGCTGGGTCGGAAGAAGGTCACGGCCGAGCTCCGTCGCGAGGTCCCCGTGGTGCTCGTGATCTTCGACCTGCTCCACCTCGACGGCCGCTCCCTGCTCGATGAGCCCCTCGAGACACGGCGGCGGTTGCTCGAGGGGCTCGGTGTGGAGCATCCGTTCCTGCTGGCGCGCCTGGAGGAGGCGACCAGCCCGGACGACCTCGACCGCATCTTCGCGGACACGCGCGAGCGCGGCCACGAGGGCTTGATGGTCAAGGATCCTATGAGTCCGTACACGCCCGGGCGCCGTGGGTTGGCGTGGCTGAAGCTGAAGCGACCGCTGGCCACCTTGGACGTGGTGGTGACCGCAGTGGAATGGGGACACGGCAAGCGCAAGGGAGTGCTGTCGGACTACACGTTCGCTGTCAAGGACACGAAGACGGGGCGCCTGGTCAACGTGGGCAAGGCATACAGCGGGCTCACAGATGCGGAGATCGCCGACATGACCAAGCGGTTCTTGAGCATCACGCTCGAGGACCGTGGTTGGGCTCGTGTTGTCAAGCCAGAAGTCGTGCTCGAGGTCGCGTTCGACTCCATCCAGCATTCCAAGCGACATGCCAGCGGCTATGCGCTGCGCTTCCCGCGCATCGTGCGCATCCGGGACGACAAGCCGGTCGAGGAGATCGACACGCTGGAACGCGTCGAGGAGCTCTACGAGCTGTACTTCGGAGGCAAGACCGAGGCCGACCTCAGCGAGGTCGCCGAAACATGAAGCTGACTTTCATGGGCACCGCCGGCGCTCGGTTCATGGTCGCCAAGCAGCTGGCCGCCTCCGGTGGCCTCTACATAGAGGATGGCAAGGCGCGCATCGCACTCGACCCCGGCCCGGGCGCCATCGTGCAGTACGCCAAGCGCAAAGTCGACCTGACCAAGCTGGACGCGATCGTCGTCAGCCACCGGCACCTCGACCACTGCGGCGACGTCAACGTGATGGTCGAGGCGATGACCGAAGGCGGGTTCGCGCATCGCGGCCGCCTCTTCTGCCCTTCGGACGCGCTCGACGACGATCCTGTCGTGCTGCAGTACCTTCGCCGCTTCCCACAGGAGGTCGTGCGCCTGCAGCCCGAGACCGCCTACAGCGTCAACGGCCTCGAGTTCTCGACGAGCCCTCGCCACCTGCACCAGGTCGAGACCTATGGGTTCCGCTTTGGGGACAAGCTCGGCTGGGTCACCGACTCCGCCTACTACGACGGCATCGCCGAGCAGCACAAGGCCGAGGTCATGGTGATTCACGTGGTCTTGATGCAATGCCGGGCTGAGCTGCCGCATCTATGCCTCGATGACGCAGAGCGGATCATCCGCGAGGCGAAACCCCGGCTTGCGATCCTTACCCACTACGGGATGACCGTCTGGCGGGCGCATCCCTGGGAGCTCGCCGCCGGCCTCACGCAGCGGCTGGGTGTCGAGGTCAAGGCCGCGCGCGACGGCATGTCAGTAGAGCTGTGAGCGCGCAGCAGCGCTTTCTGCTGCTCCTGATCCTGGTCGGCGCGCTGGCCACCGTGCTCGGCCTGGTGTCGAAGCGCGCGCGACTGCTGCCTTACCCGGTGGTGCTGGCCGCGGCAGGCGTGGTCGTCGGATTGCTGCCTGGCGGGGCTTTGGGCCACGTCGGCGCCGACGTGATACTCCTGGCCTTCGTACCGGGGCTTGTTTTCGAGGCGGCTCTGACCCTGGACCTGCCCGAGCTGAGACGTCGCCTGCTCCCGGTCGGGCTGCTGGCAACAGCCGGCGTGGCACTCACGGTGGTCCTCATCGGGACACTGACGCACCTGATCCTCGGACTGAGCTGGGCGAGCGGCATGTTGCTGGGCGCCATCCTCGCCGCCACCGACCCGATCGCGGTGGTGACGCTGATGCGCAGGATGAATGCCCCTCCTGGACTGTCGGCGATCCTCGAGGGTGAGAGCCTCTTCAACGACGGCACCGGCGTCGCAGTCTTCACCGCTGTGCTGGCGACGATCCTCAGCGGCGCTCCCTCAGTTGGGGATGCAGCGCTGCGGTTCCTCGAGATCACACTCGGCGGAGCTGCCATCGGTCTTGCCGTCGGATTTCTCGGGCTCTTGCTGCTCCGGTTCGCGGCGGATGCTCCGCTGGAGATCTTGGCCACCCTGGTCATCGCATATGGCAGCTACCTCGCCGCCGACGTCGTACACGCCTCCGGCATCGTCGCGGTGGTCGTCGCCGGCATCGTCGTGGCTCGATACGGAACCGCGATCGGTAGGCTCCACGGCCCCCAGCTGCTCGGCTTCTGGAGCCTCTTCGCCTTCGTCCTGAACGCCGTCCTGTTCATCCTGGTCGGGGCCGCCCTCCCCGCCTGGGAGCTGCTGCCGGTGTTCGGGTTCGTCCTGGTCGTCTTCCTGATCATGCTGGTGACGCGCGCCATCCCCGTCTACGGCATCCTCGGCATGTCCGCGTTCCGTCCCCCCGCCATCCCCTGGGCCTGGCGCCACATGACCTTCTGGGCCGGAGTGCGCGGCGCGCTCTCCGTCGCGCTGGCGCTTTCGGTCGCCAATCTCCCCGGCGTTGACAGCCGCGTCGCGCTCATCGCTTACGGGGTGGTCCTGCTGTCGCTGCTGGTCCAGGGCGGGCTGGTCAGCCCGGTCACGAAGGCGCTGGGAATCGAGAGAGTCGCATGAGGGCTGCGGACGGCCGGCAACGGTGGCGGTGGCGAGGCTCGGTGGCGCTGGTCGCGGTGGCGCTCGGTTTCGTCATCTACCCGCTGATCGAAGGGGGCAACGATGTGATCAACTCGGATTGGCCCGCCTTTGCGACCGGTGGCAGGCTGATCGTGGCCGACCCCAGCCATCTCTACGACCTTGACACACAGCGCCGAGTGCAGCTGGAGGTCACCGGCGGCCGGACCCTGGTCACGCCCGGAATCAACGGCATCCTGCCCTTCCTGGCGCCGGCCTGGGTGGCGTTCCTCGCTGTTCCCTTCGAGCTGCTTGGCACCGACCTCGGCGGCCGGCTATGGATGCTGGCGGGGCTCGCCTGCCTGGCCCTTGGCCTGTTTCTTGCGGGCATTCGGTGGCCCTCCAAGCACGAAAAGATCGTCATCGTGATCACGATCGCGCCGGAGGCCCCCAGACGCGCCATCGGGTCCGCCCTACCCGCCTTCGCCTCTGTGCCAACGGCGCTCCTGCTGCTCAACGCCCAGCTCGACGGCTTCGTGGCGCTCGGAATCGGCGCCGCCGTCGCACTGTGGGCCCAGCCGTTCGTGGCCGGCCTCTGCCTTGGGCTCACCCTGCTCAAACCGCAGCTCGTGCTGCCGCTCGGCGCGGCGCTTCTCCTTACGCGTCGCTGGCGGGTGCTGGCCGGATGGGCGGTCGCCGGGCTGGTGCTGCTGGCCGCATCGGCCGCCCTCAACCCGCGTTGGGTGCTCGAGTGGCTGCCGGCTCTTGGCGGCACCGTGAAGCCGGTCAGCCGGGAGGTGGACTTCCCACACCTCGGCACGCTGCTGCCTGACGCCTACCAGGGCTGGGCGGTGATCGTGCTGTCAGTGGTTTCGCTGGCGGCCGTCCTGATGGTCGCGAGGCGGTGCCGCTTGGACTTCCGCGCCGCGGCCGCCGTGATCATCGCGGGCGGGGTGCTCGTGGCGCCACACGCCCTGCCGGCCGACCTGGTCCTCGTCGCCGTCGCGCTGGCGATCTGGGGTCAGGCGCGCTGGCCGGACTGGGTGCTGCTGTCGGTGGGCGCCGCCATCGCAGCGTTCGTGCCGGCGCCGTGGCCGGCCGCGGTCGGAGTGCTGGTCGTGGGTTGGCTGTGCCTTCGAGCCGCCGGGCTTAGCGGGTGGCGGCCAGGACGGGCGCCGGCGTCTGCTGGATGAGCCCGTCGATGAGGCCGTAGCTGATGGCTTCCTCAGGGCTCAGGAAGTAGTCGCGGTCCGTGTCGCGCTCGACTCGCTCGAGCGGCTGACCCGTGTGCTTGGCGATGAGCTCGTTGAGGACGACCTTGATGCGCAGGATCTCGCGCGCGTGGATGTCGAGGTCGCTGGCCTGGCCCTGCAGGCCGCGCCCGCCGATCAGGGGCTGGTGCATGTGAATGGTCGCGTTGGGGAGCGAGAAGCGCCTGCCCTTCGCGCCCGCCATCAGGATCACTGTGCCGAAGCTCGCCGCGCGGCCGATGCACACCGTCGAGATCGGCGATCGCACGTACTGCATCGTGTCGTAGATGGCAAATCCGGCGGTGACCGCGCCTCCGGCCGAGTTGACGTAGATCTGGATCTCCTTCTCGGGGTCGTCGGCCGACAGGTAGATCAGCTGCGCCACGACCAGGTTGGCGACCACATCGTCGATGGGGCGGCCGATCAAGATGATCCGATCCTTCAAGAGCCGCGAGTAGATGTCGAAGGATCGCTCGCGGTTGCCGCCCTCGTTCTCGGTGACGGTCGGGATGTAGGCCATCGACAGGAGCTTACGAGATATATTCGGGCGGTTGGCACACGCCGCGCTGCAGCGGTCCGCCGGAGGTGGTTGGCGAGAGATTCGACGGCCAGGTGGTCCAGATCCTAGGCGCCGCCGAGCACCGGAGCGGAATGTATCGAACATACATGGAGTGAGGAGCACAGGCGGCAACAACGGAGATGGGCCGCATGGGCGGCGAAGCTCCGTCAATCCATCCTCTGGCGGACTGCTTACGCCTTCCGAGTTCTTCACTGGGCTTCGCAAAGGCGTCAAGGCGACGCTTCCGAAGGAGATGCGCGGGTGCGAGACGGGCCGCGGGCACAGCCGCCTGCTCAAGCTCCACTACGACCGCCGCGAGTTCCACTACGAGGCGTGGCACCACACCGGCGCAGGCAGGCTCGAGGTTGGGCTTCACTTCGAAGGAACGCCCGAGCTAAACCAGGAGGCGTTTGACTACTTCCGGCCGCGCATGGTGGAGATCAAGGCGAGCGTTCCCCGCGCGGAGCTGGAGCCGTGGGATCGCGGCTGGTCGCGGCTATATGAGACGCTGCCGGCGCCGCAGCTCGACGAGCACGTCATGCAAAGCGCCATCGAGCGCCTCGCGGCCTACATGATCACCCTGCAGCCGCTGGTGACGGCTTTCTTGCTTAAACATCCGAAACCTTAGGAGGGCAAATGGATCCACTCGAAGCCCGCAATCTCATGCCGGTCGTCGACCACTACATCCATATGAATCACGCCGGGGTGTGTGCGCTCTCGAAGCGAAGCCAGGCCGCGATCGAACAGGTCGCCGAGGCGGCGGTGAACCGGCCTTACCGCGCAGGGTGGTCGCAGGAAGAAGCGGATCGCGTGAGACAGCTCGTCGCTGAGCTGATCAGCGCCACGCCGGAGGGGATAGCACTGACCCGCAGCACAGCGCATGGGGTCTCGCTTCTGGCGCAGGGACTCGACTGGAAGGCCGGCGACAACGTCGTGGGCGCGCAGTGGGAGTACCCGGCCAACGTCTACCCGTGGATGGCCCTGGCCGCCGACGGGGTCGAGTACCGCCAGGTGAAACCGGCCGGGGGCCGTATTCTGCCGGAGGCCGTCTTCTCGCTGGTGGATGCGCGGACCCGGGTGGTCGCGCTCTCCCACGTCGAGTTCTGGAACGGCTTTCGAGTCGATATCGACGACATCGGCGCCGAGTGCAGGCGTCGCGGGATCGTGTTCGCCGTCGACGTGATGCAGAGCGTGGGCGCTCTGCGAGTCGATGTGAGCCATATGCCGATCGATTTCTGTGCCGCCGGCGCCGGCAAGTGGCTGCTCGGGCCGCCCGGGATCGGCTTTTGCTATTTCTCCTCACACCTTCTCGACCGCGTTCGCCCTCGGGTGGTCGGAGTGATGTCTGTCGCGGCCCACGACCAGTACTTCGATCTCGACCTCACCTACGCGCCGAGCGCTCGGCGCTTCGAGGAGTCTGTGACCTCGCTGCTCAACACTGCGGCGTTCGGGGCTGCGCTCGAACTACTGCTCGAGGTCGGACCCGAGGTGATCGAGAACCGGGTCCTGGACATGTCCGCCCGTCTCGCGGGTAGGCTGGCGGAAGGTGGTTACGAGCTGATCGAGCCGTGGCCTCGATCGCGCGCTGAATCGTCCGGCATCGTCTCGTTCCGCAAGCCGGGCGCCAGTCACCAGGAGGTGCTGCGCGACCTGACCGCGGCCCACGTCGTGGCTCGGACGCATCGCGACTTTGTGCGGCTCTCGCCGCATTTCTACAACACCGAGGAGGAGATCGACCGAGTGCTCGATGTCCTCGCTGTTGAGAGCGTTGCGCGATGAAGCCGGTCGAGGTTACTGAAGAGCTGGAGGCATACATGGTGGGCCTGCTGCCGAAACGAGACAAGGTGCTCGCTCGCATGGAGGACGAGGCTCATCGCGAGGGCATCCCGATCGTCGACGCGCACGAAGGCGCGCTGCTCCGCATGCTCGTCCACCTCGCTGGCGCCAAACGCATTCTGGAGCTCGGCACCGCGACGGGTTACAGCGGAATCTGGCTTCTGCACGGCTCTGAAGGCGGGATGCTCACAACCTTCGAGGTCGACGGCAAGCGAGCCGCCCGGGCGCGCGCCAACTTCGCGGAGGCGGGCCTCGGCAAGCAGGCATTGGTCCTGGAGCAGGACGCCGTCGGTGGGCTCGAGAAGCTGCAGGGGCGTTTCGACGCGTGCTTCATCGACCTGCTCAACTCGTTCCCCTCGGAGGACGTGACCCGCAGCGTCGTCGAGCTGTGCATCGAACGCCTGGACGCGGGAGCGCTTCTGATGGCAGACAACGCGCTACGCCAGGGCGAGGTGGTGAAGCCCAAGAACCAGCAGGCACGCAACGTGGCGTTCTACAACGAGCTGATCGCGAAACACCCACGGCTGGAAAGCGTCGTCATCCCGGTCCGAGACGGGCTCTCGGTTGCGCGAATCAAGGACTGACCTGTTTGGCCTCGTCTCCCTCGATCCAGTACGTCCCGTCGGCGGCATGCTCCTTCTTCCAGATCGGCACCGACTCTTTGAGTCGGTCGATCCCCCATTTGCACGCCGCAATCGCCTCCGCGCGGTGCGGGGTGGAGACCGAAACGACTACGGATGGCTCGCCGATCTCGAGGCGCCCGGTACGGTGGGCCATCGCCACCCTTGCCTCCGGCCACTGCTCGGCGATCTCGCCGGCGATCTTCCGCATCTGGGCGGTGGCCATCTCCGCGTAGGCCTCGTACTCGAGGTGCGTCACAGAACGGCCGCGTGAGCTGTCGCGCACGACCCCGGTGAACGTGCAGATCGCGCCCGCGCCCTTGTGGGCGACCGCGGTTTCCATGCGGCGAGCGTCCAGCGGCCGGGAGGTCAGCTCGAACAGGACCCCTGCACCATGGGCGCCACCGCTGACAGGAGGGATGAATGCAACCTCATCGCCGTCGGCTACGGCAGCGTCCCAATCCACGAACTCCTGGTTCAGCGCGGCGCGCACGGCGTTTCGATCCGCCGGCAGCCCCGGATGCGATCTCCGGACGGCGTCGTACACGTCGGACACGCTCGACCCGGCCGGGAGCTCGACGCTCTCGCCGTCGGTGCCGGCCTGCTCGCGCAGCCGGGCGAAGAGTCGGGCGCGTACCGCGATCGCGACCGCCATCAGCTCATCTTAGTCACGACGAATACATGGACTTCTTTGCCCGAGTCGAGCGCCCGCTCGATCGTGATGCGGGTTCCTTTCGAGGTGCCGTCCCAAAACGCGACCAGGGCGTCGCATGCATCGACCAGGCGCTGGTTCCGCGCCGCCGCCTTCGCCGCGTCGGCGAGCTCGTCGAACGAAGCGGGGATGACCTGAACGGGGATGCCCTTGGCGCGCGCCGCTCTGGTCGCCGCCGCGTCGACCCCGCTGGCGCTGCCTGTGATGATCGAAGCGCCTTGCGGGAGCGAATTCACATACTCGGTCACTCGATCGGGCTCGGAAAAATGCCGGCTGCCGACGATGGCCACCTTCACGTCATCGAGCCGCCTTCAGCCGGCGGTCGAGGCGCTCCGGCCGATCGAGTGGATGTTCTCCTCGAACATGCCGCGCAGCTTCCTGGCCTGCCGGTCGTACTCGTCGGGGTCGGGCCAGCTGGAGCGGGGGTCGAGGACCTCACGGGGCACGTCCGGCACGAGGTCTGGAATCTGCAGGCCGAAAACGGGCTCGACGTGGGCAGGCTGATCGTGAAGCCTGCCCTGCACCACCGCTCGCACTATCGCGCGCGTGTGGGCGATCGACATGCGCTGCCCGACGCCGTACGGCCCGCCGACCCATCCGGTGTTCAGCATCCAGACCTCAGCCTGGTGGCGGTTGACCCGCTCGATCAGCATGTCCGCGTAGCGCTCGGGCGGGAGAACGAGGAACGGCGAGGCGAAGCACGTGCTGAAGATCGGCTCGGGTTCGACCACGCCCCGTTCGGTGCCGGCCACCTTGGCCGTGTAGCCCGAGAGGAAGTAATGGCGGATCTGCTTCTCGTCGAGTCGCGCCACCGGCGGCAGAACGCCATAAGCGTCTGCCGAAAGGAAGATCACGTTGCTCGGGTGTTTCCCAATCCCTGACAGCACGGCATTCGGAATGAGGTCGACGGGGTAGGCGGCCCTCGTGTTCTCCGTTTTCTCCTCGGAGTCGTAGTCCGGGATGCGGGTGCGAGGGTCGTAGACGACGTTCTCGAGGATCGTGCCGAAGCTCTCCGTCGCCGCGTAGATCTCGGGCTCCGATTCCTTGCGGATGCGGATCGTCTTCGCGTAACAGCCGCCCTCGAAGTTGAAAACCCCGGAATCGCTCCAGCCGTGCTCGTCGTCGCCGATCAGCCGGCGGGAAGGGTCTGCCGAGAGCGTGGTCTTGCCGGTCCCGCTGAGGCCGAAGAACAGCGCCACATCGGAGCCTCCACTGCCGACGTTCGCGGAGCAGTGCATCGGGAAGACGCCCTTCGCGGGCAGCAGGTAGTTGAGGGCCGTGAAGATCGACTTCTTGATCTCGCCCGCGTACCCGGTGCCGCCGATGATGACGATGCGCCGGCCCAGGTTGACGAGGATGAACGTCTCGCTCCTGGTCCCATCGCTCTTCGGGTCGGCCTTGACCGAAGGCAGGGATATGACTGTGAAATCGGGCTCGAAGCTGAGAAGCTCGTCGGCTGTCGGCCGGATGAACAGGTTGCGCGCGAACAGGCTGTGCCAAGCGAGCTCGGTCACGACCCTGACCCGCAGGCGGTGCCTGGTGTCCGCGCACGCGAACACGTCTTGGGTGAAGACCTCGTGCGTGTCGCAGAACTCGTCCATCTTCTGGAGGAGACCGTCGAACCTGGCACTGGAGATGGGTTGATTGCCCGGATGCCACCAGATCGCCCCTTCGCTGGTGGGCTCTTTGACGAAGAACTTGTCCTTCGGAGAGCGCCCGGTGTGATGGCCCGTCTCTGCTGTGAGCGCCCCGGTCGAGACGATCACCGCCTCGTCGCGCCTGATCGCGTGCTCGTAGAGAGCAGCCGGGCTCAGGTTGCGGCGTTCGGGCGCGGGTCGATCCCTGGCGGGCACTGTCTTGATCATAAGGAACGGGTCCTGAGGATCGTCAGGCGATGCGGGAGCGGCGAGTCGACGCGCGGCGCCGCTGCCTGCCGCTCACGTAGTCGACCAGGATGTACTCGCCGAGGCGGTCCGGCGAGACGAAGAACGCCCGCCCCTTGTTGATGCGGGTCATCTGGTTGATGAACTCGGTGAGGTACGGACCGCGCTCGAGCATGAAGGTGTTGATGACGATGCGATCGCGCGTGCACCGCCTGACCTCGCGAAGCGTCTGCTGGATGGTCTTGAAAGTCGGCGGGTATGCGAAGTAGGCGCGGCCGTTGTCCTCGAGGTGGGCGGTCGGCTCGCCGTCCGTGATCATGATGATCTGGCGGTTGCCACGGTGTTTCGCCAGCAATGACCGGGCGAGCTGGAAGCCGTGCTGCATGTTGGTGCCGTACACGTAATCGTTGAGCGCGAGCTGCGGCAGCGTCTGCGGCTTGAGCTCCACCGCGTAGTTGGAAAACCCGACGACGTAGAGCGAATCTCGCGGGTACTGGCTGCGAATCAGCGAGTCGAGTGCGATCGCCACCTTCTTGGCGGCGAGAAAGCACCCGCGCAGGAACATCGACCGGCTCATGTCGATCATGAGCACCGTCGAAGCCTGGGTCACGTGCTCCGTGCGGTGCACGACGAAGTCCTTCGCGGCCATCTTGACCGGGACTTTCGGACCCTCCCGCACCAGCGAGTTGAACAGCGTCTCCTTGAGATCGAGCAGGAAGGGATCGCCGTACTCGTAATCCTTCAGCTCGTCGGACGCGTCATTGCCGAGCCCCCCGCGTGAGAGCTGGTGCTGGCCCATTCGCGTCTTCTTGAGCTGATCGAAGATGTCGCGCAGCGCGGACTGGCCGATCCGCCGCATGCCACGCGGGGTGAGCTCCATGCGCCGGCCCTTCTTCTCGACGTAACCCGCTTTTTCGAGGACGTCTGTCAGCTTGCGCAGCTGGTCGATGGCCTGCCTGGCCTCATCGCCGAGCAGCTGCTGCGCGAGCGAGCGGTCGACGTCGTCCGGCCGGAAGCTGCCACGCTCGAGCTGAGACTCGAGGCGGTCCATCTGCTGGAGGCGCTCCATCAAGCCCATCGCCTCGCCCATCGAGAGCGGATCCTCACCGAAGAATGGGTACCGCTCGCTCAGCTCCGAGGGCGGCATCATCGCCTGCATGAAGCCGGAAAGCCGCGCCAGCTCGAGTCGAAGAGAGTCGTCCTGGAGCAGGGCGTCCATCATCTGGCGCAGCTCCTCACGCGCCTCGGGACTCATGCTCTGGAGCAGGGACTGCATCTGCGCCATCTGACGCTGCAGGTGCTCGAGCAGCTCCTCGAGGCTGTTGATGCCGGGCGGGAACATGTCGCCGTAGCGCTCCATGAAGCCGTTGAAGTCAGGCGCCTTACCTTCCATCCGCTGCTCGAGCATCTTGTTCAGCTCGCGCACCATGTCGCGGACGCGAGTCAGGTCCTGGCCCTGCATCTGCTGGATCGAGCCCTTCATGCCCTGGAACATCTGGTCGACCATCTGTTTCTGGAGTCCCTGCATGAGCTCTTCGAACTTCTGTCGCGCCTCGTCGTCGACGAACTCGTAGTCGCGCAGGCCCTTGACCATGCCGCCGAGATCGTCCGGTAGCCGGTCGAGCTGCTCGTTGCGCTGGCCGGCTATCCGCTCCATCAGCTTTTTGGCCTCGGGAGTCGCGGACTCGTTCACTCTGCGCTCGATTCCCCTCTTCTCGGTGTCGATGACGTCCTGCACCTTTTCGCGCAGCTGCTCGACAGTCGAATCGAGGTTGTAGCGGCCGAGCTCACGCTCGCGCGCCTCGCGCAGCTGCTTGAGTAGCTGCTCCAGGCCCGGCATGTTGGGCGACCCCCAGCGGAGCAGCCGCTGGAGGGCGGCATTGAGGTCTCCGTAATTCATGAGGTCGTCCGACAGCGCGTCGAGGACGTCCCCAGCGTCGAGGTCGTCCAGGCGTTGGGAACCGTCCCAACGCGAGTATCGAAACTTCACGGGATCACGCTAGCAGGCCTCCAGCCGCCAAGCGCCTTTTCGATGCTTCGGGCAGCGCTGAGGGCGACGTCGTCGCACCAGTTGCGCGCCACGAGCTGGACCCCGATCGGCAGCCCCTCCGGTGATGTGCCGGCGCGGACCACCGCGCAGGGATTGCCGCCCAGGCTGTAGGGAATGGTGTAGCTGAACTGGTTCTCGAGCCTGGATTTCGCGCCGTATGGCGGCGCGGGGCTCGCGGCCACCGGGCTCAAGATAAGGTCGTACTCCGCCATGAAGCCGAGCAGGCCGCTGCGGAAGCCGTCCCAGCGGCGGAACAGCCGCTCGTTGGTGATGTGCCTCCGGCCCCAGTAACCCAGGGTGACCTCCCGAGCCTCGTCGAGGCCCGGCGGGCTCGCCGGAGTGATCTTGCAACCCGCCTTCTGAAGCGCATTCGCTGCAGCCCGGACGGCTGCCGTCGTCGCCCTGGTGGGCTTTGTGATGCCGTCGTCCGCGTACCAGGCCACCTTGAGGCCTTTGAGAGCGCCGAGGCGCTTGGCGAGCGGCATCGGCACGACTCCCGAATCGATGTTGTCGGGGCCGCTCAAGATGGGCAGCAGGAGCCAGAGGTCGTCGACGTACCGCGCCATCGGCCCCACCTGGCTGCGGGGGTCGGTCAGCCCGCCACCGAGCGCGTACCCGCCGGTGCTCGGAACGCGACCGGTCGTCGGCTTGAGGGCGGCGATCCCGCAGAAGTGGGCGGGCAGGCGGATGCTGCCGCCGGAGTCGCTGCCGATGCCGATTGGCGATCCGCCGGCCGCGATGATCGCTGCCTCGCCGCTGCTGCTGCCGCCTGGAGACCGCTGAAGGTCGTACGGGTTGCGAGTGCCGCCATGGATCGAGTTGGCGCTGTCGTCTCCGATGCCACCCGGCGGGCAGTTGGTCTTGCCGATCATGATCGCGCCTGCCGCACGCAGGCGCGCCACAACGGTGGCGTCCTGCGTCGGGATGTTGGTCTTCATCTTCCGCAGCCCGGCCGTCGTGACGACGCCGGCCGTGTCGAAGATGTCTTTGACGGTGAACGGGACGCCGTGAAGAGGCCCGAGCTTTGCGCCGCGAGTGATGTGGCGATCGGCGGCGCGGGCCTGGATCAGCGCCTTGTGGCCCTCGGTTCGAACCACCGCGTTCAGGTGCGGGTTCATCGCTCCGATCTGCTCGATGTGCGCGCTCACGATTTCTTCGGAGGAGATCCGGCCGGACCTGATCGCCTTCGCCAGCCAGGTGGCAGAGGCGCCGATTACATTTCGCCGGCGGCGGCGTCTCTTGGCCACGTCAGACGATGTCGCCAGGCTTGATATCGAGTACCTCGACCCCCGAGCCAACCAGCTCCTGGAGCTGGGCGGGACGGCCCCAGGTCCCATGGCCGAGCCACGCGAAGCTGACCTCAGCGTTCAGCGCCATCGTGGGGACCCTCCTTGCTCATGAACGCGAGGTCGTTCCAACCTCAAGACGGAAAAGGCGATTCTCCCATAGCGCCAACGCGAAAACCCCAATTGCGGCCACAGTCCACAAGTTTGGGAATGGCAGGTCGCACGGCTGGCGATAGAAGCCGAGGAGGCAGACACCGAGGACGCCAAGCGTCATCCATCGCCTGCGTTCGATCGCACGCACAGCGACCAGGAGGATGAGAGGAAGGAGCGGCAGCCACTGGTACGGCCAGACCTCGTTGGGGATGAGCGCGCCCAACGCAAAGCCGACCGCCATTCCGTATGCCGGGTTCCACCCGCTGCGCCAGGCAGCCCACGCGGCGCCGGCGGCGAAGAGCACAGCGCTCAAATAGGAAAGCAGCAGTGCGACGGTGCCGAGGTGGAGAGGCGACTGGACCAGCACGACTCCGGTCCCGGAAGGCTGTAGGAATGCCTCTCCGCCTATCGTCCGGGTGAAGAGCGTTCTCACGGAGTCGTATGCGCAGTCGGGGTTGTGCGAGGCGAGGGAGGGGATCAGCACGTGCTGGTAGTAGAAGACGGCGCCCCCGACGCCCAGCGGGATGAAGGTGAGCGCCGTGATCGCCAACACGACGGCGGCGAGGGCTGCCGCGTAGCGGACACGGTGCGCCGGCCGCGGACCGATCACCATCGCCGCGGGGTAGTACTTCAGGGCTGCGGCAAGGCCGGCGATCGCCCCGGCAAGTGCCGGCCGGCTTCGGGACTCCAACCATATGGAGGCCATCGCCGCGAGCAACATCACCCCGCCGCGCTGGCCCGCGCTGATATCCGCGAACAGCGGCGGAAAGTAGGCGGCGACGAGCCAGAAGACCGGTTGCGCGATCCGATTGGTGATCGCGAGGGCGCGGTAGAGGAACAAGAGACCGGCGAGCAAGGCGACGGCGTCGATCGCCGTCCACACCTCGACCCCCAGGCTCCGGGGCAGCAGCGCGACCGGTATCGCCATGACGGCAACGGGGGGCGGGCTGACGAAGGCCGCAAGGACCCCGGGCGGCGCTATGACGTGGGTCTGCGCAAGGTATGCGGCTGCCGCGTCGTACATGTGAGACGGATTGGTGAGAAATGCGTGAGCGCCCTCCCACATCCCCTCTGCGTCAGGTCGCCTCGGCACGATCGCTGACAGCACCACGACCCGAAGCCAGAACACGCCGGCGAGCGCCCAGTACAGGGCCGGCCGCGAAAAGAGCTCAGCGCCGGCCTCTTTGAGTCGAGGGATCAATCGCCGAGCGGTCGAGGCACGGCGCCTACGATATGCGGTATGGCCGCTCGCAGACCAAAAAACCTCTCACCAGTGCGGCGCACCACACCCGCGATCGAAGGCGTCGAGGCGCCCGAGAGAGTGGCAACTACAGTGTCCGAGCAGAAGATCAACCAGTACCGCAAGCGCCGCTACCAGGCGCTGCATTCGGAGAACGAGGCCGCCAACAAACGTCGCGCGAAAGGCCTCGCCACCGCACGCGAGCGCATCGAGATGCTTCTCGACGAAGGCTCGTTCGTGGAACTCGACGTCTTCGCCACCCATCGCGCACATGGATTCGGAATGGAGGAGCGTCGCATCGCCGGGGACGGCGTCGTCGCCGGGTTTGGAGAGATCGATCGGCGAGCGGTCGCCGTTTACGCATACGACGCCACTGTGTTCGGCGGCTCTCTCGGTGAGGTGACGGCCGAGAAGATCGTCAAGGTCCAGGAGCTGGCGCTGCGCAACCGGGTGCCGATCATCGGCATCAACGACTCCGGCGGCGCGCGCATTCAGGAAGGTGTGGTCGCCCTCGCGGGCTACGCGGACATCTTCCTTCGCAATGTCCGCTCGTCGGGCGTCATCCCACAGATCAGCGTCATCGCCGGCCCTTGTACCGGCGGGGCGGTCTACTCACCCGCCATCACCGATTTCATTTTCATCGTCGCGGGCCAGGGATACATGTTCATCACGGGGCCAGAGGTGATCCGCGTCGTCACCGGCGAGAGCGTGTCATTCGACGAGCTCGGCGGAGGTGACGTCCACAACGCGACCTCAGGAGTGGCGCACTTCCTGCCACGAACGGAGGAAGCATGTGCTGCTGGAGTGCGCAAGCTCTTGTCCTACCTTCCATCCAGCAACGGCGAGCCTCCACCTTACCTGCCGACCGCCGACGACCTCGAACGTGCGGACCCCGAGCTGCAGACGATCGTTCCCGAGGCGCCCAACAAGCCGTACGACATGCGCCAGGTGGTCTCTCGCGTGCTGGACGACCGCGAGTTTTTCGAGGTCCAGCCGTTCTTCGCGCCGAACATCGTCGTCGGCCTCGGCCGGCTCGGCGGTCATGTGGTCGGCATCGTGGGCAACCAGCCCAAGGTGCTCGCGGGCGCAATCGACATCAACGCCTCTGTCAAGGCGGCCCGATTCATCCGGTTCTGCGATGCGTTCGGCATCCCGATCGTTTCCTTCGTGGACGTGCCCGGCTACCTGCCGGGGCGCGACCAGGAGCACGGCGGGATCATCCGGCACGGAGCCAAGCTGCTCTACGCGTACGCGGAGGCGACGGTGCCCAAGCTGACGGTCATCACCCGCAAGGACTACGGCGGGGCCTACTGCGTGATGTCGCCCAAGCAGATGGGGGCTGACCTCAACCTGGCATGGCCGACCGCCGAGATCGCGGTGATGGGTCCGGAGGCGGCAGTGAACATCATCTACAAGCGCGACCTGTCAGCGGCGGCCGACCCTGCCGCCAAGCGCAAGGAGCTTGTCGCCGAGTACACGACCCGTTTCGCAAATCCGTACGTGGCGGCTGAGCGGGGATACATCGATGACGTCATCGAACCCAGCCAGACACGGCGTGAGCTGGTACGAGGCCTGCAGCTCTGCCTGCGCAAGACGGTAGAGCGGCCGCCGAGAAAGCACGGGAATATACCTTTATAGGCCGTTCCGGCTAACGCCCCTCTCCCCGACCCTCTCCCCTTGAGGGGAGAGGGTATCCGGCTAACGCCCCTCTCCCAACCCATCCCCCTGAAGGTGGGAGGGAGTTGGCTAGGACTTAGACGACTGAGGTGGGACTGTTGACAGCGCGGAGCGGCGGACCCGTTCGGAGCGCCGGCAGAACTCGTCGACGGTGGCGATCAGCTCCGCCGCCGACCATGTCAACGGCGAGACCGACAGCGGCGCGCCGGTGTTCGGGTCGAGCTGCTCCGACAGCAGGCCGCCCTGGAGCTGGTGCGCGACCACCCAGTTGATGATCTCGCGCGCCGGCTTCAGGTCGTGCGCCGTCTTGGCCGTCGCGATGAACCATTGGGCCATCCAGAGCGTGCATATGAACCATGGGTTTCCCGGCACCTTGGTCGTATCAGGTTCGACCTTGAAGTAGTAGTCGTCGCGATAGCGCCCGATTCCGCCGGCCGCCGCCTTGTTGGCGAGCTGGTCCTTGATCGAGTTCATCGTCTCGGCGATACGAGGCTCGTCCGGCGCATACATGCCGAACCGCCACAGACCGTAGGTCGCGCTGTCGTTGACCAGGTCGACCGTCAATGTGCCGTCCTCTTCCACGGCGATCCGGCGGGCGAACCGACCGAGCTCTGGGCTGTACAGGTGCTCGTCGGCAGCCTCGCGCAGCCGGTCGGCCGCATCGCGATAGCGCACGAACGAGCCCACGTCACCAAACAGCTCCGCGAAGCTGCGGGCGGCGTCGAGGCCTCCCCACACGGCGCCGACCGTGAACGCGTGCACGCCCCAGCGCTCCTCCCATAGATCCCACGAAGGCTTGATCAATCCGTTCCGCTCGTCGACGTAGCTCACCATCCAGTCCGCCGCCGGGATCACGAGAGTGGAGTACAGGCCGACGATGAAGTCGAGGTTGCGGTGGATCCTGTAGTGCTGCCACAGCGCCCAGATGACCAGGCCCGTCTCGTCCTCCTGGATGGGCAGCGTGATAGTGCCCTGCCCGTCCACCCATGGCAGCCACGAGCTGCCCGGAAGACCGTAGGGCGTGTACTTGTGCAGGAAGAAACCCTCTTCGACCAGGCATTGCTGGCAGAACGTGAAGAAGCTGCGCGTCACGTCCTCGTGACCGGCCCTGTCGAGCGCGTTTGCAACCAGGGCCCCATCCCGAGGCCAGGCGTACGCGTACGTGTCGCGCGCGAACTTGGTGATGTCGAAATCGGTCGCCGCGATGATGGCGCCATGGTTGTCGACGTGCGTCCGCGCGGTCAGGATGGACCGGCGGTAAAGCTGAGTGACCTCGGAGCCGAGCTCCTCGTCGATATGCCTGTGATCCTTCTCGGACCACACCTGCCAGTAGGTGAGCGTCCGCCCCATGTACGTGTCCGGCCCCTTGCCGATGATCAGCTCCTGGCCGTACGTCGTGACGTCGCTGAGCCGGCTACCCATGCAGACCCAGTGCGTCAAGACGCACGGTCCGCCTGGCGCCACCGGGACGAGGTTGAAGCCCACTGTGCAGTCGACCGAACCCTGTTCGATCGGATTCCGTCCGAGCTCGCCGTCCTCCGCGTCGACCCACGTTCCCGCGGCGCCGCCACCCTTCTTGCCGTTGGCCCACGTGTCGATTCCGAATCCGGGGCCAGGGTCGCCGCCGACCAGGAAGTAGCGGTTGGCCTTGTAAGCGATCACACCGCGATGGCGGGGATCGTAGGCGACGGTGTTCCCGATGTCCGAGCCCTCGATATACCAGTCGTAGTGAAAGAACACGCGTCCGGTCGTGAAGCCCGTCGCGCTCGAGACTTCGAGGTTGCGGATGAACCAGTTTCGGGCGAGGTCGACGAAGTCCTCGAACTTGACGGTGATGCCGAGCCGTGAGTGCTTCAACGTCACTGCGGTGACCAGCGAGTCCTCCGCGTAGCCGAGCTGCCGCTCCCAGCCCGCATCCTCGAGCCACGCGAACTTGCCGTCGATGAAAAAGCCGGTTCGGCAGACGTTGCCCATAGTCTGGTTGGCGTCGCCGACGCGCGGGAAGTAGATGTCGCGGACCGAATAGTTGGCGTCGAAGCCCACGAGCACGTTGCCATTTCCGACGACGAGGCTTCTAGGCACGCTTGGGCGCAATGCTAGTTCTTTGTCATGGGGTGCCCCAATTAACAGGCCGCATTCCCTATGTCCCGCCGGGCCGCCTACAATCGCCCCAGCGCGTCGCAGCAAACAACGGAGCACAACGTCCTGGAAACGAATCACAACTCGTTCAGCCCGCCCATCCGTATAGTCGCCAGCCGCAGGCGGCGGCGAACTGTGGCGGCCCGGCTTCGCTCGGGGGTCCTCGAGCTGCTCGTGCCTGAGTGGATGCCACGCGCCGAGCGCGAGCGGTGGGCCGAGGAGATGCGTCAACGTCTCGAGCGGCGCATGGAGCGAGCGCGACCGTCGGACGACAAGCTGGCGGCGCGCGCTCGCGCGCTGAACGACCGCCACTTCGGCGGCCGGCTGCGCTGGACCTCGATCGCGTTTGCGGAAATCTCGCACCTGTGGGGGAGCTGCACTTTCACCACTGGCGCAATCCGGATCGCGTCGCGGGCCGCCCCCCTTCCAGACTGGGTCGTCGACTACCTGGTCGTGCACGAGCTGGCTCACCTGGAGCACAGCGACCACGGACCCGCCTTCCACGAGCTCGAGAACCGGTATCCGCTGACCGAGCGCGCTCGCGGCTACCTGATGGCCATCGACCACGGCGCCGCCAAGGCCTAGGGTCGGTCGGTTAGGGCTTCAGGACGATCTTCGTCGCCTCGCGCGCGTCGAACAGCCGGTAGGCCTCCTCGGCCTCTTCCAGCCTCATCCGGTGGCTGATGATCGCGTCCGGCTTGATGCGGCCCGCCGCGATGAGGTCGAGAAGGGGCCGCATGTACGCCTGCACGTTGCACCAGCCGGCGCGGAACGTGAGCGACTTCATCCACATGGTGAGATAGGGAAAGTCGCCGATCACGGCGCTCGGGACGCCGACCATCGAGATCGTCCCGCCGCCGCGCACGCTCTGAATTGCGGTGTCGACAGCGGACAGCAGACCGACACATTCGATGCTGGAATCAGCGCCGATGCCGCCGGTGTGGCCCTGGATGGCCTCGACCGGATGGACCAGTGAAGCGTTGATCGGGATCCCGCCGAGCTCCTGGGCGGTCTCGAGCCGCGAATCGACCATGTCGACGACGTAGATCCGCGCCGGTCCGAAGAGCTGGGCGCACATGGTCGCCATCAAGCCCACCGGTCCGGCGCCGACTACGGCGACGACGTCGCCGGGCCTTATCTCCGCTCTCTCCGCGCCGAAGAAGCCAGTGGCGAGGATGTCGCCGACGAAGATGGCCTGCTCGTCTGTCATGCCGGCCGGGATCGGCTCCATCGAGTGATCCGCGAGCGGCACCACCACATACTCGGCCTGCCCGCCGCCCAGATCGCCGAAGTACTCGCCATGGCCGAAAGTCGCCTTGTCGACGCACTGGTTGAACCAGCCTTTCCGGCAGAGGGCGCAGTGCCCGCACGACGTGAAGAAGCTGGACACCACGCGATCCCCGGGCTTGAATCGCTTGACCTCGGCCCCCACATCCTCCACCACGCCGACGAACTCGTGACCCAGGACGGCGCCCTGGTTGATCGGCGTGTGGCCGTGGAGGATGTGCAGGTCGGACCCGCAGACGGCGCCGAGCGTGACCTTGACGAGGGCCTCGCCTGCGCCCTTGATGCCCGGCTTGGGCACGTCGGTCACCTTGACTACGCCTTCGGCCTGAAAGGTCAGCGCCTTCATGGTCGGATTCTAGGGTCCCTTGGTCCACCTAAGCTACGGACGTGCGACTGAAAGGCGCCGTGGTCGTGGTGACCGGCGCTTCGAGCGGCATCGGCAAAGCGACAGCGCTCGCCTTCGCGAAGAGAAAAGCGCGCCTGGCCCTGGGAGCGCGCCGGCTGGACCGCCTCAATGCGGTCGCGAAGATGTGCCTCCAGCAAGGTTCCCCCGATGTGAGCGTTCGCCGCCTCGACGTCGGCCAGTCAGCGGACGCGCGCGCATTCGTGGCTGCGGCTCTTCGCGATCACGATCGCATCGACGTTCTTGTCAACAACGCAGGACTTGGCTGGATGGGCCGGCTGCACGAGATGCCGGAAGACAAGGTCGAGGAGCTCGTGGCCACCAACTTCAAGGGGGTGATCACCACCATGCAGGCGGCCCTGCCGGCGATGCTGGCAAGGCGGAGTGGCGTGATCATCAATGTTGCTTCCGTTGTCGGCTTTCGAGCGTCACCCTACTCCGCGGTCTACTCGGCCACGAAGCACGCCGTCGTCGGGCTCTCGCATGCCTTGCGCGGTGAGCTGTCCGGTACTGGTGTGAAGGTTTGCGTCGTCTATCCCGGTGTGACCGACACCGAGTTCTTCGACGCCACCGAAGTGCCGGTCGGGCCCATGTACTCCGCTTCGTGGGTGGCGAACCTGATCGTCCGCACCGCGCAGTTCCCCCGACGTGATGCGATGGTGATGCCGATACGTTTCGCCCATCTCGCAGAGCCGCTGCTGGGAGGCCTCATGGACCACGGCCTGGGCGAGGCGCGGCGCCTGGCGTCACCGCACCTGTCAGGCACAGGTGTCCCCCCACCCGAGAGCTAAAGGTCCCTCTCCCCCCGGGGGAGAGGGGTTGGGGAGCGGGGCGTTCACCGGGAGTTACTTGTTCCAGGCCTCCAGGAGCTTCTCGAGCTGCTTCGCGTTCTTGACCGAATAGTTGGAGTAGTTGTTGTTCATGATCGCGTGCACCTGCTTCGCCGAGCGTTCCATCTCCTTGATCCGCGGGACCCATTCGGTGAGCTCCTCGTCCTTGTAGTCGTACCGGAAGCGCAGGTTGGGGGGCGCGCCCTTGAGGTCCCACGTCTCGTGGTTGCGCCCGTGAAAGCGGACCACGGCGAGCTTACTCGACGTGACCTCGAACACCGGCGGCATGCTCGTTTTGTGGCCCTGCGGCACGTCGACAGCGACATAGGGGATATCGCGAGTGCGCAGGAATGCGAGCGTCCCGTCGCGATGGCGGGCGTCCATCCACTCAGGCTTCCGGAGCTCCACAGCGACCTGGAACCCGAACATGCGCTCCTGCACCTGCTCGATGTAGGCCAGTG
>VBIU01000010.1 GCA_005880945.1 Chloroflexota bacterium | reverse complement strand
AGATCGAGGATGTCATTGATCAGCTGCAGCAAATGATTTCCGCTGTTATGAATTTGATCCAGAAAGCGACGGCGGGTAGCGGTGTCGTAGAGCCCTTGCACATCGTCGCTGAGCAACTCGGAAAAACCGATGATGGCGTTGAGCGGCGTCCTGAGTTCATGGCTCATGTTTGCCAAGAATTGGCTCTTGGCCTTGTTGGCTCGCTCGGCCTCCAGCTGAGCCTCGCTCAGCTGCTCGGTTCGCTCTGCAACCATCGTCTCCAGCTCGCTGGCGAGAAGCCTTTGGTTGCGGAGCAGCTGCGCTGTTGCGATCGCGCTGGCGGCGCGTGCCGCCAGGTTGCTTAGTAGATCAAGGTCAGCCTGGCTGAAAGGAGCGCTTCCTTCCATTCGGTTGAGGTTCAAACCGCCCACGACGGTATCCTGGGCGACCATCGGAATCAACGCCGACTCGCGCATGCGCCACCTCTCGATGTGGCGTCGTTGGTGGGGGGCCAGATTGGGCGGTAAGTGATCGGGATCGATCGCGATCACCTGAGGCCGGCGCTCCTTGACAACTGTCTTCCAAGGGCCGGAAGCCTCAAGCTCGATCTGAACGCCAATGAAGTGCCTGGCGTCCTCCATGACTGCGGGATCGGGGTGATAGGCCGCCACGGGTTCGATGTGTTGGCGATCTGGCGATAGGAGGACAACGGAACAGAAGTCACCGGTCGCACGTGAGATGTGCTCTGCAACGATGCCCAGGAGGGCTTCGATGTCAGGGACAGCATCAGTGAAGGCACCAGTCGCCGCCGCGATTGCGGCCAGACGCTGGGCGTGACCGCCACCCAATGCGGGTGACTCGCCCCCGGCTGGTGACATTGCCC
The DNA here is from genome assembly GCA_005880945.1 of Chloroflexota bacterium. Taxonomy (GTDB): domain Bacteria; phylum Chloroflexota; class Dormibacteria; order Dormibacterales; family Dormibacteraceae; genus Palsa-872. Next base: position 76,892 of record VBIU01000010.1, on the reverse strand, counting down.
CAACTCTAGGCTGATCAAAGGTCGAAATCGATTACTTAACCCGGACGCCGGGAGGTTATGTCGCGTCTTCCTACCGCCTCACAGCCCCGGTCCTCCTTGGCGGCGGCGGGACTACACTTGGCGGACCTTGACCGCCGGCTTCGTGCGGGATCGTTACGCGACAATCTCCGGTCGCGGACTGGACTGGGAATCGGTGCCGATGCGGCTCTTCCAGAAGGCGAAACGGCTCGGCACGTGGGATCCCCAGACGCTTGACTTCTCGACTGATGGCGCCGACTGGGCCGCCTTTGACGATACAGAGCGGGACTTCCTGCTCCGCACCCTGACCCTGTTCCAGGCCGGAGAGGAAGGCGTCACCAGCGATCTGCTGCCCCTGATCATGGCTGTCGCCGGCGAAGGGAGGCTCGAGGAAGAGATCTATCTCACATCGTTTCTGTGGGAGGAGGCCAAGCACGTCGAGTTCTTCCGGCGCTGGCTCGACGAGGTCGCGCTGGCTCGGGAAGACCTCGAGCGCTACCTGACCCCCAGCTACAGACAGCTCTTCTTGGTCGAGCTGCCTTCCTCGCTCAACGCACTCAAAACCGACCTTTCAGTTGAGGCGCAGATCCGAGCCTCCGTGACCTACAACATGATCATCGAGGGCGTGCTCGCCGAGACCGGCTATCACGGATTCCGCCAGTCGCTGGAGGCGAACAACAAGCTCCATGGCTTGCTCGACGGCATCCGCCTCATAGCCCGAGACGAGAGCCGTCACATCCGCTACGGCGTTTTCCTTCTCGACCGCCTCATCAACCAGTCACCCAACGGCTGGGAAGTGATGAACCTGCGCATGAACGAGTTGCTTGGGCCGGCTATGGGAGTGATCAGCGAGTTCTGGGAGAACTACGACGACGAGCATGGTCCTTTCGGCCAGCGGATGGAGACGTACCTGGACTATGCCAGCACCCAGTTCGACAAGAGGATGAAGGTCCTCGAGCGAGATCGCGGGAAGAGCATCGAAGAGATCGTGAAGGCGTCCGTCGCCGACCTTTCGGAAGACGAGACGGCCGACTCATCCATTCCGGCGGCGGCTGGGAAGAGCGACTCGCGCTAAACCTGTTCAGGCTGACTGCAGATTCTTGGCGCCGATGAAGTTGGCGACCCCCCAGAAAACGACCTCGGAGCTGGTCGACTACTTCGGCGGCCCCGCCTCCGACGTCTACTTCCAGCGCGCTCGCGACACTTTGGCCGCGGCCGAGCTCGATGCGGTCGTCGTGATGGACTACTTCTCGGGTGGCGCCGGACTGGCTTGCGGCATCACCGAGGCAGTGGGCCTGCTCGGCACCGTGCTGGAGGAAGGCGACGAGGTTTTGGCGATTGCCGAGGGCGAGCCGATGTCCGAGCGCGAGACAGTGCTTCGTGTTCGAGCTCCGTACTCACGCTTCGGTATCTATGAGACGGCGTTGCTGGGCATGCTTTCGAGCTGTTCGGGGTGGGCGACCGCGGCACATGAGATCGTCGAGGCCGCGGCCGGGAAGCGAGTGATCTCCTACGGGGCGCGCCACGTCCACCCATTGGTTGGGCCGGTGATGGAGTACGCGGCAGTTGTTGGCGGCTGCGCCGGCTGTGCCACCCCGTTGGGTGCGGAGCTGGCCGGTCTCAAGGCGCCATCCGGGACCATGCCGCACGCCATGATCCTCATGTTCGGAGACACGGTTCTGGCGGCCAAAGCGTTCGACGCGCATATGCCGGAGGACGTTTTACGCATCGTCCTCGTCGACACGTTCAAGGATGAGGCCGAGGAATCGCTGCGGGTCGCGGAGGCGCTCGGCGACCGGCTGCGCGGAGTGCGTCTCGACACACCGAAAGAGCGGGGACAGGTGACTGTCGACCTCGTCCACGAAGTGCGGGCGCGACTCGACTTGGCCGGCCGCCAGAGCGTCGGGATCTACGTGTCCGGCGGGCTCACTGTCGAGCGCATCCGCGAGTTCGAAGCGGCCAAGGCGCCGGTGGACTCCTACGGCGTCGGCATGGCGATCGCCGCTGCGCCTCCCATAGGATTCACTGCCGACATCAAGGAGATCGCAGGCAAACCGATCGCAAAACGAGGCCGCATCCCCGGCGCTGCACCCAACCCGCGCCTGCGACGCGTGGTTTAGTCCGCCGCGTCTCCAAAGGCCCTTACCAGTTCGCCTCCATGTCGATGTAGCCAAGGCGGCGGGCCCGTCGGTCCGCCATTCGATAGAGGACATAGCCAAGCAGCAGCGTGCCGGCGGTGGCCGCCACGAGACGCAGAAAGACCTCGCCATCGGAGAGGTTTGGGAACATCAGGTAAGCCTGACCGTGCATGATCGCGCGCCGGCAGAGCTCGAGCCAGTAAGGCAGCGGCGACAGCGAGGCCAGCCACGCGATCGGACCGGGCAGCACTGAGATGGGGAAGATGGCGCCGGAGAAGAGATAGAGGAACTGGGCCATGATCTCGCCATAGCCGTGCAGGTCTCGCCCGGCCAGCAGCACCATGCTGAGCGTGATGGCGAAAGCGATCACCGAGACGAACGCCAGCAAACACGCGGCCACCAGGAGCGGGTAATCGACCCGGAGCGGGCTGATGTCCAGGTGCAATGCGAGCGTTCCGACCAGCAGCACTATCACCACCGAGGCCGCGGCGCTGGCCAGCTTGGACGTCGCCCGACCGATCAGGAAGATCGGAAAGCCGAGCGGCGCCATGTACGAGTACTTGAGGATGTGGTAGCGGCCGCGATCTTCCAGGATCCCAGTCGCAAACTCTGAGACGCCCTCCTGGATGAACGACCAGAACGCCGTGCCGACGATGAGAAAGGCCAGGTAGGGTCGGGTGGCCGCCGCGTTCCCGGTGATCACCGTGTACATGACCGCCAGGATCAGCGCCATCGAGACCGGGCGGAGAACCGAGTAGACGATGAAGAGGATCGGGCGAGTCCAGTTGCTGGAGACCGCCCAGCCAAGCCGCACCGCCGCCGCGTAGCCGGTCCACTGCCGGGTGATGGCTACTCCCATCGGGTCACCAGCTTGCCGTCCCTCCGGGCCCGGATCTCCATGTAGCGCAGCGAGATGCCGGCCAGCACGGCGAAGACGGGGATCTGGACAGCGACGAGGAGCGCCTCGGTGCCGGCCGGGATGAAAACCGGCGTGCCCGGCAGCAAGAGCTGCCGCATGGCATCAAGTCCCAGGGTCATCGGGACGAGCGAAGCCGCGCCCCCCACATATGCGCCCAGGGCGTTGACGGGGAAGTAGAGGCCGGAAAGGAAGTTGATAGGTTCCTGCATCGCGTTGGAAAGGTGCCAGGCCTCGCGTCCGTAGAACAGGAAGAGGCTGGCCAGCAACATGCCCAGGCAGTAGAGCGCGGCGAGCGTCAGCAGGAAAACGCCAATCGCGGGCAGGGTGCCGGCGGCGGTGTAGGTGATCCCGAACAGCAGAGAGCCCAACAGCAATATCGCGCCCGCTCGGAGCGTCACCGTGAACATCGAGCCAAGTGCCATTCCAAGGAGCACGCCCTCGAATGTGGTCGGCGAGATCACGTAGAGCTCCAGCGTGCCGTTGCCGCGATCCCACGAGAACTGGGCCGCCATGCTCCAGAGCACGTTCTGCCAGAAGGCGAGCATGGCTCCGCCCATCACCACGAAGCCGAGGTACTGGCGCGGCGCGTGCAGACCTTGGTAGACGAGCACCATGGCCAGGGCGCCGACCATCGGGAAGGCCATGTCGAAAAAGACCCAGGTCTTCTGGCGGTTGGCGGCCATGACCCGCGGATAGGCCCGGGCGGCGATCGTCTTCAAAAAGATTCGCAGCGGCGAGTGCTGGACGTGCTGTGCCGTGCTCATCAGGCCTCTTCCTCGGTCATGCTGCGGCCCACCAGCTTCACGAAGGCGTCCTCGAGCGTGGGCTGCCGGCGGACCAGGCCGCTGACGTGCCGGCCGGCGCCTTCGACAGTCGTCATGACGCGGGGCAGGACTCCGTCGTCGGCGAGCATCAGGCTGAAGCGGTCCACGCCGTCTTCCTCTCTGACGCTGGCCGCGCCCACGCCCTCTATGGCGCGCAGCCGGTCAAGCACCGGAGTGCCGGGATCGAGCTGGAGATCGACGATCACGTCGTCGTCGACCGACTGCTTCAGCGCCCGTGGTGTGCCCTCGGCAACGATCCGGCCTCGATTGACGATGGCGACACGGTCGCAGAGCTCGTCCGCCTCCTGCATGTAGTGGGTGGTCAGGATGACAGTCCGGGTCGGATCCTCCCGCATCCATCTCCTGACTTCGCTGCGCACGTCTCGGGCAGCACTCACATCGAGTGCGACCGTCGGCTCATCCAGGAACAGGACTCGCGGATCAGTCATCAGGCCGCGCACCAGGTTCATCTTCTGGCGCATGCCGCTCGACAGGCCGGTGATCTGCTTGTTCGCGGCGTCGCTCAATCCGAGACGCTCCAGGAGCTCGTCGATGCGCTTGCGGGCCGCGGTCGAGTCCATGCCGTAGAACTGGCTGAACATCCAGAGCTGCTCGCGGACCTTCAAAATGCCGTAGCCGGCCTGCTCGCCCCCCGAGACCATCCCGATCCGGCTGCGCAGGCGCTTGTAGTCCGTGACGACGTCGAGCCCGTCGACGAAGGCCTGGCCGGATGTCGGGAGAAGCAGCGTGACGAGGATCTTGATCAGCGTGGTTTTCCCGGCGCCGTTCGGCCCGAGCACGCCAAAGAGCTCACCCTCGCCGACCTCGAGGTCGACATCCTGGAGAGCGGTGGTCAATTCGCGGCGCGTCTTGTAGACGCGAGTCAGCCGTCGAGTCTCGACGGCAAGGCGCGAGGTATCGCTGGAGGGATGGTGCGTGCGAGCCACGGCGAAGGCGATTCTATCTCGGCGGTCGGCGGGAGTCGGCCCAGGCAGCGCTCAGCTGGATCTGCGGGGATCGTCGGACTTGCTGATCGGCTCCCTGAGCGTCGGCCGAACCGGGCTGATGTGAATCTTGAAGGGCACGCCGGCTGCCCGGAAGTCGACACTGAGATGGCGGTTGTCGCAGAAGGGCTTGTGGTCCGAGAACCCGCAGCGGCACAGCGTCGCGCGGGGAAGCGTCTCGACAGTTCCATCCTCGCGGCGCACCTCGATCCTGCCCTTGATCAAGAGGGGGCCGTTGCGGATCGGCGTCACTGTCGTGCCGTCGTGCGCCTCTTGCGCGCCGCCATCGTGACGGCTGTACAGAAGGGCCCCGCTCGGGCAGCGCTCGACGATCTCCGCGACGGTGTCGGGGTCAGCCTCATCGGGCAGCACCCATGGCCTGCGCTCGAGGTTGAACACGCCGCGGTGACCGCGCAGGCACTCTCCGATGTGGACGCACAGGTCGAGGTCGAAGCTGACCTCTACATCGCGGCCGCGATACACCTTGCGCACGGCCTCAAACGTTACGCGGGGCCGAGAGCGCATATTCGGCATTCACAGCCGGCGCGGCGCGGGATAATGCACGCGCGCTTAGCGATGGCAGCTGGGGGGCGTATCGCGCTGGCAGGATTGGCCTTGCGGGGCCGTTATACCTATTTGTTGCGCGCCTTCTTGCAACTGCTGCTGGTGGGCATCATCTACTGGGTTGCCGCCCGGTTGAGCCTCAACCTGGCTCTGGTGCACGGTCAGGTGACGCCGATCTGGCCGCCGACCGGGATTGCGCTGGTCGCGATCCTGATCTTCGGCAGGCGGGTCTGGCCTGCGGTGTTTGCGGCAGCGCTCGCGGTCAACCTGCCCATCGGCCCATCCCCGGCGGGCGCCGCCTTGATCGCCGCCGGCAACACGCTCGCGCCGCTCGTCGCGGCGGAGCTTCTCAAGAGAGTCGGCTTCCGGCCGGAGCTCGACCGGCTGCGAGACGCGGCGGCGATCATCGGGCTGGGCGCCCTTGTGAGCATGACGATCAGCGCGACGATAGGCACCTCCGTTCTCGTCCTTTCCCGAGCCGTGCCCTCGACCGACTTCTGGCCGACCTGGACGGTCTGGTGGACCGGCGACGCGATGGGCGTCCTCCTCGTTGCCCCCTTCCTTCTGAGCCTGATGCCAAAGTCCCCGGGCCCGGCGCTGACGCCGGCGAGCGCGATCATGCTCGCCGCTCTCCTGGTGGGAATCGCGGTGGTGACCTTCGCACTCTTCGAGAATCGGTTGCGCCTGGAGTACCTCGTGTTTCCTCTGATCATGATTGCGGCCTGGCGCTTCCGATTGCGCGGCGCCGCGCCGGCCGCACTGATCGCCTCAGGCATCGCCATCTGGTCTGCCGTCCACGGAACCGGCCCGTTCGCGACCGAGACCCTTGCCGAGAAGATGGTCACCCTGCAGATCTTCAATGTCTGCGTGGCACTCACCTCATTCGTGCTGGCCTCGTTCGTCGCCACTCACGAGCGCCAGGAGGAGATGACCCGGGTCTATGCGTCCACCAACGCAGCCGGCCAGGCCAAGAGCGCATTCCTGAACATGGCGGCGCATGAGCTCCGCACGCCGCTCACGGTTCTGACCGGATACGTGTCCTTGCTTGTCGACGGTTCGCTCGGCTATGCCCCTGATTCCTGGACCAGGCCGCTGCACATCGTCCTTGCCAAAGCCGGCGAGCTGGACAGAATGGTGGGGGCTCTGCTTCAGGCATCGCAGATCGAAGCCAACCTCATCCCCCACGAAGACAACGTGATCGACATGCGAAAGGTCGTCGACGAGGCTGTTGCCCGGGCACGTCCGCGGGCCGACCTCCTGCACGCCGATATCACCACGAAGCTGGCCCGCGATGAGGTGCTGGTCGAGGCCGACAGAGGACAGCTGGGCCGGTTGCTCGACAACCTGATCAACAACAGCCTGTCGTATTCGACGCCGCCGGCTCGCCTCTTCATCGACGTGTCGACGGATTCCCGTCGCGCAGTGGTTAGGGTCGAGGACAACGGCGTGGGGATACCGGAGGGCCAGCGCGAGCAGGTCTTCGACCGTTTCTATAGGGGTGCGAGCCCCGCCGTCGGCAAGATCCCCGGCGTCGGCCTCGGCCTGTACATCAGCCGCCAGCTGGCAGAGCGCTACGGCGGCAGCCTTGTCGTCGAAAGCAGCGCGCTGGAGGCGGGCACCGTGTTCGCTCTCGCCCTACCGCTCGCCGGTTCTGCCTAACCGGCGTCGCCGGCAAGGGCTTGTCGTTGGGTCAGGGCGCTGATCACATTGGCGCTTTCAGCGATCCAGCCGAACAGATTCGACTCGGCTTGAATGATCGTCATCGTGGCGTCATGCCACTCCTGTTTCAATGCACCGCAGCCATCCGAGACGGTAAGACAAAGATAGCCACGGTCGACGGCGTCGCGAAGAGTGGAGTGAACGCAACACTGGGTCGTGACTCCGGTGATCAACAGGTGGCTGATGGCCCTGTCCGCCAGCGTCTCCCCGAGATGGGTGTTGTGGAACGCATTGAACGCCGCCTTGTCGACCACCAGCTCGCCTGCCGCCGGCTCGAATCCGGCGAGGAAGTCATGGCCGGCGGACCCCCTTACCAGGTACGGCCCGTAGGGGCCGGGGGCACCCACATAACCCATCTCCCTTTTCGCCGGCGTGACATCTGAGCCGTCGGGCAAGTAGCCCTCTCGCGTGTGTACAACCAGGAGACCTGCATCACGAGCCGCCTCCAGGATGGAGCGAACGTTCGGCACGACCGCGCGAAGCGGCGAGTTATCCCACTTGAACATTTTTGGCAGGCAGCCATCGTCGGCGAGGAAGTCACGTTGCATGTCGATGACGATTAGGGCGGTGCTCCAAGTTTCGAATGCGAAGGTTCGGTTGTTCCAGCATCCGACTGTTCGCGTCATATCACTCTCACCCTTTGATACAGAGTGCATGATTGCCGGCTCGGCGGTCGAGCTCTGACACCGGCGCGGCGATAAGCTAACGCGGCCGGCGGTCTGCAAGGAGGAGGCATTGCGATCCAACGCGGTTAAGCAGAAGCTGAAGCAGGGCGAGCGGTCGTTTGGGACGATGGTCTTCGAGTTCGACTCGCCCGGCATCGCCCAGCTCGCGGCCGTGGCCGGCGCAGAGTTCGTGATGTACGACACCGAGCATTCCGGGTGGGGAATCGAGACGATCCGCCGGCTGATGGCGTTCCACCGCGCGACCGACACAGTTCCTCTCGTGCGAGTCGCGGCGTCCGAGTATCACCTCGTCGCTCCTGTTCTCGACGTCGGCGCGATGGGCGTCATGCTGCCGATGGTTCACACCGCAGAGCAGGCGCGACACATCGTGTCGTTCGCGAAATATCCGCCGGCGGGGCGTCGCGGAGCGGCATTTGCGCTGGCGCATGACGAGTACCGCGCAGGGGACAACGCATCGAAGATGCGCGAAGCCGATCACGAGGTGCTGGTCATCGCCCAGATCGAAAGCACCGGTGGGCTCGCGAACGTCGACGAAATCGCCGCCACGGACGGACTGGACCTCCTCTGGATCGGCCAGGGAGACCTGTCGACCTCTCTCGGGATCCCCTACCAGTTCGACCACGCGGTTTTCCTACGCGCCCTCGAGAAAGTCGTCGCTGCAGCGGAGGCGCACGGCAAGGCCGCTGCCTTTGCGCCGACCAATGTGAAGCAGGGCGAACAGATGCTGGGCATGGGTTTTCGCTGCATCTGCTACAGCGGCGACCTCTGGATCTACGGCGAGGCGCTGGGCGACGCCCTCACCCGCCTCCGCAACACGCGGGCGTAAGCAGCGTTCCTATGATTCCGCGATGAGTCTGATCGGGATCGACATCGGCTCGTCCGCCGTCAAGGCGGCGGCGTATCGGGAATCCGGCGCGCTGCTCGCCCAGGCTCGCGAGGCTGTGCCCTCCCGCCACGCCACCCCTGGATTCATCGATTCCGACGGTGACGAGGTCTGGAGGGCCACTGTCAGGGTCGTTCGGCAGCTGACATCGAGTCCAAAGTTGCGGCGCGATCCTCCAGCGGCTCTCGCCGTTTCGGCCTCCGGCCGCGAGAGCTTCCCTGCCCGGGCCGACGGACGCGCTCTCGGGCCCTGCCTGCGGACGGCGGACTCCCGCCGGCCGAAAGTGATGGCCACCTCGATCATCAAGCGCACCCAGGAACAGTGGATTCGAGCGTGCGGCCACGTTCCCGACCACATGGACCCAACCAACCGGCTGCTGTGGTGGCGCGAAACGGCTCCGGGCACTCTTGACAAGGCTCGGTGGTTCCTGGGCTGGCACGAGCTGGCGTCACTGCGCCTGGCCGGCCGGCCGATCGTTGATCCTGCGCTGGCGGCCGGCTTTCTGATCTTCGACCTCAGCACCCGCACCTGGTCGGCCGAGCGCATCGCCGCCCTCGAGGTCGAGCCACGGCTTCTTCCCGAGATCGTGCCCTGGGCCACAGCCATCGATCGGATCGACTCCCGCGAAGCTCACCGCCTCGGTCTTCCGCGCGACTGCACGTTTGTCGTCGGCAGCTGGGACGGATCGTGCGCCGCGGTGGGCGCCGCCGCCGTCGAAGAAGGCAGCGCGCTGCTCGCGTCAGGCACGTGGGAGTCGGTCGTGGCGCCGGTGAAAAAGCCCCGACTCCGCGAGGCGGCAAGCTCGCGGCTTGCGGTCACGCCGCAGCCCAGCACGCCGGGCTGGGGCCTGTGGGCGCGCAGCCCCAACGGCACCAGCGCGCTCGAGTGGGCCCGCTCGCTGGCGGGAGTGGGGCTCGCCGAGCTCGACGCCGGCTTACGCACGTCGGGAGCCGGCCCCGCTGATGCTCTCGTCGTCCCGCACCTTGCCGGCGCCCCGGCCCCATGGCCGGGCGGGCGCCCGCCGGGCGGCGCCATATTCGGCTTGACGCTGGCCACCACCGGTCTCGAGCTGGTTCGGGCGACGATGGAGGGCATCGCGTACGAGCTCACATTCGCTTTCGATGCACTGCGGGGCGCGGGCGCTGACGTCGAGGTCTGCAGAGCTGCAGGCGGCGGCACTCGATCAGCCTGGTGGATGCAGTTGAAAGCAGACATGCTCGGAATCCCCGTCGAGGTCACCGATCAGCTCGAGCCGGGCACTCTCGGGGCGGCTCTGCTTGCCGGCGTCGGCATCGGCACATTTCGATCTCTGTCGGAGGCTGCGGAGCGCGTCGGCCTTGCTCGGCGCTACGAACCAGACAGCGCACGCCGGAGGAAGTTCCAGGGCAAGCTGAATCGCCATCGCGCCGCGGTCGAGGCAATGCTTGGCGTGACCCCAATTGGAGCCGGATAGTGGCGCACGCCGGCGATCTCCTGGCTGAGCTCCTTTCGCGCTATCAGGTGACGCACGTTTTCGGCCAGCCCGGCGGGCAGACCGTCGCGCTGTACGACGGCATCGCAAGGCGGGTTCCGAAAATCCGTCACGTCCTGGTGCGAGACGAGCGGTCGGCTGCGTACTCGGCTGACGCCTACGCGCGGCTTACCGGGCGGCCGGGTGTTTGCGATGTAACTGTCGGACCGGGCACGACCAAGCTCGCCGACGGGCTGGTGGAAAGCCTCAACGCCTCGGTGCCGGTGATCGCACTGGTGGGCGAGCTGCCGAGAGACTGGGCGCCATACCGGGATTTCGGCGTTGCCTCGCAGGGCTTCGACCAGGTCAGGTTCCTCACCTCGATCACCAAGTCGACTCTTTTGGTCCCGAGCCTGGTCGCCCTGCCTCAGATGGTACGGGCGGCGTTTCGCATCGCCACGACCGGCCGGCCCGGCCCGGTTGCCCTGGTCGTGCCCCACGACGTGCTGGATGCCGAGTGGGACGGTGCCGACGCAGCCGTCGCGGTGGACGACCGATACGTCCGCTCGCCCGCACACCGACCCGTGGCCTCCGATGACACTTTGCAGGCAGCCGTGGCCCTTCTGCACAAATCCCGCCGGCCGATCATCGTCGCCGGCGGCGGTGTGCACGCCTCTCGAGCCACTGTCGAGCTCGCCGACCTGGCCGGGCGCCTGGACGCCGTGGTGGTGACGAGCCTTTCCGGCAAAGGCGCGATGGACGAAACAGGGCCAAGAGCCGCCGGCGTGCTCAACCCGCTCGGCACCACAGAGTCATTGGAGCTCGTGCGCAAAGCCGACCTCGTCTTCTGGTGTGGCACCAAAGTCGGGCAGAACACCAGCCACAACTGGACTATCCCTTACGAAGGCCAGGCGACAATCCACCTCGACGCCGATGCGACCGAGCTCGGGCGCACCTTCCGGCCGACCGTCGCCCTCAACGGCGATGCGCGCTCGACTCTCGCGGCGCTGCTCAAAGCGCTGCCCGCCGAGGCGCGCCCGGCATGGCGAACCGAGGTTGCCCGGGCCAAAGAGCATGGGGCCGGCCAGCGATCGGAGGCAGAGGGATCGGACGCAGCCCCGATCCTTCCGCCGCGATTGATGCACGACCTGGCCACCCGCCTTCTTCCGGATGACGTGGTGATCAGCGACGCGAGCTTCGCGGCCGGCTGGATAGCGGCTCACATTCCCGCGCGCAATGCCGGCCGAAACTTTCTCTTCGCGCGGGGCCAGGGTGGGCTGGGGTATGCGGTCCCGGCGGCGATCGGCGCGGCGGTCGCACGCCCTGAGGGACGCGTCGTCACCGTGAGCGGGGATGGTGGATTCTCGTATGCAATCGGCGAGCTGGCGACGCATGCCCAACAAGGGCTGCGTACTGTGAACGTCGTCCTGAACAACGGCACGCTGTCTTGGCTTGCGATGTACGAGCACCTTTTTTTCGATGGGCTCAGCCAGGACGTCGAGCTCGAAGGCGAGCTGCTGAGTCCCGACTTCGCGGCGGTCGCGGAAGGCCTCGGATGTTATGGGATCCGTGTCGAGCGACCTGATGAGATTGCAGCCGCCCTGGACGCGGCATTCGCTGCGACCAGGCCGGTGGTGGTCGACGTCCGCACGGATCGGAACAGCACGCCGATTCACAGCTATGCGCGCAGGCTCTCCGAAGGAAGGCACTTCCCGCGACCCGGGACGGTTTACGAGCTTGTCGAGTGGCGGCAGAGCCCGCCGGAGCCGCCTACGGATTCGTGACGCGTCAGTCGGAACGGCCCCTCGCTGTGATCGGGACGGACCGCTCGACCACGTTACCTCTGATCAGCCACACGCGATCGTGGAGGTTGAACGTCGTCGGCACTTTCGATGGGAACAGCATGACCCGGGTCCCCAGGGCGACCGGCCGGTGGCAGCTCAGGAGGGTGTGCTCCTCGTTGATCTTGAGCACGGACGCGCCAGGCAGAAGAGCCTCGGGTAATCCGTTCTCGCACCCGATAGATTTGCGTCCAGCGTCGAGCACGGCTCCGTCAGACGTGACGCTGATGACTGTCGCGATCACTGTGCACGCGCGCTTGAACGGAAGATCGAGCCCGTCGAGGTCGGCCTCCATCATCGCGTAGGTCCCGGCCTGGATCTCGGTCAGCACCGGCGATCTCAGCCCTTCGTTGAAGGTGGAGGTCCCTGCGCCCGACACGATGCCGACCTTGATGCCTTCGGTCTCGAGGGCGGATTTCACCTGCTCGAGCGACTCGCACCCTGCGTCGAATTTCTGCACCCGATCCGCGACCGCCGCCCGCAGGCGACCCTCATAACCCATCAAGCCGGCGAGGATCAGGCCCGGAGCCTCGAGAACCATTCGAGCCAGCGCCACCGCCTCCGGGGCGCTGCGGACCCCGCAGCGGTTCAAGCCCACATCGACGTCGATCAGAACCTCGATGTTGCTGCCGGCGCGAACGGCTGCCGCCGACAGGAGCTGCGCGCCGCGCATCGAGTCGACAGCCACCAGCACCCTGGAGGTCGCAGCAACGGCCGCGATCCGTTCGAGCTTGTCAGGCGAGACGATCTCGTTGGCCAGCAGGAGGTCGTCGATGCCGGCCGCCGCCATCGCCTCGAGCTCGCCCACCGTGGCGCAGGTGACCCCTCTGGCCCGGCCGCCAAGCTGGAGGCGGGCGAGCTCCGGGGTCCTGTGGGTCTTGACGTGCGGGCGCATCAGCTTGCCGAAAGAGCCCAGGAGATTCTCCGCCGCCTTGATGTTGTCCTCGAACCTGTCCTGGTCGAGAAGAAGCGACGGGCTTGGCAGATGCTCGATGCCTTGCGCCATCAGATCAGAGAGCGCCGGTCATCCCCTGGACCGATACCCGGTCCGCGGGTCCCGCCGCCTGGCGAAGCGCCTCCCTCACAGCCGACGGATCGTACGCCGGATCGACTGAGGCGATGACGGTCAGTGCGGTGCGCGCCAGGTGCCGGGCCAGATGCTCGCAAGCGTCAGCAAGATCTCCGGCTTGGCACGCTTCGAATATGGCTCGGTGTTCGCCCGCGGCAGCCGTCCATGCGCGCGGTTCGGCCAGGTACGCTCTGCGGTAGCGCAAGGTGTGATCGGACAGCTCCGCGAGGAGCTGGCTGATCCGGCTGCCGGCGTACTTGTGAAGCATCTCGTGGAACGTCCGGTGCGCCGCCTCCCAAGCGTCGAGGTCACCCTCGCCGGCGACCTTTTCGAGCGTGATCAGACAGGTCTCGGCGATCCGCCTATCCGCGTCGGTGAACGACCGCAACGAAAGTCGCAGCCCAAACGTCTCCAGCATCACGCGCATCGCGTACAGCTGCTCGACCTCTGTCAGGGACATGCGCGAGACCCGCACCCTGCGATTCGGCTCGGACTCGATCAGCCCTTCACGCTGGAGCATCCGAAGGGCCTCGCGCAGAGGGGTGCGGCTGACCCCGAGCTGCCTTGCCAGCTGCACCTGCGAGATCGGCGCATCGGCGTCGAGCTCGCCGCGAAGGATGCCTGCCCGCAAGGTTTCGTACACGGTTCGTGTCGACAGCTCGATCGTTTCGTCGCCGTTGCGCTCTCCCGCCTTGATCTCAGGGGAACCCAGAGCTGGCATCTCAGCCGGCCGCGCCGCGGCGCTGCGACGCAAGCTGCGCCGCGACCTCCACAACAAGATCCTCCTGGCCGCCGACCGACTTCCTGCGGGCGACCTCGCGCAGGATGTCCCTCGGGTCGACGCCGAAACGCTCGCCCGCCCTCACCGCATGCTGCAAGAAGCTCCCGGGCACGCCGACGTAACCCTGCGTGAGAGTCAGCCGGTCGATCGTCGGCTGGCGTTGAACGATCGGCCGCACCAGCTCCTCGGCGATGTCCTCGAGCTGCCACAGGTCGATCCCCGTGGGGATTCCCATGCGGTCGAGAACCGCCACCAGCGCCTCGAGCTGGCAGTTGCCGGCGCCCGCGCCCGTGCCGGCGATGCAGGCGTCGGCAAGGGTGGCCCCCTCCTCGATGGCTGCCACCGTGTTGGCCACAGCCAGGGAGAGGTTCTGGTGTGCGTGAACTCCCACCTCAGCTTCCTCTTGGAGCTCGTCGCGCATGGCCGCGATTCGAGCCCTGACGTCGTCAACGGTGAGCGCGCCGGCCGAGTCCATGATATGCACGCCCTGCGCTCCGGCATCGACCATGATTCGCGCCTGCTCGGCGATCTTCTCGGGCGTCGTCATGTGCGGCATCATCAGGTCCCCGTGCACCTCCATTCCGAGGCGGCGGCATAGACCGATGTGCTGGACGGCGATGTCCGCCTCGGTGCAATGAGTCGCAACCCGCGCCAGGTCGGCCCCTAGCTCGCGGGCGCGCTCGAGGTCGCGCTTGGTTCCGATCCCCGGTTGAAACGTGACGGCCAGCTTGGCCCGCTTGATGACCCGCCGCGCCGCCGCCAGAAGCTCGTCGTCCGCGTTCGCGGCGCGCATGAACTGGATCGACGACGCGCCAAGGCCGTCGCCATGCCCGACGCCGATCGAATGCACTCCGGCCTCGTCCAGGCGGCCGGCGATGAGCTCAACCTGGTCGGGCGTGTACGTGTGGCGGATTGCGTGCGATCCGTCTCGCAGGGTGGAATCCAGCAGCCGCACGGAGGGCGTCGAGGCGGAGGCGTTCACCGCGCGACCTTCGCCGCGTGGACTTCCGCCACGCGCACGGCGGCCGCGGTCATGATGTCGAGGTTTCCGGCATAACGCGGCAGATGGTCGCCTGCGCCTTCCACCTCGATGAAGACGGTGATCATCCCCTCCGCCGTGGCCACGGTCCCGGTCGACAGTCGATAGCCCGGCACGTAGCTGGCGATTCGCGCTACCACGGCCTCGACCGCCGCGATCGCATCCTCAGGGCCGATGCCCGGCGCCTCTGCGTAGACGGTGTTGCGCATCATGATCGGCGGGTCCGCGGGGTTCAGGAGCATGATCGCCTTGCCTCTCCGCGCACCGCCCAGGCGCTCGAGGCTGCGGGCCGTCGCGACGGTGAACTCGTCGATGTTCTGCCGCGTTCCGGGTCCAGCAGATCGAGATGCCACCGTCGAGACGATCTCCGCATATTCCACGGACCGGACGTCCGCCAATGCCTTGATGACGGGGACGGTCGCCTGTGCGCCACAGGTGACCAGGTTCACGTCGGGCGCGTCGAGATGCTCGTGCAGGTTGACGTCCGGCACCACCGTCGGTCCCAGCCCCGAAGGGGTCAGGTCGATGCAGCTGATTCCAGCCCGAGCCAGGAGCGGCGCATGGACTGCGTGCGCCGTCGCGGAGGTTGCCTCAAATGCAAGGTCCGCGGCCGGGCCTTCGCGAAGGTAGTGCTCGAGGCCGGAGCTCGTGGTCCAGCAGCCGAAACCTCGCGCTTTCTCGAGGCCCTCGGATGTGGGGTCGGCACCGACGACCGCGACCAGCTGCAGGTGCGTGTTGCGCCGCACCTTGTACATGAGGTCCGACCCGATGTTCCCGGACCCGATGATGGCCACGCGGAGTGGGCTCGCCATCGGTATCAGCCGCTGTGTCGCGACACGGTTCCCAGATCCTCCAGCGTCATGCCGACCTTGGCTGTCTGACCGCCATCGACCGCGAAGACGGCGCCGGTGACGTACGAGGCATCTTCCGAGACCAGGAACAATGCGGCAGACGCGAGCTCCTCAGGCTCGGCGAGTCGCCCGATGGGCATGGCCTCCCCGAACGCTTTCAGCTCGGGGCCTGTCATCACCGATCGCAGCATGGGCGTCAAGGTCGGGCCGGGCGCGATGGCGTTCGCCCTGATGCCCTCCTTCGCATGGTCGAGGGCGAGGCATTTGGTCAGCATCGTGACGCCGCCTTTCGAAGCCACGTATGCGGCGGTGCCCGGCGCGGCGTCGTGGGCCCCGGTCGACGACGAGAACGTGACGATGGCTCCGCCCCCTGCCTCTTTCATGGCGGGGATCGCGGCCCGGGCGGCCAGGAATGTGCCGGTGAGATTTATCCCGATCACGCGGTTCCACTTCTCCAGGTCGGTCTCGACAACAGAGCCAAACTCCAACACTCCGGCGCAGGTCACCAGCACGTTCACCGGGCCGAACCGTCTCTTGGCCTCGGCCACCATGCGGTCGAGATCGCCAGGCAGAGTCACGTCGACGCGGCGACCGACGGCGTGGCCTCCCCGCGCGGTGATCTCGTCTGCGATTCTCCGCGCCCCTTCCTCAGAGATGTCGCCGACGACGACCGATGCACCCTCGGCGCCAAAGCGGGTGGCGACGGCTGCGCCTATCCCTGAGCCTCCGCCCGTGACCAGGGCGACCTTGCCCCGAAGACGCCCGCCCGGTTCGTTGGTGCTCACTCGCCGACGTAAGCGATGCAGTCGATTTCGATGAGCATCCCGGGCACCTGGTGGAGGTCGCTGCCGACGGTCGTGCGGGCGGGGTACGGCTCTTTGAAGCGGCGCTTGTAGACATCGTTGTAGCGCTGGAAAAGGTTGGTGTCGATGAGGTGAACGCTGACCTTGACCACGTCGGAAAGGGTCGCGCCACCCGCTTTCAGAATCATCTCGATGTTGTCGATCGTCTTCTCGGTCTGCTCCTCGATGGACTCCCCCGCCACCTTGCCGTCAGGTCCGATCGGCCCGGTTCCCGTGACGAAGACAAAGTCTCCGGCCCGCCATCCCTGCGAATAAGCACCCAGCGGACGGGCAGCTCCTTCGGCGCGCAGAACTCGTTTCGACATCGGCCCTACCCCCAATCAAGCGCCGCCGAGGTGTCGCCGTCCAGCTTGTATCCAGTTGCGGCCCTACTCAATCGACCGGCCGCCCCGCGCGGAATCGGCGAGCTGGAAAAACTGTATGCAGGTTCCCAGTCCTATGTCAATATTTGGGACCGTTGCGCCGCTGACACGTGATGCTTGAGGAGAGGAGCCCGTGACCACAGGCCGCAAGGTGAGCCTCCAGGAGTTCAACCAGATCTTCGAGTCGGTCAAGAACTGGGGCCGGTGGGGACCAGACGACCAGGTGGGGACGCTCAACTACATCACACCCGAGACAGTGCGCGATGCGGCCGGTCTCGTGAAAACGGGCCGCCGGGTTTCCCTCGGACTGCCGATCAACAAGGAGGCCGGGCCGGACAACCCGCACCAGGCCATCCATTTCATCACGCAAGGCCATGACGTGGACATCGGCTCGAGTGGAGTGCGCTTCGCCCTCGACTTCATGGGCATGGCGTTTCACGGCGACTGCCACACCCATGTGGACGCCTTGTGTCACATCTCATATAGGGGCCTCACATACAACGGCAAGCCCGCCGAAGAGGTGGTGACCTCGATGGGCGCCACCACCCAGGACGTCACCGCTTATCGGGAGGGCGTTGTAGGCAAGGGGGTCCTGCTGGACATTCCCCGCCTGCGCGATGTGAAGTGGCTGGAGCCGGGCGACGCCGTCACACGGGCCGAGCTAGAAGCTTGCGAGAAGGCCCAGAAGGTGCGCCTCGGCGAAGGCGACATCATGGTGTTCCGCACCGGCCACCACCGCCGCCGGCTCGAGCTCGGACCCTGGAGCGCAAGTCCTCCGCCGAAAGGGGAGGGCAAGGCGGGTCTGCATGTCGATGCGATCCCGTGGATGCACGAGCGGAAGATCGCGGCCTTCCTGCCCGATGGTGACGGAGAGGCGGTGCCCAGCCTGGTCGAGGGCGTCGCCTACCCCATCCATCCGTTACAGATCGTGGCCATGGGCATGCTCGCCTCGGACAGCCTGCAGTTCGAGGACCTCGTCCGCGCTTGTGAGGAGGAAGGGCGCTACGAGTTCATGGTGGTGGGCCTGCCCCTGCTGCTGCCCGGGGGAACGGGATCGCCCTGGAACCCGATCGCGATCTTCTGATCGTCCTCTGGCTACCCCTGCGGCGCGACCAGGATCTTGATCTGATCCCCGGCCGGGTCGGCGAGCCGGTCGATGCCTTGAGACACCAGGTTTGAGACTCGGATCTTGCTGGTGATGATCCGCTCCACCGGCAACCGGCCGGATGCGATCTGCCGCAGGATCCGTGGCGTGTCGTAGAACTTGAACGACCAGATCCCGGCGATCGTGAGGTCCTTCCACGTCCACGCTTCCGGCACCACGGTCCGCGGCCCCACGTGGATCGCGATCTGGGCCACGGTGCCGGCGGGCCTGGTCGCCGCCACGCAAGTGTCGAGCCCGGGCTGGCTGCCTGAGCACTCGATCGAGCAGTCGACACCAAGGCCTCGGGTTCGTTCCACGACAGCTTCCGCCACATTGGCCTTTGTCGGATCGAAGGCGGCGGTCACGCCCAGCTTCTCGGCCTGCTCGCGCCGGACCCGGTTGGGCTCGGCGACGAAGATCTCGGCGGCGCCCGCCGCAGAGCAGACGAGAACCGCCAGCTGGCCGATCGGACCGGCTCCCGTGATCAGCACGCTGTCTCCGCTGCGCATGCTGCGCTCCACGGCGTGGACCACGCTGGCCACAGGCTCGAGGATGGCCCCCTGCTCGAATGTGACGTTGTCCGGCAGCGGAATGCACTGATACGCGGGGACGATTGCGAATTCGGCGAGGCCGCCCCAGGGCCAGCTGACTCCGTCCAGCTTCAGCTGGCGGCACAGGCCCTGGCGGCCACGAACGCAGAAGTAACAGGTACCGCAGAACACATGCGGAAGGACCGCGCAGCGATCACCAACCTTCAGGTCGGTCACCTCGCTGCCCAGCTCGACCACCTCTGCCGAGAACTCGTGGCCGAGAATCTGCGGCAGGTTCTCCTTGGGCACGTAAAGAGGTCCGTGCGCGTACTCATGGAGGTCGGTACCGCAGATGCCGCACCACACCGGCCGCACCCGGACTTCGCGAGGTTTCAGCGCCGGTGGGTCGGGGATCTGCTCCACGCGCAGGTCGTGGTTGTTGTACAGGCGGGCGGCGAGCATCGCTCTTGGACTGTATGCAGCCCGTCGGATTTGTCAAGGAGCCGCGGCGGGCGCGGAACCTGCTAACGCACGCTTGCCTGCCAGACTCCGGCGCTGTAGCATCCAACCTGCATGCAGTTCGCGCGGGCGAGCCTGCACTCGAAATCCGTCCGATAGTGTTGGGTCGGTTCACGACGGCGCTCAGATTGGGGTAGGAGACCAGGATGCTCGAACTGGAGCCCTCTCGGATCGAGGTCGGAACTCCCGTCGGTGCCCTCGACACGCCATGCCTGGTGGTCGACCTCGACCGCATGGAGCGCAACCTGCGGGACTGGCAGGCCGACATCGATCGGTACAAGACCAGGCTGCGCCCGCACATCAAGACCCACAAGGTCCCCGAGATCGCCCTCCAGCAGGAAAAGCTGGGGGCGGTCGGCATCGCTTGCGCGAAGGTCACCGAAGCCGAGCCGTTTGTCGCGGCGGGATGTCGCGATGTGGTCATCGCGTACCCGGTGGTCGGACGCGCCAAGTGGGAGCGTCTTGCGCGATTGGCTCGCGAAGCGAAGATGACGGTCAACGTCGACAGCCCCGCCGCCGTCAAGGGCATCAGCCAGGTGGCCTCGGAGGGCCGCGTGCAGATCGGGGTCCAGATCGAGGTCGACAGCGGGTTTCATCGCTGTGGTTTCGCCTACACGGATGTCGACGGCATCGAAACGTTTGCGCGATTGATCAAATCGCTGCCGGGCATCGAGCTCGAGGGCATCACCACGCATCGCGGCGTCTTCTTCGACGGCGCGGCCAGCATGACGACGGAGGAAGCGGGCCTGGAAGAAGGTCGGCTCATGGTCGAGCTCGCCGAGAAGCTCCGCGCGCGAGGCGTCCCGATCAAACAGGTCACGGCTGGGGGCACGCTCACCGGGCGATACGTCGCCCAGGTTCCCGGCATCACCGAGGTGAGGGCTGGCACGTACGTGTTCTTCGACTCGATGCAGGTCGGCTACGGCACCACCACCGAGGACAACCTGGCCCTCACGATCCTCACGACCGTCGTCAGCCACCAGGCCCCGGATCGAGCGACGGTGGACGGCGGATCGAAGACGTTCAGCGGCGATCGAGGCGTGGTGGGCGCCAACTCGGCCAAGAGCGGACCGGAGCTCGCCCGCGCGGTCGGTCGAGACGTGCTGCTCGAGCGCATCTCGGAAGAGCACGGGATGGTGCGAGTCGGTGCAGGCGAGAACCTCCAGGTGGGGGAGAAGGTTGCGTTTTATCCGTTCCACGTCTGCACGTGCGTGAACCTCTCGGACGAGCTGATCGGCGTCCGCGGTGGGAAGGTGGAGAAGGTCTGGCGGATCAGCGCTCGCGGCAAGAGATCGTAAGAAGCACGTTCGTAGGCAAGAGTTCGTAAGGGGAGGAAAGCGGTGTCAGAGATGCGTTCCGGCTCGGCGTTGGATACAGGCCTCAAGAGAGATTCCCTCGGACTTCTCGGCGCGACCATGCAGGCGATCACCCACATCGCGCCCGCCATAGCGGCGCTGTTCTTCACACAGTTCATCGTGTCGCTGGCCGGGGTCACCGCGCCCCTGGCCTACATCATCGCGGTGGTCATCGTCCTCATGCTCGGCAATACGCTGGTTCAGTTCTCGAAGCACCTCCCGTCGGCGGGTGGCTATTACACCTACGTGAGCCGCGCCCTTGGACCTCGCTTTGGGTTCATCACGTCCTGGATGTACATCCTTTACTCACCGCTGTCCGGCGGCGCCATCTACGGGTTCTTCGGCTTCATCCTCGCCGGCGAGCTGAAGGCCAACTACAACATCGACCTGCCCTGGCTCTGGTGGGTCTTCATCGTCGTCGGGGCGCCCATCACCGCCTTCCTTCAGTACCGAGGTATTGAGCTCTCGGCCAGAGTCCTGGTCATCACGGGCGGCCTCGAGATGCTGATCGTGCTCGCCCTCGCCCTCACCGGCTTCTTCAACCCGGGCCCGGGTGGATTCTCTTTTGCAGTCCTCAACCCCGGGAACATCCCAGCCCTGTCAGGCTTTGCGCTCGCAATCGTGCTGGGAGTCCAGGGCCTCACGGGGTGGGAGGCCGCAGCGCCACTCGCCGAGGAGACCAAGGACCCCAAGCGCAACACCCCGCGATCGGTGATGCTCTCGATCATCATCCTTGGCGCCTTCCTCGTATTCACGTTTTGGGGCATCATCACCGGCTTTGGCGTGAACAACATCGATGGGATCGTGAAGTCCTCCGACCTCCCAGGTCTCGCCCTCGCGCACAAGGACTGGGGACCGGTGTGGTGGTTCATCCTCGTTGCCTTCGCCTCTTCGGTGTTCGCCGTGTGCCTCGCGACGGCGAACGTGGGGACCCGCATGTGGTACGGAATGGGCCGCAGCGGTTCCTTCCCGCGCTGGTTCGCCAAGGTCTCCAGATACAAGACGCCGGTCAACGCGATCCTGGCCCAGATGTGCTTGGCGCTTGGAAGCGGGCTCATCGGAGGCCTGGTGTGGCATTCCGACGTAGCGTTCTTCTTCATCGACGGCTTGATCCTCGTGCTGGGCGTGGCGTTCGTCTATGTCATCGCTAACGTGGCGGTGATCTTCTATTACTACAAGGAGCGCCGGAGCGAGTTCAACGTCCTCCTGCACGTGGTCTTCCCAGTCTTCTCGTCGTTGGTGCTCATTTACGCGATCGCCATCTCGTTTCAGCCGTTCTGCTCGACGATCTGCCCCGCGGCTCCCTACAGCTACGCTCCTCTCGTCGACGGCGTATGGCTGCTCGTGGGGATTGGCGTGCTCTTCTACTACTACTCGCAGAAGCGTGAGGACTGGATTCGGAACGCCGGGGCGGCGCTCGGCGAGAGCGACGAAGAGCTGGCGGCGGCAAAGGCTTAGGTATGAGCGGCCGTATCGAAGGCAAACGCGCGATCGTGACCGGCGCCGGGATGGGGATCGGTCGCGCAGCCGCCCTGAAGTTTGCCCAGGAAGGCGCCAAGGTCGGCCTCATCGACCTGAACGAAGCGGCTGCGAAACAGGTGGCGAAATCCATAGAGGACCAGGGTGGCGAAGCCCTGGTCCTCCGCGCCGACGTGACGGACGAAGCCCAGGTGACGGAGGCGATCGGCTCGGCTTCTCGCCACTGGGGCGGCCTTGACGTGGTGGTCGCAAACGCCGGTGTCCTGTGGGCCAACCAGGACAACCGAGCCGACCGGCTCGACGTCGAGGTGTGGCGGAAGGTGGTCGACATCAACCTGACCGGGATCTTCATCACCTGCAAACACGGCATCCGCGCGTTGCTGGAGTCCGGCGGTGGTGCTGTCGTCTGCACAGCGTCGCCCACCGGCCTCTTCGGCCTGGCGCCGGGGCTCGACGCGTACAGCTCGAGCAAGGCCGGCGTCTACGGACTGATCCGTGTGCTGGCCAACGACTACTCGAAGGAGGGCATCCGCGTCAACGGCGTGATACCCGGCTATACGGATACGCCGATGAACGATTACGTCCAGCGCCCGGAAGGGCATGAGCGGATCGTCGCCACCATCCCGCTCGGCCGGCAGGGGACGGCCGAAGAGGTGGCCAACGTCATGTGCTTTCTGGCATCGGACGAGGCCTCGTACGTCACCGGCGCCGTGTGGGCGGCAGACGGGGGGATGACCGCGATCTGAGCGGGAAGAAGTTCATCAACGACCCCCGCGACGTTGTCGAGGAGATGCTCGCGGGGTTTGTTGGCACGCACAGCCGCCTCGTGCGCAGGCTGGAAGGCACGAAGGCGGTGCTGGCACGATCGGTGCATCCCGGCAATGTCAGCATCCTCGCGGGCGGGGGATCCGGCCATGAACCGGCGCTGGTCGGCTACGTCGGAGCCGGCCTGTTGGATGGAGTGGTCGCGGGCGAGGTCTTCACCTCTCCCCCGGTAGGCGACGTCGTCGCAGCTATCGGCGCTCTGGACACCGGCGCGGGAGTCCTTCTGCTGATCGGCAACTACGCCGGCGACGTGATGAACTTCGAGATGGCGATGGAGTCTGCTCGAATGGCCGGACACAAAGCCGAGCTGCAGGTCGTCACCGACGATGTTGCAATGGGCACATCCGACACGAGCTCCCGGCGCGGCCTGGCGGGATCGTTCCTCATCTGGAAGGCATGTGGGGCGGCAGCCGCCGCCGGCCTCTCGCTCGAGGAGGTTCGGCGAGTCGCGGCGAAGGCGAATGCTTCGACACGGACGATTGGGGTGGCCTCCGCTCCGGGCACGGTCCCCGGCACGCACAAGCCGCTGTTCGCGATCGCGGACAATGAGATCGAGATCGGCGTCGGCCACGGTGAGCCGGGCATGCGCCGCAAGGCAATGCCTCGGGTGGACGAGATAGTGGACGAGCTGGTCGAGCACCTGGTGTCGGCCGAGCCGGAGGGAGGGCTGGGCAAGGAGGTCGCGACGCTCGTGAACGGCCTCGGGGCGACGCCGCTGATGGAGCTCTACATCGCCCAGCGGCGACTGGTCGGAAATCTCCAGCAACGGGGAGTTCTCGTGCATCGCGCGTTCGTGGGGAACTTCTACACGGCGCTGGAGACGGCGGGTTTCTCGATCGCGATCATGGGCCTGGACGAGGAGTTGAAGACGCTCATCGACGCGGCGGCCCGCTCACCTCATTTCACCCAACCCGCCACCGGGCCGTGAACCCCGGGACTGCGGCGGTTTTCGCAACTCTCGAGTCGATCGGACGCGAGCTCCGGCGAAACGAGCAGTACCTCTGCGAGCTCGACGCCGCAGTCGGTGACGGTGACCACGGGGTCACCATCGTTCGCTGCTGGGATGCTCTCGAGCGCCGAATGAACGAGGTGGAGGGGAAGTCCCTGGCCGACGCGCTTGCGGAGCTCGGCAAGGCAGTGGTCGCGACCGGCGGAGGCGCCATCGGCCCCCTGCTCGGCACGGCCTTCATCGAGGCCGGAACGGCGGCCGGCGACGCGTCAGCGCCGGCGCACCGCATCGTCCTCGCCCTTCGGGCGGCCGAGGAGGGTGTTCATTCGCGCGGGCGCGCACAGGTTGGAGACCGGACCCTGCTGGACGCGCTTCATCCAGCGGCGGAAGCAGCGGGAGCGGCGGCCCGCGCAGGCCATACGGTCTCTGAGGTGGTGTCGGCAGCGGCGCAGGCGGCCGAAGATGGTGCGACGGGAACGGCCAAGATGATCGCGCGCGCCGGACGGGCGGCGAGGATGGGGGAGCAAGCTCTGGGGCACATGGACCCGGGCGCTGTGTCGGTTGCGATCATGCTGCGCGCAGCAGCCGACCACCTCCGAAACAGGGCCGTGGCAGGTGACCACGAATCGTGAGGATTGCCATCGGTTCCGACGAGGTCGGCGACGAGCTCAGGGTCGCAATCGAGTCCTTCCTTCACCGCCAGAAAGCCGTGAAGGTCGATGTGGTCGAGTACGAAGCCCCCGGACCGCAGCCGGTTGACGCGCCGGACGTGGCAGTTCTGGTGGCGGAAGCGGTCGCCTCGGGCGACGCCGACCGCGGCATCCTCTTGTGCGGTTCCGGCGTCGGCATGACCATCACTGCCAACAAGGTCCCTGGCGTGCGCGCTGCCCAGTGCCACGACGTTTACACGGCCGAGCACGCGAGGAACAGCAACGACGCCCAGATCCTGGTCATGGGCTCACGCGTGGTGGGGAAGGAGCTCGCGACGCAGATCGTTGCCGCGTGGCTGAAGGCGGAGTTCGAAAGCAGTCCGCGACGTATGGCCAAGATGGCGAAGATCGACTCGATCGAGAAGCGGTTCCTGGCAAGGAAGCATGGGAGGGGGAAGGCAGGGCGATGAACAGGTTCAGCGAGAAGACAGTCCTGATCGTGGGAGCGGCGCAGGGCATGGGACGAGCGTGTGCCGAGCTATTCGGTGCCGAAGGCGCAAACCTCGTCCTCTTCGACATCGAGGCCGACACCCTGAAGGCGACCGCGGAGCAGCTTTCAGGGAAGGGATATCCGGTGGAGGCGTCGAGCGGAGATGTCTCTCGCCGCGAGCCGGTTCACGAAGCTGTCGTCCGGGCAGTCGATCGCTTCGGCCACCTCGACGTCCTCGTACACACGGCGGGCATAGTCGAGCTCAAGCCGCTGCTCGAGTTTCCGGAGGAGACGTGGCGGCGGATCCTCGATGTGAACTTGACTGGGGTCTTCCTGACCACCCAGGAGGCGGGCCGCGCGATGGCGAAGACCGGCGGGGGCTCGATGGTGGTTTTTGCTTCGACGAATGCTTTTTACGTCGAAGAGCTGAACGTTCCTTACAGCGCGACGAAGGGCGGAATCGTGACCTTCGTGCGCAACGCGGCCCTCGACCTGGCCCGGCACAAGATCCGCATCAACGCCGTCGACCCCGGAATCATCTACACGCGGCTGTCGGCGTCGCTGATCGAGGATCCGGTGGCGGGGCCGGATTACCTGAAGCGAATTCCGTTGGGCCGCTGGGGCTCTCCCGACGACATCGCCAAGGTGGTGCTGTTCCTGGCTTCCGACGATGCCGGCTACATCACGGGTGAGGACGTGATCGTCGACGGCGGCGTCACGCTTGGGGTGAGCCTCGGCATCGAGGACCTCAAGCTTTAATGGGTGAACGGCGTCTGGCGAGGCGTTGCAATAACGGGTCCTCGCAGTGCAAATCCAGGTCAGGAGCTCAACCGCACGATTCGACAGCAGGTTCTTCCTGATCTGGCTCAGCCTCCTGGCCCAAGCCCAGATGGCGGACGTGATCACCACCCAGGCGGACAGCATCCGTGGTGGGGTCGAGGCCAATGAGTTCGCGGCCTTCATCCTTCAAGTGGGCGGTCCAGGGCTCTTCTGGGTGATGAAGCTGCTCCTGGTCGCAGGGATGGCGGCGGCGGTGTTCCTGGCCGTTCGTTTCAGGAAGTACAACCCAGGCGATCGTGCCGAGCTTTGCCTCGAGATGGTCGCGCGGACCATTCAGTGCTGCGTGCTTCTGCTGACGATCACCGTCCTCGGCAATGCATCGGTGGCGGCGCAGCTCACGGCATAGGGCGTTGGTGCACGGGCATCCCTAGCGAACGCCCCTCACCCCAACCCTGCGCGCAAAGCGGCGGTAAGGATGGGCCTTCCTGATTGCCCCCCTTGAGGGGGGAGGGAGAATTGTCTGGTGAGGAAGCTCGTCTACTCGATGATGGTGTCGCTCGACGGTTTCGTCGAGGACTCGAATCGAAGCCTCGACTGGGTCAAGATCGACGAGGAGATCCATGTCTTCTCGAATGACGAGGCCCGCGAGACTGGAGTCTTCCTGTACGGACGCGGCCTTTACGACGTCATGGCGGCCTACTGGCCGACCGCGGATGCTGATCCTTCGACTCCCGGATACATGGTCGAGTTCGCGCAGATCTGGAAGGAGAAGCCGAAGGTCGTCTTCTCGAAGACGCTGGACACTGTCGATTGGAACAGCCGCCTGGTCAGGGGTGAAGTCGCCGAAGAGATCACGAGGCTGAAGCGCGAGCCCGGCGACGACCTCTCGGTCGGCGGCGCACGCCTCGCGTGGACCTGCATCCAGCTCGGCCTCGTCGACGAGTACAGGCTGCTCATTCACCCGGTCCTGATCGGGAGTGGGACGCCTTTCTTTCCGCCGCTGGAACAACCTATGAGCCTGCGCATGGTTGAAACGCGAACGTTTCGTTCGGGAGTCGTCTACGTGCGATATGTCCCGGCCTGACGACCGGCGCTGTGAGGTTCGGCGCTAGCCTTTGCGGTCGAGCACCGCGACCAGGTCACGAGCAGATAGCAGTCCGACCGGAGCCCCGTGCGAGTCCACTACGGGCAGGTGGCGGATACCGAGCCTCATCATCTTGACGGCCACCACCGACACTTCCTCGTCGGCGGTCACCGTCGCCGGATCTGCCGACATGAACATGTCAGCCCGAGCCTGATGTGGGTCGACGCCGTCGGCGATCGCGCGGACCAGGTCCCGCTCGGTGATGATCCCCAGGAGTTTCTTGTCGGCCATGATGGCAACGGAGTCGCAATCCTCCTTGCGCATTCGCCTCGCCACGTCGGCCAGGCTCGAATCGGGACCCGTGGACAGCAGCCGCCCGGGCGGCACGTCCTTGACTTTCAAATCAGGCGGCCTCCTGGTGGTTCGGATGGGTGACAGAGCGTCTCACATCACCTCGTAGCGAACGGGGACCATCGTCTGGGAGCTCTTCGGCGGCCGGTTGTAGCTGCGCTTCTGTCTCGGGGGCAGCTTGATCCCCTCATGAGGCACATCCTCGTACGGGACGAGCGTCAGGAAGTGCTTGATCAAGTTGAGGTGCGCCGCGCGCTTGTTGTCGGTTTCGACGACGTACCACGGCGCCTCCTTGATGTCGCTGTAAGCGAACATCTGGTCCTTCGCCTCGGAGTAGTCGACCCATCGTGCGCGGGCTTGCAGGTCCATCGGGCTCAATTTCCAACGCTTGCTCGGGTCGTTGATCCGGGCCAGAAACCGGCGCTCCTGCTCAGCGTCGCTCACCGAGAGCCAGTACTTGATCAGGATGATCCCTGACCGAACCAGCATCCTCTCGAACTGGGGACAGGTCCTCATGAACTCCTCGTACTCCTCATCGGTGCAGAAGCCCATGACGCGCTCGACGCCCGCCCGGTTGTACCAGCTGCGGTCGAAGAGGACCATCTCGCCGGCGGACGGCAGGTGCGCGACGTAGCGCTGGAAGTACCACTGCGTGCGTTCCTTCTCTGTGGGCGCCGGCAGCGCGACGACCCGGCAGTAGCGAGGGTTCAGGAGCGCTGTTATCCGTTTGATGATGCCGCCTTTGCCGGCGGTGTCGCGCCCCTCGAAGATCGCGACGACGCGCAGGTTCCGGTGCCGGATCCACTCCTCGAGCTGAACGAGCTCGACCTGGAGCTTTCGCAGCTCCTTGTCGTACTCCTTCCGCGCGAGCGTCGCCGTTCGCGCCGTCCGCTCCGGGGCCTTCGACCTGCGCTTGTTGGCTCCCAATTCCTGAGGCTTTGTAGGCTACTCCCGCAGAGGCACGCAGGGGCGGCGACATTGGCAGAATGTTGGTGTATCTCCAGAGGCCAGCCATATGGAGGTCCTCGCCGCCCGGGCTGCGGCCATGGGCAGGCCCGCGCGGCTGGACGCCAGGCCTCGCCTGAGGACCGTGATCCTCACATGCATGGACGCGCGAATCGACCCCGCTTCGTGCGCGCGAGGTCCGAACAAAATGCCGGGAGGGCGGTCCGACGCGCTCCGGCATCGCCGCTCGGGCTCGGCGCCCTCCGCGCGGATGTGCTGACCTGCGACGGTCTAGGTGAACCTTTCCAGAAGCCGGCGCTGATCGTCATCAAGCTCACGATCTTCGATGGCCGCACGGCGTGGCTCAGAGCTCAGCTTCAGCACCTATCGCGGAGCGACGGTCGGCGCCGGAGATGATTGCGCGGCACCTCCGCGACCGGGTGCAGGGATCGGGGATGACTGCGCCACGGGCGCCGCACGCGAGGTGCTCACCAGGCCGGAGCCAGGGTCCACCATCAGACTCGACTCATCTACCGCCTCGAAGGCGCTGGCAGGCACCTTCTTGAGATCGCTGATCATCGCCGGATACGGGCCCGAATCCCATCCTGCATCCTCGGTGCCCTGAAAGAACCAGTTGGATCCGTTGTCGGCCACGATGAGCCCGTAGTGCTTCATCGCGGTCAGCACGACCTGCGCCTGCTGGCCGAATCCTGAGATCGAGTAGCCCGCCTTCAGCCGGAAGCGCGCGCCCATCGGCGGCAGGTTGGGATTGTTCGCCGACCCCGCCTGGTGGCGAGCCGGCCAAAGGTAGCTCCTGTCACTCGATTGAACAGTGAAGCGGATCGCGTGGCGGATGACTCCCGCCTGGACCTCGTCCAGGCGCACAAGGCCCGGGAAGATCGGCAGGCCTGCGGCGTCAGCCGAGGTCCATCCTGCAGGCCGAAGAACGTTGGAGTTGAGATCGAAGATCGCGCCCGACCAGGCGGTGCTCGGGCCGTTGTAGTCGGTTCCGCCTGTCTCGTACAGCTTGCATGTGTCCTTATCAATGCTCAAGAGATGGCTGTCGGTCGGTCCCTCTATCAGCAGGTCGGAGCCATAGGGGTAGGGGCCTTGCGGCTGGGGGCTGGAGACCACAGGGTCGCTCTCGTCCCAGTACTGGAAGGTGAAGCTGGTCGTCTGGTGGCTAGTCGGGACGACGTTGAAAGGAATGCCGTAAGGCGGGCCGCCGAAGTCGGGGTGGAGATTGGTGCTCGCGGCGTTGGTCGAGGCCAGCCACGCCGCGCTGCGAGCATGAACGGGCAGCTTCGAGACATCGGCGTTCCAGATGTTGTCGGCGGGGAACACGGAACAGGTGGTCCCGGGGACAACAGCGGCAACGACTGACCTCGGGAGCGTGGCGGGCGCCACGGCGGCGACCAACGCGATCGTCAGCATCATGGTCCCGCGGAGGCGCATTACTTCGAACGACGCTCGCCACGAGCCGTTTCTTGCCTAGGCCATCCGTCCCAAAGCTGCGATTTGCCAGAAGACCCCAGGCCTGTTGACGGACAGTGCCAGGCCGTGCTTCTCGCCGGTGGCCAGGATCAGGGCATTCGGATGCACGAAGATTCGGAACTCACGCCGCATCATGGCCATCCCGACGTTGGCCATCCAGAACACGGCGCGCGTCCACCAACGCTCCTTTGGAAAGCTCAATACCAGGACTCCGCGCGCGTGATCGGCTGCCGCGCCGGCCAGGCGTGGCAGGTCGGGATAGCAGCAGATGACGCGGTTCATCACCACGATGTCGGCCTCTTCGACCTGCGTGCCCGCGTTGACGAAATCCATGACCCTGCGCTCGACACGATTCTCCAACCCCGCTTCGCGGAGCAGCTCGGCCGCGCTTTCCTCATAGGTGGGCGTCAGCTCAACGCTCACCGCCCGCGTCACGCCGGCCTTGAGCAGCTCGATCTGGATGGCGCCGATCCCCCCGCCGACCTCGAGCAAAGTCTTGCCCTGCACTCCCCGCTCCTTCAGGAGCTCAACGATCTGACGCGAGGTTGCGTCAAGGCCGTTGCGGCGATAGCTGCGGGCCTCGGATCGAGCGCTGCGCTCGCTGAACATCTGCCGGTAGCCCTTCGGTGTGCAGCACTCGTTCACGAAGGCAAGTATGTCGGTGGGATCGGCGGCTCGGAGTCGGTCAGGCGTCCTTGACCCACTGCATCGCCGCCACCACCGAGTCGAAGGTGCGCATCCGGATGCTGCGGTCGCCCGCCATCACGGCGATCTCGTCGACCATGGCCTTACCCAGGCCGGCTTCCGCCGTCACCACGCCGATTCGTTTGAGTCCCGCGGCCGCCATCATGGGGAACAGCGTCTCACTGGTCCACATCTGGTCTTCGTGGAGGATCACCTTGATCAGCCGGGAGTCGCTGACATACCCCGTCGCGTGCTTCTCGCGGACCGCCTGCAGGCCCGTCATGCCGGCAAGCCTGAACTGTGCGCTGGTCGCGAAACCCTTCCATTGGGAGAGAACGCAGTTGTGCGCGCGATCCCAGCTGATGTGCATCCAGGGTTCGTTCAGGTAGACGTCGGGGTCAGCGTTCAGCCGTCCCTGGCCCATTTCATCGCCTCCGGCTTGGAATTGAAGGCGCGGATGCGCAGTCCCTGGACGTTGATCATTCGGAGTGTCTCCTCGACGGTGACCTTGCCGAGCCCGGCATCTGCGACCACCACTGCCATGCGCTTCAAGCCCGCCGCCGCCAGCAGCGGAGCCGCTGTCTCGTTTGCCCACTTCTGGTCCTCGCGCACGATCACCTTCACCTTCCGGGTGTCGCTCAAATAAGCGACCGCCTGCCTTTCCCGGACGGCCTGAAGGCCCTTCATGACGCCGGCCCTGAACTCGGCACTGTTGGCGAAGCCCTTCCATTCGGAACGAACAACGCTGTGTGAGGCGTCCCAGCAGAGGTAGAGCCAGGGTTCGTCCAGGTAGACCTGGTCGGCGGAAGCTGCGTTCATTCGCGGGGGGCGCCGGGAGTGGCGACTCGTACCATCGCGAAAGCGCGCGAACACGGCCCTGTTTCGAGCTGCATGTAAACGTTTCTACGCTGCGGGTGGGATTCCGTCGCCATGGGTCGGCACTGCGCCCGGCCCCTACAGGCGGAGGGGGGCTCGGCGATCGAGTGTGGGATAGCTCGCTCCGTGGCTAGGATTACCCGGCTGACTGCTCGACTCGCCGTCCCCATGCTCTCGGAACTCCGGCTGCGGCGCGCCGCCGGTCTATCGACCGATCGGTGGCGCGAGGTGGCCGTCGAACCGAGGCGCTCGACCCGACTTGGTGTCAGCTTCCGGCCTCCTCAAGCCGACGCACTGGGGTTGGACGCGCATGCGACCCTGCTCCAGATCCTTACCTTTCCATTCGAGATCGTCCGCCTGGGCGCTTACTGGAATCGAATCGAGCGCCAGCCAGGGATGTTCGACCCGACCGAGCTCGACCGGCAGGTCGACGCGGCGGAGCAGGCTGGAAAACAGGTCATCCTCTGCGTCGGCGCGCTCAAGACCTTCGGCTACCCCGAGTTCTTCGTCCCTGCGCACCGTCTGGCTGCCCCCCTGCGAGAGGGAGTCCTCATCGAGCCGGCTGCGCATCGATCGCTTCTCGACGCTGCATGCGAATTCGCCACCCGGTTGGTCGAGCGGTACAGGGGCCGGAACGGAATCGTCGCCTGGCAGGTCGAGCACGAGGCGGTCGACCCTCTCGGCATGGAGCACTCATGGCGGCTTTCCACCTCATTCGTTCGCGCCGAGGTGGAGGCGGTTCGGAAAGCCGACCCGACGAGGCCGCTCATGATGAACGGCTTCTTGCCGACGTCGGCGCCGGTCCGCCTGCAGCAGTGGTGGCGCACGCGCGACCAAGGCGATTCGCTCGCGGTCGCGCAACAGCTGGCGGACGTGGTGGGCATCGACTACTACCCACGACACGCGCTGCTCGGCATCGGTGGGACCACCCTTTACCTCGAGGGCGAAACGTCGTCATCAGATCGCAGACGCCGGCGTGCGCTCTTCGCTTGGGCCCGCACGCAAGGCAAGCGGTTGATGGTCTCGGAGGGCCAAGCCGAGCCATGGGAGGCTGTCACCACCCCGCCCAACCCAAGCGCTCAGACGATGTCGAGCTGCGCGCCGGAGCACGTGATCCAGAACTACAACCGGTGTATGCATTGGGCTCGCGATGAGGACTTTGCGCTGGATGCCTACATCTTCTGGGGGGCGGAGTACTGGATCCTTCGAAAACGATCTGGTGATCCGCGCTACATGCAGGCTGTGGCCCGCATCCTCGAGGACTCTTGATATCGCCCGGCGTTTGGGCAAACCGCGTTACGCGATATTGTCAGCGGAGATGAAGGCACTGGTCTGGCGCGGTCCGAACTGGATGACGGTGGACGACGTCCCGGAGCCCCGGCCCAAGGCCGGGGAGGCTGTGATCCACAGCGAAGCGGCCGGCATCTGCGGATCGGAGATCGAGGGGTATCTGGGCAGGATGTCAAACCGCGTCCCGCCACTGGTGATGGGACATGAGTTTGCCGGCACTGTCACCGAGGTCGGCGACGGAGTCGGGCGGTCGTGGCTTGGCAAGCGTGTCGCCATCAACCCTATCGTCGGGTGCGGCCGGTGCACCTACTGTGCGCAGGGCAGCCGCAACCTGTGCCCCGAGCGCTACCTCGTCGGCGTCTCCGTTCCCGGCGGTTTTGCGAGTACCGTGACCGTCCCTGAGCGATGCCTGTTCGAGATTCCATCGGGAATGGACGCACGGCTGGGCGCGCTGGTCGAGCCGCTTGCCAACGGGGTCCATGCCATCCGGCAGGGTGCGCCCGCCGGCGTGAAGAACGCTGTCGTCATCGGCGCGGGCACCATCGGCCTGGCCTGCATGCAGGCGGCACTCCTCAACGGCATCGCGACGGTGACGATCATCGAGCGCCACCCGACACGGCTCAACCAGGCGATGCGGCTGGGCGCGCATGCAGGCCACGCGTCCGGCGAGGACATGACACGCGGCGTCGACCTCGTCGTCGACGCCGTCGGTGCTGAGGCGACTCGAATGCTCGCCGTCGACCTTCTCAACCCGGCCGGAACGGCGGTATTCATCGGTCTGCACGACGATGAGTCGCCACTGCCGTGGCGAAAGGTGATCCGGGGCAATCACGCGATTCGCGGCGTGTTCGCTTATACGGACGATGACTTCCGCCAGGCGCTCGACTGGCTGGCGAGCGGCCGCGCCGGCATCGGAGATCTGAAAGCAGTCCTTCCACTGGAGGACGGGCCCAACGCATTTGCCACCCTGGCCAAAGGGCCGACCGACGACATCAAGGTTTTTCTCGGTGGCTGAGTCGCTAGCCGGCAAGGTCGCGGTCGTCACCGGTGGCGGCAGCGGTATCGGCGCCGCGATCGTTGACAGCCTGACCGCCGAAGGCGTCACGTGCCATGCGATCGGCCGTCGAGGCCCGGTCAAACTCGACGTATCCGACCAGCCTGGCGTCAAGCGCTTCGTCGATTCGCTCGAACGCCTCGACATCCTGGTCTGCGCCGCGGCCGACCAGGTCCCCGGCCGAAGGCTCCAGGACCTGACTCCTGAGATATGGGATCACCTGATCAACGTCAACCTGAGCGGCGCGTTCTACTTCATCAACGCCGGCCTGCAGAAGCTTCGCGCGGCTCGGGGCGACGTCGTTCTCATCGGCAGCGTTTCCGGCAGCTGGCCTGACCCAAGCGGACCCGCCTATCAGGCGAGCAAAGCCGGCATGAGCGCTCTCGCCGCGGCCGCCGGATTCGAGGAGCACCTCAACGGCGTGCGCTTCTCGACCATCAAGCCCGGCATCGTCGACACTCCGATCATGCTCAAGAGGCCTGTGCTGCCGCCCCCTGAGGTAACCGCGGCCATGCTCAAACCCGAGGACGTGGCCGAAGCCTGCCTGATGCTTCTGAAGCTCCCCAGGCGCGCACACATACCCGAGCTGACCATCGTGCCGACCCGCCTCCAGTCGCTGGGCAAGACGAACGTCCCGAACCCAACGCCCGCGCCCGAGTAAGCGCGATGGCCACCGGGCGGTTCGTGGTAGCCCTCGACGTTGGGAGCTCCTCGATCAGAGCGATCCTCCACGACCTTTGGGGTCGCCCGATCCCGGGAGCTGAGGTGCATTTGCCGCACGTGCCACGGGTGCGGCCCGACGGGACAGCGGAGGCCGATGTGGACAGGCTTCTCGCGCTCGTCGAGCGGGCGATCTCCGACGTGCTCCGCCTTGCCGGTCCGAAGAGGGCGGCACGCATCGCGGGGGTTGGCGTCTCCACGTTCTGGCACGGACTGGTGGCCGCCGACGAGTCTGCCCGCGCGCTCACGCCGGTTTACCTGTGGTCCGACAGCCGCAGCAGCGACGCGAGCGCAAGGCTCAGCGCTCGACTCGACGCGGAACAGGTTCGACTGCGCACCGGCTGCCCGATCCATCCCAGCTACTGGCCGTCAAAGCTGGCGTGGCTGAGGGCGGCGCAGCCCGGGCTGTGGAAGCGTCAGGTTCGCTGGGTGAGCATCGGCGACCTTCTTTACTGGCGCCTATTCGGCAGGTTGGGCACCAGCCTCTCGATGGCCTCCGCGACAGGCCTGTTCCGGCTGGACGATTGCACCTGGGACGATGAGCTCCTGGCTGCTCTGAGGGTCTCGCCCAAGAGCCTTCCGCCGATCCGGCGCGTGGAGCAAAAGTTGGAGCCCGCCTACGCGAGGCGCTGGGCCGCGCTCGCCGCCGTCCCCTGGCTGCTCGCGGTGGGCGACGGAGCGCTTGCGAACCTCGGCAGTGGCTGCATCACGCCGCGAAAGCGCGCATTGACGGTCGGCACATCTGGCGCTCTGCGACTCATGCATCGCTCGCCTCGAGGGCCTCTTCCCGCTGGTCTCTGGTGCTACCGCCTCGACGCTGACAGGCTCGTGACCGGAGGCGCCCTCAGCAACGGAGGCAACCTTCACGCGTGGCTGCTCGAGACGCTGCGCATTGATGCTGGCCGCCTCGAGAGCCGCATGCGGCGAATGGCGCCCACGTCCCACGGCCTCACATTTCTGCCCCACCTCGCCGGCGAGCGCAGCCTCGGATACGCGCCTCACGCATTTGGCGCGATCGTGGGACTAACGTCCGCCACCACCCCAGATGACGTCGCGCGGGCAGGCCTCGAAGCGGTGTCGATCGAATGTGCCCGAATCAACCGGCGGCTGAATGAGGTGACGCCAGGTTCGTCACGGGTGGTGGCCAGCGGCGGGGCGCTCCTGAGCTCGCCGGCCTGGATGCAGCTGATGGCGGACGCGATGGGGCGCACCGTCGAGGCCGGCAAACCACGAGAGGCATCGAGCCGGGGCGCTGCGTTGTTCGCCATCGAGGCGCTAGGGCTCGGTGACGCCGCCCGATTGGATCCGGGGGTGGGCCGGGTCTTCAAGCCGCGCGCGCCGGCGTCCAGAGCGTTCCGAAAAGCGGAGGCACGCCAGGAGGCCCTCTATCGCGTCTTGATCGCAGACCGGGTGTTGGAGCCCGCGTCGGAGCGACGTTAGCGTGCCGGTATGCTGGTTCAAAAGGGGGGTGCATTGAGCCAAGAGACGAATCGAGATGCAAAAGGCAAAGTCGAGATCCCGCGGGATATGGGCGCCTTCAACAAGGCGCTAATCTCCGAGTTCCGGGCGAACCACGGCCAGCTCAGCGGCCCGATGGCGGGGCGCTCGGTCCTGCTGCTCACGACCAAGGGCAGGCGATCGGGACAGCCGCGGACGACAGTGGTGGGTTATGGCCGACAGGGCGACCGCCTGGTGGTCATCGCGTCGAACAACGGAGCTCCAGCAGCTCCCGCCTGGTATCACAACCTCGTCGCGCACCCGGCGGCAACGGTGGAGCTGGGTCCCGAGAAGTTCGAGGTTCGCGCGTCGACAGCACCACCCGGTGCGCGCGACGAGCTGGGGAAGGCAGTGCCGTACCTGGAAAGCCAGCAGAAGCTGACCGAGCGCGAGATCCCGATCGTCGTCTTGGACCGGGTGAGGTAGGACCTAAGGGCGCTCGGCCTGACGGATCCGTTGGCTGAGCACCTGCAGTAGGCGATAGGCGACCTCGGGGTGCTCGGCCAAGAACGATTTGAAGCCCCACTCGGGGATGGTCGCCAGGGACACGTCGGTGTCCGCCTTGACCGTCGCGCTCCGGCCCTCGTGGTCGAGTAGGGCCATCTCCCCGAAGGAGTCGCCTGGCCCCAGCTTGCGCGCCTTGCCCTGGACTGTGCTCACGGTCACCGTACCGTCCGTGATGATCATGAATCCAACCCCTCCGTCGCCACGGACCACGATCTCGTGCCCTTTGGGGTGTTGAACCATCTTCAGCTGGCGCTGGATCTTCTTGATCTCGCCGTCCGGCAGCCCCTGGAAAAGCTTGGTCGCTTTGAGGTCGAGCATGTCCCCGATACTATGCCGCCTGCGGGCGCTGTCGACAAGCCACCCGGCGACTAGCTAACGTAAAACATGAACCCCATATGAAGGCACATGGTCGCGCCAGGCCCTCGAAACCTGCCAAGGCGTCCCGAAGAAGCGAGGACGGCGAGCTCAGGCAAGGGCCTCGGCGCACGCTCATCTCCTCCGTCCACCCGAACCCGACGGTAAAGATCAACCATGGCGCGACCTTCCTGGTCGCAGACCAGGAAGGTCGCGTTCCGCTAGAGGCCGGCGAGTGCGGGCTGTACGCGGCCGACACGCGCTTTGTTTCGCGGCACGAGCTGCGTCTCAACGGCCGCCGCCCTCAATCGGTCGCATCGGTTCGCCTCTCGTACCGACATGCGCGATGGCATCTGATCGCCGACGACCTCGCCGGCCCATCGGGAGACATGCGTGGAGCGCGGGTGGCCGTGACGATCGACCGGCTGCTCAGCTTTCACCGGCTGCACGAGGATCTCGTCCTGCACACCTATGGGCGGACGCCTCTTACGCTGCTGCTCGAGGTCGCGCTCGAGAGCGACTTCGCCGATCTGTTCGAGGTGCGTTTCAAGCAATGGCAGCGCCGCGCGGACCTGAACACAACCTGGGTTCGACCGAATCGGCTCGACGCCCATTACCGTCATGAGGATTTCGTTCGCCGCTGTCTTGTGCGGACGCTGACCGACAAGGCCGACGTCAGCTACGCCAACGGGTCATTGCGGTTCCCAGTCGAGCTCACCCCTGGCGAAGATTGGCGTGTCTGCTTGCAATACGACCTGCTGACCAGCGATGGTGAGCTGCCGGCGCTGGCCACCCGGTGCGATTTCGAGAACGAAGGCGAGGACGAGCCGCAGCGCTTGCAGAAATCGGTCACGCGACTGGTGCCGGCTGACGTCCGGCTTCAGTTCGCTTACGAGCGCGCAATCGAAGACCTCGCCGCGCTGCGATTAGACGAGCACGACGCGTCGTTTGAGAAATGGATGCCGGCCGCTGGGCTGCCATGGTTCATGGCCCTGTTCGGCCGCGATTCGCTGATCGCGTCGATGCAGGCGATGATCGCGCAGCCATCGGTCGCGATCGGAACTCTGGAGAACCTCGCGCACTGGCAGTCGGACGTCGACGATCCCGTGCGCGATGCAGAGCCAGGCAAGATCCCACATGAGCTCCGCGTTGGCGAGTGGGCCCATTTCGGACTGGTTCCTCATCGCCCTTATTACGGCACCGCCGACGCGACGCCACTCTATCTTCTGCTGCTCGCAGAGCACCATCGCTGGCTCGGCGACGCAGGCGTGCTCGCACCATTCAAGCGGGTTGCGGAAGGCTGCCTCGACTGGATCGACCAGCACGGCGACCGCGACGGCGATGGCTTTCAGGAATATGGTCCGCGCTCGCCCAAGGGCTATCGCAACCAGGCCTGGCGGGATGCGCACGACGGCGTGCTCGACGAGACCGGGGTCTCCCCCGAGCTGCCGATCGGCACGTGCGAGATGCAGGCGTATGTGTATGGCGCGAAAGTGCAAATGGCTCCTCTGTTCGACGCGTGGGGCGATGGCGCCCGCGCGGACCGGTTGAGAACCGAAGCCGCTGAGCTCCGGCGCCGCTTTCATGAAACCTTCTGGCTCGACGATCCAGGACAGGTGGCCTTCGCGATCGACGGCCACAAACGTGCCGTCCGCACAGTGGTGTCCAACCCGGGCCACTGCCTCTGGATGGGAATCCTCGATGGCGCCCGCGGCCGCGTCGCCGGCGAACGTTTGCTGCAGCGTGACCTCTTCAGCGGCTGGGGGCTGCGGACGCTCTCTGAGCTGCATCCCTCGTATGACCCCCACTCGTACCAGCGGGGGTCCGTGTGGCCGCACGACACCGTGATCGCCGCCGCCGGACTGCGCCGCTACGGGTTGACCGAGCATGCCTGGAGGTTGATGGACGGCCTCCTCGCCGCGGTCATGTGCTTCGAGGACATCCAGATGCCAGAGCTGTTCTCGGGTCTCCCGCTGGAGGAGTTCGCCGTCCCGGTGCCTTATCGAATGGCGAACGTGCCGCAGGCTTGGGCCGCCGGCGCCGTGCTGCAGATGGTGCGCATACTCGTCGGCCTCGAGCCGGACATGCCGGCCGGCCGGCTCTACCTGGACCCCGCCCTTCCGCCCTGGTGCCCGCGATTGACCCTGGAGGATCTGCAGGTCGGGCAGCATCGCATTCGCCTGCAAATTGATCGGGCCGAGGACGGAACTTGCTCGGTGGACGTCGAGCCGCCACCCGGCCTCGAGGTTGTGCGCGGGATACCACCCTGGATGAAGGTTTAGTAGCCAACCTGTACGGAGTAGCTGCCTCCTAGGGTGTGATTAGGGCTCCGGAGTTTTAGAAACGTGGTCCCCCGCAGGATTGCCATGATCGTCAGCCCTTGGTATCCGGTTCCACCCGTTGGCTACGGCGGGATCGAGCTGATGGCGTACAACCTCGCCCGCGAGCTGCACGTTCGTGGGCATCAGGTGTGCGTCATCGGCCAGCAGGGAACGAAAGGACCGTTTGAGGTCGCTGCAGTGGCGCCGGAGAGCTGGTCCGACCAGCTGGGAACGATCGACCAGCAGCCGCGGGAGAGCCTTTTCCTGTACCGCGCCTACCAGATGGTGCGAAGGAGGGCGTTCGACGTCATCCACGACCACTCAGGGTTGACCGGAATCCTTCTCGGTGCGATAAGCGGTCTGACGACGCCGGTGGTCGCCACCCTGCACGGCTCGCTGACGGAAGCCGAGGGCGATTTCCTGGCTGCGGTGGACCGCGACGTTCACCTGGTCGCGATCAGCCGCTCGCAGCAGGCACAGGTGGCCAGCGTCCGATGGCGAAGAGTGGTCTACAACGCCGTCGACCCGGCCGAGTATCGCCCCGTCTGCAGCCATGAAGAGAAGGAGGATTACGTTCTCCAGCTGGCGAGAATCAACCCGAGCAAGGCGCAGCACCTCGCCATCGAGGTGGCGCGGCGGCTCGGGTTGAAGCTCGTGCTGGCGGGCAAGATCGATCCCGATGCGAATGCCTACTTTGAGCGCGAGATCAAGCCGCATCTCGGCGAGCGGGTTGTCTGGCACGACAACATCGTCGGGCTAGAGAAGGCGCGACTGCTCAGCCACGCGAGGGCGATGATCTTTCCCATCCAGTGGGAGGAGCCGTTCGGTCTCGCGATGGTGGAGTCGATGGTCAGCGGCACACCAGTCATTGCGATGGCTCGAGGAGCGGCCAGCGAGCTGGTCGAGCCTGGGATCACGGGATTCCTCGCCGAAGACTTGGACGGGCTCGTCGAGGCCTACGCCCATGTCGGCGAGATCGACCTGCAGAAGTGCGTCAAGCGAGCGTCAGAACGATTCGGCCCGGGCCAGATGGCGGACGGCTATCAATCCGTGTACGAAAGAGCAATCCAGGAGTCTTACCATCGCTGACCGATAGCGGTTAGCTTTCGGCTTTGATCCCGCTCGACATTGTCAGTCGCTTTGCGTCGAAGGCCGGGCGCGTGCCCACGGCATAGCTCGTCCACTCGCCTCGCGCCAGCAGCTCGACCGCCATCGCCTCCAGCTCTCGCACTCGCTGGTTCGCCCTGATCGCTTCTCGGATCGACAGGATGCCGACCGCCGGGTGCCTCTTCTCGATCACGTGGCGAAGCATGTTCAGGTGCGCGTTGTCTGGCACCCCCGGCTCGCGAATCCTTCGCACCGCCGCCCGCACAGTGGCCTGCGTGCCGTCGATCGCCTCGCCCTTTCCGAAGTCGAACTTGTAGCTGGGGCTGCGCCCGCCCGCGCGGCGCTCACCGCTCAACTTGATCCACTTCGCATTCTCGGCGCCCTTGCCCACATCGATCACGAGCCGCACCGATCGGCCGCGGTTCTGGAAGGTCGAGTTCATTCGCGCGTAGCTCTCGCGCTGGCCGGTGAGCCCTTCGTGCCGGCCCACCAAAAGTGGCGCTTCGGCGTCGAGGCGGATGCGGTCGATCGGCGTCAACAGGGAGATGATCGCGAACGCGTGAGGGATCAGGTCGGCGACAACTCCGATGTCCGCGGCCGCGCCGACCAGTGGCTGCTCTTCGAGTATCTCGATCCGAATCTCCTCGACGTTGTCGAGGAAGTCTCGCAACGTTCTCTCCTCGGTGAGGAGGAGCTGGAGCAGGCGTACCTCGAGCTTGAAGTAGTAGTGGTCGGCGGCCACGATCTCGACTCCACCGGGGGCGCTGTCGAGAAACTCCCGGTAATCCTCGGGAGGCGCGCCCAGCGGCTTCTCGATCAGCACCACGTCGCTGAGGTCGTAGTACAGGGCAAGGGTGGGCAGATGGGTCACGGCCGGCGTCGCGATGTAGGTGATCACATACGAGCTGGACTCGAGCTCGCGTTCCAGCTGGTCGTGCGCAGGGAGTGAGGGCCCGTCCCAGTAAAAGGCGTCGCCATGCGTCTTCACCTCTTCCTCGCGCGCGGCCAGGCGTTCGCGAGCACCGGGTGAGTCCTGCTCGACGACGTGGATGCGGAAGTTGAAGAACTGCTTCAACGTCTGCAGATGCTGATAGGCCTTCTGTCCCCACTGGCCGAAACCCACCAGCACGAAGTCCTTCTGCAGGTGGCGTTCCTCCTCCGCGCGCGCATGGAGCCGCGCGTTCTTGATGGCGACCGCGGCGCCGAGTGCAAGTCCCTGCACCCGCTCCACCTCCTCAGGAGTGAACGTGCGGAGCTGTTCGCGCTCCGCGAGCACAGCCGCGCCGATCGTCTGGCCGTCCGCCACCAGAGGAAGAGCGAGCAGTGAGCGCACTCCGAACGTCTTCACATAAGAAGGGCTGACCCGATCGCTCGTTCCAGTGTCCTCGATGACCAGCGGCTCGCCGCGGTCGAGGACGTCGAAGAGGAACGAGGGCTCGGATCGCTCACCGTGCTGGCGCCGCCACAGTTCCTCCTGGTCGGAAGCCGCCGCACCGAACCATCCCTCGCGATCCTCTTCGTAGAGGGCGATCTGGCAGAGCGATGCGTCGACCAAGCGCGCCAGGCCCTGCGCCACCAGCGTCAGGGTTTGATCGAGGTCGATCGACGACGCGATCGCGCGGCTGACGTCGGCGCTCAGCTCCAGCTCTTCGCCGTGACGTCGCGCCTCCTCGTAGAGGCGAGCCGTTTCGACCGCGACGGCTACCTGCGCCGCCGCGGCGCGGAGGGCTTCGATCTGACCCCAGTCAGGCCGGC
The DNA here is from genome assembly GCA_005880945.1 of Chloroflexota bacterium. Taxonomy (GTDB): domain Bacteria; phylum Chloroflexota; class Dormibacteria; order Dormibacterales; family Dormibacteraceae; genus Palsa-872. Next base: position 35,121 of record VBIU01000010.1, on the reverse strand, counting down.
GCTCGTAGGAGCGGTGATAGCCGACCTCGAGCACGCCCGTCGCTCGACGGTTCAGGTCGGAGCCGAAGGGCAGGAAGATCCTGATCAGGTCCGCGTGCCCGCTCTTCTCGAACACCTCGCCCGCCAGGGTGAAGGGCGGCTGGCTCGATCCCGCCTGGCGGCTGTCGGCGCCGCCGATCAGGCAGGCGGCGACGTGGGCCAGCGTCGTTCCGTCCGACCGCACGACGGGCACCTCCGACCATGCCGCCGGGGTAGGCAGCGCGCCGGCAACCACGTCGGCCCGGTCGATCTTGCCCCCCACGGGCAGCGGTCCGACGATGGCGACCTGCCACGTGCGCGCGACGTGGACGAGCACGTCGTCTGGCGCAAGCAGCCGCTCTTCGTCCAGAGCCCAGCGCGGCACCCGCACACGGTGCGACGTTCCAGGTCCTTTCGAAGTCTCCGCCGACGCGATGGCCGCCGTTGTCGCGGCCCCGGCCGCCCTGCTGACCACCACTGACTCGTCGGCGCGCTCCTCGAGCAGGTAGACCGTCGCGAAGTGGAAGTCGAACTCCGGCACCGCAGCATCGGTGAGGTGCCCGGCCACCGCCTCCAGCACCTCCTGCCGTGACGCGCCGGGCTTGAGCATTGCGGCGGTCATGTCTCCGAGGGCGCCGAGCAGACGGTTGCTCTTTTCGAGGTCCGCGATGAGGCGCTGGCTCGCCAGCGAGCTGCCGATGAGCTCGGCGCCGGCTTTGAGAAGCAGGTCGGTGGCCGGCGCGCGGCGTACCGTCGCGAGCCGATCGCGACTCAGCACGACAAGGTAACCGTGCGGTTCCTGATCGCTGCCGAGGGCGTACGTGGCGACCGGGTGCAGGTCCGCTGCGGCAGTTGCCGAAGCAATGGTCTCGGTCAGCACCGTTGGCCAGCTCGCTGCAGGGTCGTGGCGGTCGATGCGGGGTGGCGCAGCCACCGGCGCGTGCGCGGTCACCAGCTCGAGGCTGGTCCGCTGCGCCGCGAACTGATAGATCGCTGCAGCGTCCAGCTCGCTCGCCAGCAGGAGCTCGGCAAGCGCGATCGAGAGTAGGCGCCTGAGCTCCTTCAGCTCGGTGTGCTCATCTCCGGGGGGCGCGGTCAGGAGGGCTGCCAGCCTGCCGATGCCGTCAAGGGCCGAGCGCTCTGCCGCCGCAAGTACCGTCGCTATCGCGCTGGCGGCGCCGGCCGCCCGGCGTTCGAGCTCGGCCAGGCGAGCGCCGTCTGGCGCTTGGTCTCGCCCGCGGTAGTTGAGATAGACGAGGCCGAGGAGCCTGTCGCCCGCCAGCAGGGGCAATCCGATGGTCGCCTGGACCTGGTAGCGCCTGATGAAGGTGCTGTCGATCTCGGTGGCGGCGTCTCTCGCGACCAGCTTCTGACGTGTGACCGTCAGCCAGACCGTCGAGCCGTAGTGATGGACGCTGAAATCGTCAGGGACCTTGCCCTGGCTCATGTCGCTCGAATACCGAGCGAGCTGCTCGCGCATGTCGGTCAGCGAGTCGAGGAGGCTCTCCTGCGGCTGGCCGGTGGCGAACGGCGCGTAATAAGTGCGGCTGGACTCTTCGTACAGGAAGATGGAGACGATGTCGGCCTTGGAGGCGTGCTGCATGTCGGCGACCACGCCGCGAAGCACCGCTGCAAGGCCGGACGCTGTCTCGATTGGCGGGCGCACAGGATCCTCGCGATAAGAATGAGGGAAATGCGCGGACTGCCGAGACCCGAATATCCGCGTCCGAGCTTCCGCCGCTCTAGCTGGGTCAATCTCAACGGCGAATGGGAGTTCGGGGCCGGCGACTCCGAGGTCTTCGACCGCCGCATCCTCGTCCCTTTTTGCCCGCAGTCGTCCCTCTCGGGGCTTGCCGAGCCCGAGCCCGGCGACGTCGTCTGGTACCGGCGCCGGTTCGACGCCCCCGATGCCGCGCGGCTGATGCTGCATTTCGGCGCCGTCGACTACCGCGCCACGGTGTGGGTGAACGGGGAGGAGGTCGCCCGTCACGAAGGCGGCCACACGCCGTTCTCGGCGGATATCAGCCGCTTCGCAGGCCGCGCCGGCAACACTGTCGTGGTTCGAGCCGAGGATCCGCTCCAGGACATGACGATCCCGCGCGGCAAGCAGTTCTGGAAGCCTGAATCGGAGGGCATCTTTTACACGGCGACGACCGGCATCTGGCAGACGGTCTGGCTGGAGCCACTGCCGGAGCGCTCGATCCAGAGCCTCAGGGTCCGGCCTGACCTGGACGCGGCGGCAATTGAGCTCGAGGCCGCGGCGGACGGCGAGGTTGAGGTGGTGGCTTCGTTCGACGGGGCAGTGGTCGGCCGATGGCGGGGCACTGGCGCGGGGCGGATCGCGCTCGAGCGCGCTATGCCATGGAGCCCGGATACGCCCCATCTGTACCAGATCGAAGCAAGCCTGCTCGATGCGAAGGGCGGCGCTTCGGACCAGGTGACGAGCTACTTCGGACTCCGAAAAGTCGAGACCAGGGATGGCCGGTTCTGGCTCAACGGCGAGCCCTACATCCAGCGGCTAGTCCTCGACCAGGGCTACTTCCCGGGCGGGTTGCTGACCGCGGCCACCGACTCTGAGCTGCGGCGTGACATCGAGGTCGCCAAGGCTATGGGCTTCAATGGCGCGCGCAAACACCAGAAAGTGGAGGACCCACGATGGCTGTACTGGGCCGACACGCTCGGTTTCCTCGTGTGGGGCGAGATGGCCAACTTCCACGTGGACTCACCCGATGCCGAGCGCCGGCTCATCAACGAGTGGCAGCAGGCGGTCGTCCGCGACCGCGACCACCCGTCCGTGGTGGCGTGGGTGCCCATGAACGAGAGCTTCGGGCTCGGGCCCGAGCCGCCGGTCGAGCTTCTCAACCGGCTGTATGCGCTAACGCATGAGCTCGATCCGACAAGGCCGGCGATGTCGAACGACGGCTGGGACCACACTACGAGCGACCTCTGCACTCTTCATGACTATGGGTCGGCGGAGGATCTCGCGCGTCGCTATCGCAATCTCGGGACTGCGCTCGCGGACGGCGCACGACCGCATCCCGCTTACCTACCTGGCTACGCACATCATGGCGAGCCGATCGTCGTCAGCGAGTTCGGAGGTGTCGCTCTGTCGGGCTCGGGCGGCTTTGGCTGGTCGGAAGCCTCCGGGGGCGAGGCGCTTTTGATGACGTATCGCGAGATGGTCGAGGCATTGATGGCGCCAGGCCCGGTCGAGGGCTTCTGCTACACGCAGCTGACCGATGTCGAGCAGGAACGAAACGGCCTACTAACTTTCGAACGGCGGCCGAAGCTCGAGCCGGAGCTGCTTCAGCCGATCACGCAGATGGAGAAGAAGCGCTAGGCTCGAGCTCCGGAAGGCGCTTCGTCTGGGCGACAGCACCAAGCCACCCGGCGCTCGGTTTCGGATGCCTCTCGAACGTGCGCCGGTCGACAGCGACCAGACCAAAGGTAGGTGCATAACCGAACGCCCACTCGAAGTTGTCGAGCAGAGACCAGTGCAGGTAGCTCCGCACGTCGATGCCCTCCGCGATACATGCCTGCACCTCGCGGAGAGCGGCGTCCATGAAGGCAATCCGCTTGTCGTCGAAAGACGTGGCGATGCCGTTCTCCGTGACCAGGATCGGGATTCCTCCCGTGCTCCTCCACGCGCGCCGGATCGCACCGCCAAGCGCCTGCGGATAGTACTCGTAGCCCATCTGGGTTGAGCCATCCGTCTCGTCCGCCTCGCGAGTCCAGTCGCTCCAATCGTGACCGGGGCTGCGAGATCCCTCGGGACCGATACGAAACCGCGTGTATGTCTGGACTCCGATGAAGTCGTCCTTTCGCGCCAGCTCCATGAACTGATCGTTGACGCGAGACTCGATCTCGAGAGATGTGTTCCCTGGCTGCGCTCCGTCCTCGTACTGGATGTCCGGGATGGCGAGAGTGACTCCGACCGGCGCATGAGTGTGAGCGCGAATCGCCGCGGCGCCAAGACGGTGCGCCTCAAGCAGGTGGTCGACGGCGGCTTGCGCACCAACGTGATCATCGGTGTGGCCTGGCGGATTGATGCCGAGGAGGTAGCCGCTCTGCGCCAGCCCCTGCGGCTCATTGATGGTGCAGGCGACCCCTATCGCGTCCCCGAGCACAGCCGCCGCGCGATCGCAATAGCGCTCGAACAACGCCGGAAACTGGTCCGACGCGAAGCCCCCAAGGTCGTGCAGCCACTTCGGCAGCGTGAAGTGGTGGAAGGTGAGGACAGGCACCACCGAATGCCGGTGGCACGCGTCCAGCATGCGCCGGTAGTGGTCGAGCTGTGCGTGCGAGAACTCGCCCTCGGCCGGTTCGATACGCGCCCACTCAATGCCAAAACGGAAAGCGTTCATGCCGAGCCCGGCCAGCAGCGCTATATCTTCCTCGTATCGGTTATAGAAGTCGCAGGCGTCGCCGGACGGCTCCCGGCAGACTGTTCCTTCGCGATGCTCCCACCACCACCAGTCGCTGTTGGTGTTGCCACCTTCGACCTGGTGCGCGCCCACCGCCGCGCCAAAGAGGAAGCCTTCGGGAAAAGTGTTGGACATAGCCGGCCAATCTAACAAGTGACGGCCCTTGGAATTTGTTTTCGACACGATCCGGAAGGGGCGTTAGAATCCAGAGATCGGATTGGGGGCCCAGCTGGGCATTTTTGGGGGTGACTCAATGATGGGTCTTAGATTGGGAAGCATTCGGGCTCTTGCCTTTCTCGCAGTCGCCGCCGTGGTCGCCTGCGGGGGAGCGGCGACTCAGGGCAAGGGCTCGGTGCACGTGCTCGCCGTTTGGTCCGGCTCAGAGCAGGACTCGTTCAAGGCAGTTCTCCAGCCGTTTCAAGACCAGACCGGAATCAAAGTCGAGTACGAAAGCACGCGCGACGTTGACGCCATCCTTCAGACCCGGCTTCAGGCGGGCAACCCTCCCGAGATCGCGTCCCTGCCGAGCCCGGCCACGCTGACCAAGCTCGGGGGCCAGGGCAAGCTGATTCAGCTCGACTCAGCCAGCAACCCGGTCCTTGACATGAGCACTTTCAACTCGCAGTACGCGCAGGGCTGGATCGACCTGGGCAAGATCAACGGCAAGCTCTACGAGATCTTCTCGTGGGCCGCGGTCAAGGGGCTCGTCTGGTACAACCCCAAGAACTTCGCCGCCAAGAACTACCAGGTACCTGCGTCATGGCAGGACCTCATCACCTTGCAGAACACGATCAAGAGTGGCGGCACAACGCCGTGGTGTATCGCCGTCGAGAGCGGCGCCGCCTCTGGCTGGGCCGGCAGCGACTGGGTCAAGGAGATCGTCCTGAGCCAGGCCGGACCCGACGTGTACAACAGCTGGTGGCAGGGCAAGACGAAATGGAGCGACCCGGCCATCAAGTCCGCATGGCAGACGTGGGGCACGATCCTCGGCCCTAACAACTCCAACGTCTATGGCGGCAAGAACCAGATCCTCGCCACGAACTTCGCCAACGGTGGCGACCCGATGTTCAAGACGCCGCCCAAGTGCTACATGCACAACCAGGCGTCCTTCATCACCGACAACTTCGTCAAGCAGGACAAGGCCGTCGCCGGCACCGACTTCAAGTTCTTCCCGCTTCCCGACGTCAACTCGCAGTACGCCGGCGCGCACGTCGGAGCCGGAGACGCGTTCTCAATGCTGAAGGACACGTCGCAGGCACGCGCGCTGATCAAGTACCTCACCACGCCGGAAGCGCAGGCGATCTGGGTCAAGCGGGGCGGCAAGCTTTCGCCCAACAAGAGCTTCGACCTGGCCAACTACCCCGACGACATCACACGGCAGGTCGCCCAGGTCATGACGGGCGCCAAGATCTTCGCCTTCGACGCGGGCGACCTCATGCCCACCGACATGAAGAATGCCTACTGGAAGGCAGTGCTCGACTTCGTGTCCGACCAGTCGAAGCTCGACTCGATCCTGGCGAACCTGGACACCATCCAGGCGAAGGCATATACGACTTAAGGGGGGAATGCTAGGCCGTGGACTTTAGCCAGCTGTTGGCCGATGTACCCACGCTCGTAGCAGTCATCGTCGGCGTGCCCGCGGTGCTCGCCGCCTACATCGTGGGCGGCGAGTACGTGGTGCGGCTGCTGCCCGACAAGCTGCGGCCTTCGGTCCGGCCCTGGATCTGGGTCGGCCCCGCGCTCGCTTTCGTAGGTTTCTTCCTCGTCTACCCGGTGTTCGGCACTGCTTACAGGAGCCTGTTCGACCTCAGCGGGAACTCGTTCGTCGGCCTTTCCAACTACGTGACCCAGCTCAGCGGCTTTCCGAGCGGAGGGTCGTGGATCGCGATCCGCAACAACGTCTTCTGGCTGGTCTTCTTCACTGTGCTCGTGCTCGCTTTCGGGCTGCTGTTTGCGGTGCTGACCGACCGCGTGTCTTACGAGAGCCCGATCAAGTCCTTGATTTTCATGCCGATGGCGATCTCGTTCGTCGCCATCGCGCTCATCTGGAAGTTCATGTACAGCTACCAGCCGCCGGGCGAGCCGCAGACCGGCACCGTCAATGCCCTTCTCGGCATCTTCCATCAGGACCCGCGCTTGTGGGTTCAGGATCCGAACGTCGCCAACCAGGCGTTGATCGTCGCCGCCGTCTGGGGATTCGTCGGCTTTGCGATGGTCATCCTGTCGGCTGCATTGAAGGGCATACCAGGTGACTTGCTCGAGGCGGCTCGTGTCGACGGCGCGGGTGAGCTGACGATCTTCCGGCGCGTCATCTTCCCGCTGATGATGCCGACGATCGTGGTCGTCGGGACGACGCTTGTGATCTTCGCGCTCAAGGCTTTTGACGTCGTCTACGTGATGACCAACGGCAACTACGACACCGACGTCCTGGCCAACCGGATGTACAAGCTGCTCACCGCCTCGCAGGATTTCGGCGACGCGAGCGCAGTCGCGATCATCCTCGTCGCCGCCGTGATACCCGTGCTCATCTTCAACCTGCGGCAGTTCAGGGCCGTGGAGGCACGGCGATGACGATCGCGAGCGAGCGGGTCGCAACCCCGGCCGCGGAGCGGCCGTTTACTCCCGAGTGGCTTGGACAGGTCTTCTCGAAAGGTCTGCTGCACGTGGCCGTGATCGGGATCACGCTCGTGTGGATCGTTCCGACCCTCGGCCTGCTCGTCAGCTCGTTCAGGCCTCTGGATCAGTTCTCGAGCAGCGGATGGTGGACGGCCCTGTCTCCGCCGTTCAAGTTCACTCTCGACAACTACACCGGCGTGCTGGACGCCAGCAACCTGGGTCAGAGCTTCTTCAACAGTTTCATGATCACGATCCCGGCCACCGTCATCCCGGTGACGATCGCGGCGTTCGCCGCCTACGCGTTCTCATGGATGAAGTTCTGGGGCCGTGACATGTTCTTTCTCGCCCTGGTCGGCCTTCTGGCCGTGCCGCTGCAGGCGACATTCGTGCCCATCCTGACCACGTTCGTCAACCTCGGTCTCACCCCCGAGAACGTAGGCTTCGTAGGCCTCTGGCTCGTGCATACCGGCTACGGACTGCCGTTCGCGATCTACCTGCTGGCGAACTTCTTCCGCGCCCTTCCGACCGACCTCTTCGAGTCGGCGGAGATCGATGGCGCCGGCACCCTGACCGTCTTCTTCCGCATCGTGCTTCCGCTGTCCGTGCCGGCGATCGCCTCTTTGATCATCTTCCAGTTCCTGTGGATCTGGAATGACTACCTGGTCGCTCTGGTGTATGTGGGCGGCACTCCCGAGGTGGCGCCGTTGACGGTGACCCTCGCGAACCTGGTCGGCTCCAAGGGCCAGGACTATCAGCTCCTGACGGCCGCGGCATTCTTCTCTATGATCGTGCCGCTGATCGTGTTCTTCAGCCTCCAGCGTTATTTCGTGCGCGGCATACTCGCCGGCTCGGTTAAGGGGTAGTAGAAAGACATGGCATCAGTCACTTACGACCACGTTGTCAAGCGCTACACGGCCGACCTCACCGTCGTCAAGGACTTCAACGTGGAGATCAAGGACAAGGAGTTCATGGTCCTCGTGGGACCGTCAGGATGCGGAAAATCGACCGCCCTGCGGATGCTCGCGGGGCTGGAGTCGATCAGCGAGGGCCAGATCCGCATCGGCGAGCGTGTCGTCAACGACGTCGCCGCGAAGGACCGTGACATCGCCATGGTCTTCCAGTCCTACGCGCTGTATCCCCACATGAGCGTGTACGACAACATGGCGTTCCCGCTGCAGATGCAGCACATGAAGAAGCCCGACATCGACAAGCGGGTCAAGAACGCATCCCGCATTCTCGGTCTCGACAACTTCCTGCAGCGCAAGCCTCGGGCGCTCTCCGGCGGCCAGCGGCAGCGTGTCGCCCTCGGCCGGGCGATAGTTCGCAACCCGAAGGTCTTCCTTCTCGACGAGCCGCTGTCCAACCTCGACGCCAAGCTGCGCGGCCAGACCCGCATCGAGCTGCAGAAGCTTCACCGGGATCTGGAGACCACCTTCATCTACGTCACGCACGACCAGGTCGAAGCGATGACGATGGGCGACCGGATCGCCATCATGAACGCCGGCATCCTGCAGCAGGTCGGCACGCCGGGCGATATCTACGACCACCCCGCGAACCTGTTCGTGGCCGGATTCATCGGCAGCCCGACCATGAACTTCGTCCCCGCCACCGCGCAGAACGGATCAGCCAAGGCGGCCGGCTTCGAGGTCAAGCTGCCCAAGTCGCTTCCGGCAGGCAAGAAGGGAACCCTCGGGTTCCGGCCAGAGGCCGTGACCGACAGGGTCACCGACGAAGGCAACGCCCTGCAGATGAAGGTGGACGTGGTCGAGCGCCTCGGCTCCGACCAGTTCCTGTACGGGCAGGTCGGCGGCGACTCCGTGACCGCGAGGGTCGATCCGCGCATGAAGGTCGACCCGGGCGACACCGTCAAGCTGGGCCTTGACACCCGCAGCCTGCACTTCTTCGACTCAGAGACCGAACTAGCGCTGCTCTAGTCTTACCGTCGCTTGGAGACTCTCAGGGCCCGCGAGGACTTCGATAGCGCGCGCTTCAAAGCATTTCGCCGTGCCGTGCGCGCAACGCTCACGCGCCGCTCGAAGCGCCTGCTGTCACTGGACCGCGTTCTCGAGGCGGCCGGCGTCGAGGGGAAATCTTTCGGCGGCGTCCAGGAGATCCCGCTCGACAGGGTCGTAGGGTCCGCGGCGCCTGACGCGAAGTCAGCTGATTTCGACCCGGGGTTCCTGCCGGTCAACCGCCGGCTGCGGGACCGCTGGACGCGGATCTACACGGCGATGGTCGAGGGCGACGAGCTCCCGCCGATCGACGTCTACAAGCTCGACGACACGTACTACGTGATCGACGGCCACCACCGGGTATCGGTCGCTCGAAATCTCGGCCGCGATTCGATCAATGCGCGTGTGGTCGAGGTGCGGACGCGAGCGCCGCTTGGCGCGGGTATCGATGCTGCGGCCTTGCTTCGGGCTGCGGAGTATTCGGCATTCCTCGACTGCACACAGCTGCACCGCACGCGCCCCGAGGCGCGGCTCGAATGCAGCCGGCTCGGGCGCTATGACGAGATCTTCAAACACATCCTCGGCCACCGTTACTTCCTCGGCCTGGAGCGTGGTCGCGAGGTGACAGTGTCTGAGGCTGCCGCCAGCTGGTACGACAACGTCTACACGCCGGTCGTGAAGGTCATCCGCAAGCATCGTGTGCTCGAGCAGCTGCCTGGCTGGACGGAAGCGGACCTCTACGTCGAGATCACACGACGCTGGCTTCAGCTGAGCGAGGAGGGGGAACCCGCAGGGCCGGAGCCCGCCGTGCACCAGCTGCTGGACGACGAAGCCAGGGGCTGGTTTCGCCGGCGCCGGGCCCTCAAGCTGGAGGCCGAATGATCGGGCTCATCTTCGGACCGCCTGGGAGCGGCAAGGGCACTCAGGCTGCCCATGTCGAGTCCGTTTTCAAGCTGTCGCACCTGTCGACCGGCGACATCCTTCGCGCGGAGGTGGCGCGGGGGAGCGAGATCGGCAAGGAGGCGGAACGGATCATGCGGGCCGGCGACCTGGTGCCGGACGACCTCATCATCCGCATCGTCCAGGGCATCCTGCGCGACCCCAACGTGAGCTCGGATGTGCTGCTCGACGGGTTCCCGCGCACCCTCGAGCAGGCAAGGGCGCTCGACGAGATGCTCGCGAAAGAGGGCCACAAGGTCGATTTCGTGATCGCGTTCGTGGTGCCGGAAGACCTCCTGATCGAGCGCCTGCTGCACCGCGCGGAGGTCGAGGGCCGCGCGGACGACACGCGCGAGGCGATCACGGAGCGAATGCACGAGTACCGCAAGCTGACGGCCGCCGTCCTGGACCACTACCGAAATGCCGGGGTCCGCGTAATCGAGATCGACGGGGTGGGCAAGGTCGAAGACGTCTTCGAGCGAATCCGCATTGCGCTGGACCAAGCCAAGTAGGATTCCTCCCTCGCCAGCATATAGCCAATTGGGTATAATTGAATTGTGACAAAATCTGAAATTGGGCTGGTCTTGGCTAACGCGAGGCTTCGCGCAGGCAAGACTCAAGTCGACCTTGCCAGGGCGATGGGAGCGACCCAGCCGGCCATTGCACGCGCTGAAGCAGGCCTCCGCATGCCAACAATTGGGTTCATCGATCGATGGGCCCGAGCTACTGGGGCGCCAATTTCTCTTCAGCTGGGCAAGACACCATCCGGATTGCCACCTGCGGCTGAGCGGCGGGCAATGGTGCGGTCCGCGCTCGGAGCGGGACGATTCAATCCGTGGGATCGGAATCCGGCTCCGATTGAAGCGAAGTTGCTCGAGGAGGCTGGCCTCAGCCGAGAGTACTTCGAGCGCTTGAGGCGACGACGTGGACGGGATCGACAAAGCAGCTCGACTCCAAGCTGAGGCGCTCCTCCGGCAGATCCCAGCTGCACGTTCCGAGCTTCGCCAACGCCTCCTCTTGGCCGCCGCGCTCACCAGCGTCTTGAGCACCAGGCCAATCGTTGTGGGTGGTACCGCTCAGCAGTACTGGGCTGGGGGTGAGTACCACCCGACTGACCTGGATCTCTGCCCGCGACCATCGACCAGAGATCTGAAGGCCCTTGTCGAAGTCGGGCTACGCCGGAGTGGCCGGCACTGGGTCCGAGCCGATCTGCCTGTGGCGGTGGAGTTTCCCGGGTCGGGGGACGATATCGAGCGGACTGTCGTCGTAAAAGTCCTAGGCGTTTCGGTCCTCATGATCAGTTGCGAGGACCTTTACCTTGATCGGGTCCGGCAAGCCACCGTCTCCTGGCCGCGCGAGGACGTCAGTTTCGACAGCGCCTTCGAGATCGCACTTACCAACTACATCGGAATCGACTGGGAATACGTCCGCGAGCGTATCGGCGCGACAGTGTTGGCCGAGCTGAAGGTCGGTACCCTGATGCGCGGCGTCAATCGGCGGGTTCGGTCGCGCGCCCGTCGCGCCTACTTGCTCACGGCTACCCCGTGAGTTGATGCGGGCGCATTCTGCGGGACACCGGCATATGCTTTGCCCTCTGGAATTCGCGCTGGGGAGCGGATAGCACGGCTAAGAAAGCCCGCGTCGAAGATCTCGGGCAGGCGATCAAGCCGGCCGTCAACGGTGACGGCCAGCGGGCGCCGCACGCCGCCCCAAGTCCCGTGGCCGCGCCCACCTCGAGCGCCTTTCCACCGATCGGCGATTACGCCTTCCTGTCCGACTGCGAGGTCAATGCGCTGATCGCGCCGAGCGGGAGGGTCGAATGGATGTGCCTGCCGCGACCGGACAGTCCAAGTGTCTTCGCGGCGGTCCTCGACAGGGCCGCCGGTAGCTTCCGGTTCGGCCCCAGCGGCATCGGCGTCCCGGCCGGACGCCGCTACCTGCCCGGCACCCTGGTGCTCGAGACGACGTGGCGGACCCGAACCGGCTGGCTGATAGTTCGCGACGCCCTCTGCATCGGCCCCTGGTACCACGAGCAGCGCCGCTCCGGAACGCACCGCCGGCCGCCGACCGACTACGAGGCGGAGCACATCCTTCTGCGCACTGCGAAGTGCGTGGTGGGGAGCGTCGAGCTGAGCCTGGACTGCAGCCCGGTGTTCGACTACGGCCGCGCCGCGGCTCGGTGGGAGTATTCGGGGACGGGCTACGGGGAGGCGGTCGCGAGCGGAGGGGAAGGCGATGTGCCGCTGCGCCTCGTCACCGACCTCAGGATGGGCTTCGAGGGCCCGGGCGCGCACGCGACGCAGACCCTGAGGCAGGGCGAGAAGGCATATGTCGCCCTCTGCTGGCCGCGGTCGCAGTACTCAGCTTCGAAAGAGCTGTGGGCCGAGCACCCGCCGCCTGTGAGCGCGGACGCGGCGTTTGAGCGCATCGAGCGAACCGCCGACTTCTGGCGCGAGTGGATCAACCACGGGGAATTTCCGGAGCACCCGTGGCAGAGCTACCTGCAGCGCAGCGCCCTCACGCTGAAGGGACTCACGTACAGCCCGACGGGAGCGCTCCTGGCCGCCGCCACGACCTCGCTACCGGAGACCATCGGCGGCGAGCGCAACTGGGACTATCGGTACACCTGGATCCGCGACGGCACCTTCATGCTGTGGGGCCTCTACACGCTTGGGTTCGCGCGCGAGGCCAACGACTTCTTCTACTTCATCGCGGACGTGGCGACAGGCCAGAAAGACCTTCAGATCATGTACGGCATCGGTGGCGAGCATGAGCTGGCGGAGAAGACGCTCGAACACCTGAGCGGCTACGAGGGCTCGCGGCCTGTGCGCATCGGCAACGGCGCGCACAACCAGAAGCAGCACGACGTGTGGGGGGCGGTGCTCGACTCCGTTTACCTGCACACCAAGTCGCGTGACTACCTGCCGGAGGTCGTGTGGCCGATCCTCAAACACGCTGTCGAATGCGCCATCGCCAACTGGAAGCAGCCCGATCGGGGCATCTGGGAGATTCGTGGCGAACCTCAGCACTTCACCTCATCGAAGCTGATGTGCTGGGTCGCCTGCGACAGGGGAGCGCGTCTCGCGGAGCTCCATGGGGACCGCGCTCTAGGCGTCACCTGGCAGCGCGTCGCCGACGAGATCAAGTCCGACATCTGCACGAACGGGGTCGACTCTCGCGGCGTCTTCGTGCAGCACTATGGTTCGACCGCGCTCGATGCCTCGGTGCTGCTCATCCCGCTGGTCCGATTCCTGCCGCCGGACGACCCGCGCGTGCGGGCCACTGTCATGGCCATAGCGGAGGAGCTCACCGAGGACGGCATGGTCCTTCGCTACCGCACTGAGGAGACCGACGACGGCCTCGAGGGCGAAGAGGGGACCTTCACGATCTGCTCGTTCTGGTTGGTGTCCGCCCTGGCGGAGATCGGCGAGCTGACTCGGGCGCGGGAGCTGTGCGAGAAGATGCTGTCGTACGCGAGCCCATTGCAGCTCTATGCGGAAGAGATCGACCCTCGCAGCGGCCGGCACCTTGGCAACTTCCCGCAGGCGTTCTCACACCTGGCCCTGATCAATGCGGTGATGCATGTCATCAACGCGGAAAGCGGGACCACCAACGAATTCGTGGGAACGGACCGCACGTCGAGCTAGGTGCGACCGTTGATGTCAGCCTGAGGGGCTAGCGCCAGGTATCAGCTGATGCGCCGCGAGAAACGTAGCCTGATTTGGGCTGGATTGCTGCTTTTCGTCGCCGCGCTTCTGTGGGTACTCCACCTTGCGGCGCTAATTGCTGTGGGACCGACTCCGGAGCAGTGGGCCATTGGCATCGTGATGGGCATAGCCGTGCTGCTGATCATTCGGTACCGGGCCCGGAGAAATTGAGGACCGCTGCCGCCGTACATCGGCGCGTCGCTGTTTCAAAAGTTCTCGCCATTGCCCGGAAGCTAGAGCGCTAGCTATCGTTAGATAAGCGCTTATCGAGCGATTGATCATTTAGTTGACAACCGGCCGGGGTGCGCCTACGTTCATACCTCCAATTCCGTCAGCCGGATGAAACGGGGGGTAAGAAAATGGCTGATCGGCTGTCCAGGCTCGTCCGTCGCATCACGCACTCGCGACTCGCTTCGGCTTCGGTGATTACGAGCGGCCTGATCGTGGTGGCGGGGACGGCGGCCTTCGCCAGCATCCCTGATTCGGCCGGCGTGATCCACGGCTGCTACAAAGCCCAGAACGGGCAGCTCCGGCTGATCAACTGGCCGTCACAGCATTGCCTCAAGAGTGAAAAGGCAATCATGTGGAACGAGGTCGGTCCGCAGGGAATCCCTGGTCCGACCGGCCCAGCCGGCCCGCAGGGCCCCAAGGGTGACACGGGCGCCACCGGGGCCACAGGGCCCACGGGCCCAACCGGTCCACAGGGCCCCAAGGGCGACACCGGCGCTACCGGCGCTACCGGCGCCACCGGCGCCACCGGTGCCACCGGCGCCACCGGCCCGCAGGGACCTCCAGGGCCGACCGGCCCACAGGGTCCTCCCGGACCGACCGGCACTCTCGTCTCCGCGGAAGTCGCCGGACCGACGGTCACGCTCTGCAGCCTTCTGGATCCAACGTGCACGAACATGCGACAGTCCATCGCCACCTGCCCAAGTGGCACCGTCGTGACGGGCGGAGGCTATACGGCTGACGCCGGGTTCTTCGACTGGCACATTCGCGAGAACCACCGCTCGGGCAACGGGTGGCTCGTCTCTGCGACCAACGACGACATCGCCAGCGGGTTCCATCTCACCGCGTTCGCCGAGTGCTCGAACGTGGTCTGAGAAACCACCAGGACGGTCCGAGGCGCCCGGGTTTGAGCCCCGGCCCTCGGGCCATCCACGACCCGGCTTACGTGCGCGGGCTGATTCCTATTTCTCGGGCTTCAGGAAGATCGCCCCTAATGGAGGCAGCGTGAGGGTGAGGCTGTGCAGGTGGCCGTGGCGGCCGACCGGCCGCGAGTCGACCCCGCCCAGGTTGCCCTGACCGCTGCCGCCGTACATCGGCGCGTCGCTGTTCAGCAGCTCTCGCCAGTGTCCGCCCACCGGCGCCCCGATCTGGTAGTTGTGCCGTGGCACCGGCGTGAAGTTGAACGCGGCGACGACCATGTCGTCTGGCGCGGCCCCGCGCCGGAGGAGGCTCACCACGCTCTGCTCGTTGTCGCTGGCGTCGATCCAGCTGAAGCCGGCGGGATCGAAGTCGATCTCATGCAGCGCGTTCTCTTCGCGCAGGACGCGGTTGAGGTCGCCCACCCAATGGCTGAGGCCGGCATGCGGCATGTGGTTCAACAGGTGCCAGTCCAGGCTTCCGTCGTGATCCCATTCGTGCCACTGCCCGAACTCGCCGCCCATGAAGATCAGCTTCTTGCCCGGCTGTGCGTACATCCAGGCGAACAGGAGGCGCATGTTCGCGAACTTCTGCCACTCGTCCCCGGGCATCTTCTCGATGAGCGATCCCTTGCCGTGGACGACCTCGTCGTGTGAAAGCGGGAGCATGAAGTTCTCGTTGAAGGCGTAGAGCATGCGGAAGGTCAGGTCGTTGTGGTGGAACTTGCGATGGACGGGATCCTCCGACATGTACTTCAGTGTGTCGTGCATCCAGCCCATGTCCCATTTCATGCCGAAGCCAAGGCCGCCCAGGTAGGTCGGACGCGAGACCATCGGCCAGGACGTGGATTCCTCGGCGATGGTCTGCGTATCAGGACGCTCCTTGTAGACCTCGATGTTGAACCTGCGCAGGAAGTCGACCGCTTCGAGGTTCTCGCGCCCACCGAACTTGTTGGGGATCCACTCTCCCTGCTTGCGCGAGTAGTCGAGATACAGCATCGAGGCGACCCCGTCGACTCTCAGGGCGTCGGCGTGGTAGCGGTTGAGCCAGGACAGAGCGCTGCTCATCAAGAAGCCTCGCACCTCGTTGCGGCCGTAGTTGAAAATCGAGCTGCCCCAGTCTGGGTGCAGTCCAAGGCGCGGGTCCGCGTGCTCAAATAGGTGCGTCCCGTCGAAGTTCTGCAGGCCGAACTCGTCGGTCGGAAAGTGCGAGGGAACCCAATCGAGGATCACGCCCAGCCCGCGCTGGTGGAGGTGGTCGACGAGGAACATGAAGTCCTGCGGCGTTCCATACCGGCTGGTCGGCGCGAAGTAGCCCTCGACCTGGTAGCCCCACGAGGCGTAGAGCGGGTGCTCCATCACCGGCATGAACTCGACGTGGGTGAAGCCGAGGCTCAGCGCGTAGTCGGCGAGCTTCGGGGCGAGCTCGCGATAGGTGAGCCACCGATTGTTGTCCTCCGGCACTCGCATCCACGAGCCGATGTGCAGCTCGTATACGGACCATGGCGCCTGGCGCCCGTTGGCCCGCGCGCGCTCCGACATCCATTGGCCGTCACCCCAGTCGTAGCTCAGGTCCCAGACGATCGAGGCTTGCCGGGGTGGCGCCTCGGAGAATGCGGCGAACGGGTCGGCCTTGTCCGTGCCGTTCCGGGTGACCCTCGAATGGACGTGGTACTTGTACAGCGCGCCGTGCTTGACGCCCGGCACGAACCCCTCCCAGATCCCCGACTGCTCTCGTGGGTGTAGCTGGTTCGCGTTCTTGTCCCAGAAGTTGAAGTCGCCGATCACGCTCACTGCGTCGGCGTTCGGAGCCCACACAGCGAATGACGTTCCTTCCGGCTCCCAGGCGAGGTGGGCTCCCAGCTTCTCGTAGAGATGGCCGTGCGTCCCCTCGTTGAAGAGGTGGAGGTCGAACGGAGTGAGCAGGGAGGGTGCGATCATGCCGGCGCCATCAGGTCGAGAATGCCACGAAGCGGGATGCGGACCCAATCCGGCCGTGAGTTGAGCTCGTAGCGCAGCTCGTACAGGGCCTTCTCTAGCAGCATCGTGGTGAGCTGCATCTCGAGGTCTTCGGGGCTGTGCGGGACGAACGAGGCCGCGCCCGCTGTGCTCAGGTAGCCGCGAAGGAAGCTCGCCGAGACGCTGCCAACCCAGAAGCGCGACCACGCGTGCAGTCGCTCGACAGCGCTGGCCGGGATCTGTTCCGACTTGAGCGCCGTCTGGCTCGCGTAGTGGAATGAGCGAAGCATTCCGGCGACGTCTTTGAGCGCAAGCCTCTTCAGCCGGCGTTCGTACAGCGTGCGCGCGGGCTCTCCTTCGAAGTCGATGATCACGAAGTCGTGCCCGGTGTACAGCACCTGCCCGAGGTGGTAGTCACCATGCACGCGGATTCGCGTCGTCGTCAACTTGCGACCGAGGAACGCGCGCAAGGTCGACGAGATCCTCGGCTCCAGCTCCAGCACCTGGCGCGCCTCCTCGCGCGCGTCCTCGGGCAGCCTCTTGAGCTGGGCGCGAAGCAGCTCCATCGAGCGCAGGGCGATGCCGTTCAACGATTGATAGATCGAGCGCTGGTCCTGCTGCGAGATGCGCTCGGGTGTAAACGCTGGATCGTCCGGGTCTGACGCGAGCGCCGCGTGCATCTCGGCGGTGCGCTGGCCGAGCAGCCGCGCCGAGTCGAGGTAGGCGCCGACCGTTCGCACGGCAGCCTCCGGGAGGTCGGCGGCGCTCGCCTGCACCAGGCTGCGGGGCAGCTTGGGTGGCTCCTCGGTGGTGGCCGTCTCGAGACCCTTGAAGTAGTGGGCGAGCGTGGTCAGCGTGTACTGCCAGGCGTCGCCCTGGTTGGGCACGTAGCCCTGGAGGATGGCCAGGGTCAACGGCTCGCCTCTCTCACGCCGGAACTCGAGGCTGCCCGCAATCGGTGCGATCTGCGGAAAGTGCGTGTTCTCCGTGAGGAACCGGCCGACCTCGAGCTCAGGGTTCAAGCCCTCCTCGAGCCGGCGCGAGACCTTGAGGATCAGGCGCTCGCCGTAAACGACCGAGTTGTTGCTCTGCTCGGCCACGGATAGGGCTGCGTCGAGCTTGATAGTCTCCGGCCCGCGCAACCGGGCGAAGGCCTTGGTGGTGGACCCGAGCAGCGTCCCGGTCGGCCCGCTCGACCGGCGGCGCCGCGCGATCACCGAAAGCAGCGCGTCGGCAAAGCCCGGCGGGCCGAGGGCGTCGTAGAGAAGTCCGCGTTGCTCGTCCCCGCTGGAGCGCAGCCACGCGATCGCGGCGTGGGGCCAGCGTTCGAGGATCTGGGCTGCTTCGGCGGCGCTCGCGTAAGCCATGGGCACCAGGTATGTGTCGGGGTCGCCCTCGGCATAGGCAACGAGCACGGTGGTCATGTACGCCGTCCCATCGATGCCTGGGACGCTGATCGTGTCCAGTATCTGGGCGGACTTCAAGCGGCGCGCCTTACCGGCGAACCAGCGTCGCTGTTTGATGTAACCGAGCAATGTCGATTCGAGCCGCTCTCTGGCCGAGCCGAGCAGCACCGATTCCCAGCCGACTGTGACTTTGATCTCCGGCACGACGACCGCCGGCGCCTGGCCGTCGCCCTGGATCGGGGCAGCAGTCCGCGGCTGAAGGCTGAACCAGAAGAAGGAGTGTGGGCCCAGGGTCAGGAAGTAGGGCGTCTCGCCGATCACCGGGAGCTCGGTCGAGCCAAAAAGCTCCATCGGGACCATCCCCTTCCACGCCGACAGGTCGAGATCCACGGTCTGCAGGAAGCGCGACAGGTTCGCGACGACCAGGATCTGCTCCGACTCGTAACGGCGCACGAACGCGAGTATTTTTCTGTTCTCTGGCCGGAGGAGCTCGAGCGTGCCCCGGCCGAAAGCGCGGTGGCGCTTGCGAAGGGCGATCACGCGCTTCATCCACGAAAGCAGCGAGTGCGGGTTCTGGTGCTGCGTCTCGACATTGACGGTTTCGTAGTGGTACTCGGGATCGGTGATCACCGGCAGATACAGACGCTGCCGGTTCGAGCTCGAGAATCCGGCGTTGCGGTCGCCGCTCCACTGCATTGGGGTGCGCACGCCGTTGCGGTCGCCAAGGAATATGTTGTCGCCCATTCCGATCTCGTCGCCGTAGTAGATGACCGGAGTCCCGGGCAGAGACAGCAGCAGCCCATTCATCAGCTCGATACGGCGTCGCTCGTTTCCGAGCAGCGGAGCCAGGCGGCGGCGGATGCCGAGGTTGATGCGCGCTGCACGATCCTGCGTGTACGCGCGATACATGTAGTCCCGCTCCTCGTCGGTCACCATCTCGAGGGTCAGCTCGTCGTGGTTGCGCAGGAACAGCGCCCACTGTGAGGTATCGGGGATTGCAGGCGTCTGGGCGAGGATGTCGATGATCGGAAAGCGGTCCTCCATCCGGATCGACATGAAAAGGCGCGGCATGAGCGGGAAGTGGAAGCCCATGTTGCATTCGTCGCCCTGGCCGAAGTACGCGACGGCGTCTTCCGGCCACTGGTTGGCCTCCGACAGGAGCATCCGGTTGCGGTACTTCGTATCGATGTGCTTGCGCAGCTCGCGCAAGAAGTCGTGGGTCTCAGGTAGGTTCTCGCAGTTGGTGCCCTCGCGCTCGAAGAGGTAAGGCGTGGCGTCCAGGCGCATCCCGTCGATGCCCATGTCGAGCCAGAAGTCGCACGTCTTGAGCATCGCTTCCTTGACGCGTGGGTTGTCGTAGTTGAGGTCGGGTTGATGCGAGAAGAAGCGGTGCCAGTAGTACGCGCCGGCGTCGTGGTCCCACGTCCAGTTGGAGACTTCGAAGTCCTTGAAGATGATGCGGGCGTCCTGGTACCTCTGGTTGGTCTCGCTCCACACGTAGAGATTTCGCAGCGGGCTCCCCGGCCGCGCATGGCGCGCGCGCTGGAACCACGGGTGCTGATCGGAGGTGTGGTTGCAGACCAGCTCGTTGATCACCCGGATGCCGCGCCGGTGCGCCTCGGCGATGAACTGGCGGGCGTCGGCGAGCCGGCCGTACATCGGGTTGACGTCCTCGTAATCGGCGATGTCGTAGCCGTCGTCACGAAGTGGCGATGGGTAGAAGGGCAGGAGCCAGATCGCGCTTACACCGAGCTCCTGGAGGTAGGGCAGCTTTGCGATCAGGCCCTTGAAATCGCCGCTCCCGTCGCCGTCGCTGTCATAGAAGGCGCGAACGTGAAGCTCGTAGATGATCGCGTCCTTGTACCAGAGCGGATCGTCGTCGAGCTGATACGTCTCGAGCTTCCGTCGCCTGGCCGGAGTTTGAATCAAAGGAAATACTCGAAGTCGTGTTCGCTGCGAATGCGGCGGCGGAACCTGAAGATCTGGGCGGGCGACGCGTGCGGGTTGATCTCCACATAGTTGCGAGGCCCGGTCCACATGTAGCGCGCGCCGCTCAGGAGCTCGTGAGCCTGGTAGCTCTTGTCGCTCTCGAGTCCAAGCGCCTTCAGAGGCAGCGTGACCATGCCGGATTGAGTGTGGTGAGGGTCCAGGTTGACCACTGTCAGAACGACGTCGGCGAGATCCGACGTGCTCTTCGTGTACGCGAGCAGGCTGTCGTTCTCTGTTGGATGGAACCGAAGGCCGCGGTCACTTTGAAGAGCCAGGTTCTCGTGGCGGATCTCGTTGACCAGCGTGATCATCTCTCGAAGGCTGTCGGGAGAGTCGGTCTTCCAGCTTCGCAGCTGGTACTTCTCCGAGTCGAGATACTCTTCCGATCCAGGCTCCTTGGCCCGGCCTTCGCAAAGCTCGAACGCGGGCCCGTAGATGCCGTAGCTCGCTCCAAGCGTCGCGGCAAGCAGCAGGCGCGCCGCGAACGCCGGCCGGCCGCCTGTCTGGACGTACTCGGTGAGGATGTCAGGGGTGTTCGGCCACAGGTTGGGACGGAAGAAGTCGCGGACCGGCGCCTGCGTCAGCTCTGTGAAGTATTGGGTCAGCTCCCACGCCGTGTTGCGCCACGCGAAGTAGGTGTAGGACTGGCTGAAGCCTGCCTTCGCGAGCCGGTACATCACCTTGGGCCGTGTAAAGGCCTCGGCCAGGAAGATCGCCTCGGGGTGCTCGCGCTTGACTTCCGCGATCAGCCATTCCCAGAAGGCGAATGGCTTGGTGTGCGGGTTGTCGACGCGGAAGATGCGCACCCCTTGCTCGATCCAGAAGCGCACTATCGAGAGCAGCTCGGCCCACAGCTCGCGCCACGCCTCGCACTCGAAATCGAAGGGCACGATGTCCTCGTACTTCTTCGGTGGGTTTTCCGCGTACTGGATCGAGCCGTCGGGGCGGTGACGAAACCATTCGGGGTGCTCCCGAATGTATGGGTGGTCAGGCGAGCACTGGAAGGCGATGTCGAGCGCGATTGCAAGCCCGTGCTCCTCGGCGGCGCGCAGCAGGTGGCGGAAATCGTCGAGGGTGCCGAGCTCGGGATGCACGGATTTGTGCCCGCCCTCGTCTGAGCCGATCGCCCAGGGGCTGCCTGGCTCGCCGCTGGAAGCACGCACTGTGTTGTTGGCGCCCTTGCGGTTCGTGCGTCCGATCGGGTGGATCGGCGGCATGTACAGGACGTCGAACCCCATCGATGAGATATAAGGCAGGCGCTGTTCCACGTCGCGGAACGTGCCGTGGCGGCCGGGTTCGCCGGCCGACCGGGGGAAGAGCTCGTACCAGGCGCTGAAGCGGGCGCGCAGGGGGTCGACAAGCATCTCGAGCTCGCGCGGGTACGTGACGGCCTCGCTCCGGTCGGGGTGGCGATCCATGAGGTCGATGAGCTGGTTGGAAACCTTCTCCCCTCCGGGGAGACGGCTGGGGAGCTCCCTCTCCCCTCCGGGGAGAGGGTTGGGTAGAGGGGATTTAACCGGAACGCCTGCGGCATCACGGCCGCTGCGCAGAGCCTCCGCGTGCTTAAGGAGTGCGGTCGCGTCTGCCCCTTGCGCCCGTCCGGCGGCCGCCTCCACCAGCTGCGCGCCGACTTCCATCTCGGGGGCCACGTCCTGTCCTGCCACGACGCGCTTGGCGAGCTGAAGGCGCCAGGTCTGAAAGGGGTCAACCCAGCCCTGGACTGTATAGACATACCGGCCCAGCTCCGATGCTGCGAACTCCGCGCGCCACCGGTCGTTGCCGAGCGCCAACATCGGCACCTCGGTCCAGGCTGTCTCGGACTGGTGGCGGTACCGCAGGACGCAGGAGATCGCGTCGTGACCGTCGGCGAAAACGTCGGCTTCGATCGCCACCCGCTCGCCGAGGGATCGCTTGCTGGGAAACCGGCCGCCCTCAACCTCGGGGGATACGGCCTCGATCACCACCCGGCGCCGGCCGTCCGCCAAGGGCGCCACCGCGGCGTCGGGCTGAGGCGCAGTGGTGGCCAATCTCCGCTTGACGGGGGCGCGAGCCACGATCAAATCGTAACGATCGGATTCTCCTCCCCGCTCCGCGGAGAGGTGGCGCGCAGCGACCAAGGGGACGCTGCCTGAGTCGGGCCGTCTGAGCAAGTTAATCTGATTGGGATGCTCAAGTCCATCGACCCGGCGACTGGCGAGGAGCTGGCGGCCTACCCCGAGCTCGACGCTGCCGGCATCGAGGCCGCAGTCGAGCGCGCCTATGCCTCCAGGCACGCGTGGCGAGATGCCGGCATCGACCTGAGGACGGCGTTGATGCGGTCGGTGGCGGGAGTCCTGAGGGCGGAGAAATCCCGCTTCGCGGCCCTGATGACGTCCGAGATGGGCAAGCCCATCGTCGAGGCCGAAGCCGAGGTCGAGAAATGCGCCTGGACAGCGACCTGGATCGCCGACAACGCGGCGCGCCTCCTGGCCGATGAGCCCATCGAGAGCACAGCCACCAAGAGCTACGTGAGGTTCCAGCCCCTCGGCGTGATCCTGGCGGTGATGCCCTGGAACTTCCCTTTCTGGCAGGCCTTCCGCGCCGGGCTGCCGGCCCTCGCGGCCGGCAATGTGATGCTCCTCAAGCACTCTTCCAACGTGCCGCACTGCGCCCTCGCGATCGAGGATGTCTTCCGCGAGGCCGGCGTGCCCAACGGCGTCTTTCAGACCCTGCTCATCGGCTCGCGCGCGATCGAGGGCATCATTTCCGATCGCCGCGTCGCCGGCGTGACGCTGACGGGCTCCGAGGCAGCCGGCATCCAGGTCGCGGCGGCGGCAGGCAAGGCCCTTAAGAAGTCAGTTCTCGAGCTGGGAGGCTCCGACCCGTTCATCGTCCTGGCGGATGCCGACGTAAAGGCTGCGGCGACGGTCGCCTGCCGGGCGCGGAATCAGAACAACGGCCAGAGCTGCATCGCAGCCAAGCGATTCATCGTGGCTGAGGCCATCGCTGACGAGTTCGAAGAGATATTGACGAAAGCCGTCGCCGCGCTCAAGGTGGGGGACCCGAAGGATCGCGCCAACCAGGTCGGGCCGCTCGCGCGAGCAGACCTCGTCGACGACCTCGACAGGCAGGTCAGGGACTCGGTGAAGAAGGGCGCGAAGGTCCTGACCGGTGGCAAACGCGTGGACGGACACGGCAAGGGTTACTTCTTCGAACCGACGGTGCTGACCGAGGTCAAGCCGGGGATGCCGGTCTACGACCAGGAGACCTTCGGCCCGGTTGCGGCAGTGATCCGAGTCCGCGATGCGGAAGAGGCACTCCAGGTCGCGAATGACACCGAGTTCGGTCTTGGGTCGAGCATCTGGACCAAGGACGTCGAGCGAGCCGAGATGCTGGCCGAGCGAGTCGAGGCGGGCCTGGTGTTCGTAAATGGCATGGTCGCATCGGACGCGCGCCTGCCGTTCGGCGGCGTCAAGAGGTCAGGCTACGGTCGAGAGCTGTCGTCGTACGGCATCAGAGAATTCACGAACATCCAGACGGTCTGGGTGGGCCCGCCGAAAACCTAGCGGGTACCTTTTGGGCGACAGGTTCCTCCCCCGCGGAGCGGGGGAGGCGCGCATTAAATCAAGTCCCTTCCCCGCGCGGGAGGGGGCCGTTCGCTTGGGAAGACTTTGCGAGGTGCCTTCGCGCCAGCACCGAGTACGAGTCCTTCAGCGCTTTGGCGGGGTCGAAGCCGAGGCTGCGAGCCTGCTCGGGCAGGATTTCCAGCGGTCCTTCGAGCTCGACGAACCAGCCATAGTCCAGCGTGTCGAGCGTGACGCTTACCACCCCGTCGAGGGTCCACATCACACGGCGCTTGCTGTAGGTGAACTCGACGTTGAAGCCAAGCTGGGTCAGCAGGTCGAGGGTCGCGTGCACGTCCTTGACCTCGATCTCGGTCTCCTCGCGCACCTTGACTCTGCCCACAAACTTTGCCGGCCCCTTCACAGTAAGCACGCCGTGCGGCCCGCCATTGAGAACCCTCAGCCTCAGGGTCGTTCCGCGCGTCGACTTGCCGGGCCCATCGAACCTGTAGTTCTCCTCCTCATACTTGCCCTCGAGCTTGGCCCCGCGCTTGCGAAGGGCGGCCCGGATTCGCGCATGGTTGCGCGGGCTGGCGACTCGAAACTTCAGCTCGCATTCGACGCTTCGATCACGCGGACGGTGATGAGGACGGCGTGGAGGCACGAGTGGAGAGTAGCGGTACGCTCTACGCCGCGGTTTCTTTCTTGATCCGGTACAGCGAAGCCACCACGGCGGTGCATTCGTCCTCGACGTAGTCAAGACCAGCCGCCTCCGCGATGCGCCTTGCCTCCTCGGACCGAATGTCGAGTTGCAGCCAGAGCCCCTTGGCGCCAATTGCCACTGCTTGCCGCGCGATTTCGGGGGCGTCCGGCGCGGGCCTGAACACATCGACAAGGTCCACCTTTTCAGGCACGTCGGCGAGCGTGCGATACACGCGCTCTCCGAAGAGCTCGTCGGCGAACGGGTTGATAGGGATGATGCGAAAGCCGCGGCGCTGAAGCCCTTCGGGCACCGACCCACCGGCCTTGCGCGGGTCGCGCGACGCCCCGACCACCGCGATCGTCTTCGCGCTGGCGAGCACCTCGGGCGCCGGCCGGCCCGCCACTAAGACCCCGAAACCGCTGTCAGCCTGATGACGGGGATCACCCTGTCGGTTTTCTTGGTGTACTCGCCATACTGCGGCGCCACGGCCACAACGCGACGGTACGCCTCTTCGCGCGCCGCTCCGGTGAGCGACTCAGCCTGCACCTTCATCTTCCGCTTGCCTACCTCGAGCCAGATGTCGTCGGGGTGCTTGATCATGTTGTTGAGCCACGCAGGGTGCGTCTTCGACCCTCCCTTCGAAGCCACGATAAGCCAAGCATCGTCTCCTTCCTGGAACCCGCCCAGGGCCGAAATCCGCTCCGCGCCGGACTTGGCGCCCTTCGTGGTCAGGAGAACAACAGGAAACTTCATCATCCGGCTCATCCGATCGGTCCCGCCGGTCTTCCGGTACGCGCCAACTTGCCTCTTTGCGAGGGGCTCGAGCACCTTCCGCAGCAGCTTGCCGCCCGGCATCTCGGTGCCGCGCGTTCCGATGGGCGTCTTCTCGATCGGCACCGGATTAGGCCGCTTGCGTCTTGGCTTTCGCTTGGGCCGGCTGTTCGAGCGCGAACTCGAGCACCTCTTCCACGCGACTCGCCAGGTGGAAGGTCATGGCATTGCGCACGCTCTCGGGCACGTCGTCGAGATCCTTCTCGTTTCGCTTCGGGAGGATGACCTCCGTCAGGCCCATGCGGTGGGCGGCCAGCACCTTCTGCTTGACACCCCCGATCGGCAGCACCAGGCCCTGCAACGTGACCTCGCCCGTCATGCCGACAGTGCTCTTGACCGGCCGTCCGGTGAGCAGGCTGACGATGGCGGTGGTCATCGTCACGCCGGCGGATGGGCCGTCCTTCGGCACGGCGCCCTCGGGCACGTGGATGTGGAACGACCTGTCGGCGGCCTCGGGCTCGATCTTGAGCTCGGCCGCGTGCGACCGCACGAAGGACAGAGCGATCTGGGCCGACTCCTTCATGACGTCGCCCAGCTGACCCGTGAGCAGGAGGCTCGCCCCGTGGCCGTTTGCATTCGTTGACGTAGCTTCGACGAAGAGCACGTCTCCGCCGGTGCCGGTGACGGCAAGGCCCGTCGCCACTCCGGGCACCGCGGTGCGAGCCGCGACCTCGTTGTCGAACTTGGGCTTGCCAAGGAACTCGCGCACGCGCTCAGGCGTGATCGCGACCGGCGGGGTGAGCGCCTTGGTGGCGACCTTGGTCGCGACCTTGCGTGTGATCTTGCCCAGCTCGCGCTCCAGGTTGCGGACGCCCGCCTCGCGCGTGTGGTCTGTGATGACCTTCATGATCGCCTCGTCGCTGACGGTGACCTCTTCAGGGTTGAGGCCTGCCTGCTTCACCTGACGCTTGAGCAGGTGGTCGCGCGCGATGGCCACCTTCTCTTCCTCCGTGTAGCCGTCCAGCCGGATGAGCTCCATGCGGTCGAGCAGCGGCGCGGGAATCGTCTCGGACACGTTCGCGGTCGGGATGAACAGGACCTCGGAGAGGTCGAGGTCGACCTCCAGGTAGTGGTCGCGGAACGTGTTGTTCTGCGCGGGGTCGAGGACCTCGAGCAGCGCGGCTGACGGGTCGCCCCTCCAGTCGCTGCCGACCTTGTCGATCTCGTCCAGCATGATGACCGGGTTCTTGGTCCCGGCCTCCTTCAGCGCGCGAACGATGCGGCCGGGCAGCGCGCCGACATAAGTGCGCCGGTGGCCGCGGATGTCCGCTTCGTCGCGGATGCCGCCGAGCGAGACGCGCGTGAACTTCCTGCCCAGGGCGCGGGCGACGGACTCGCCGAGCGAGGTCTTGCCGACGCCGGGAGGCCCAACCAGGGTGATGATCGCGCCCGATCCACGTCCGCCCAAGACCTCGAGACCGCGCTCCTTGCGCAGCTTGCGCACTGCGAGGAACTCGATGATGCGGTCCTTGACGTCGGACAGGCCGGTGTGGTCCTCGTCGAGGATTCGACGGGCTTCGGCCAGGTCGTAGTTGTCGTCCGACCGAACGTTCCAGGGGATGTCGAGCATCCAATCCAGGTACGTGCGAATCCAGCCGTACTCGGGGTTCTGCTCGCTCGTGCGCTCCAAGCGGTCGAGCTCGCGATTGACCTCGGTGAGCACGCCGTCGGGCATGCCGGCCTTGGCGACTCGCTCGCGGTAGGTGGAGACGACGTCACCGCCGCCTTCGTTCAGCTGCTTCTTGATCGCCTCCAGCTGCTGCCGGAGCAGGAACTCGCGCTGGGTCTTCTCCATGCCCTCGGCGACATCGCTGCGGATCTTCTCCTTCAGCGAGGCGTCGGCGAGGATCTGCTTGGTCCAGCTGATTAGCTTGGCGAGGCGCTCCTCGAGATCGAGGGTCTCGAGGACCTCGAGCTTCTGGTCCATGGTGAGGTCGGGCGAGTAGCCGGCCAGGTCGGAGAGGTGGCTCGGGGTCTTGGCCGCGCGCAGGAACTGGACGACCTGCGGGACGCCTCTCGACTCGACGAGATTCTCCAGCATCGCGCGGTACTCGCGGCCCAGCTCGGTGGCCTTCTCGGAGGGTTCGCCGTCGGGTATGGGGTCGGCTTTGACCCACAATGCGCCGCCGATGTCTGCCTGCCCGCTGCCCAGGCGCGCGCGGTACTCGCCGCGGATCACGAACGCCTCGGCGCCGGTCGGGAGCTCGGCGGAGTCGCCCAGGCGGGCGACGGTGCCGATCTTGCCGAAATGGCCGTCGATCCGGGGCACGAGCAGGATCAGGCGGGAGCCCTGGCGGGCAGCTTCGATGGCGGCCTTCTGGCCGTCGCCTTCCACGGCCAGCGTGACTGTCATGTGGGGCAGGACGACCACGTCGTCCATGGGGAGGACGGGGAGCAGTTCGGACTTCGGGGTTTCCATATGTAGAAGAAGCTTTACCCCGCCAAGGTAATTCCCTAACTCCCGCCGCCCGCCTGGGCCCTAGACGCCTGCTCTCTGCCTGCCCTGGCGGGCTACCGCGTCGATTGTCACGGCCGCCAGGAGGACGCCGCCTGTGACCATGAATTTGACGTCTGAGGCAGCGCTCAACAGGGCAAGGCCGTTGTTGATCGACCCGATGACCAGCGCCCCGGTGAGGGCCGACCAAACGGTGCCCCGCCCGCCGAACAGGCTCGTGCCACCGATCACGGCTCCGGCGATCGCGTTCAGCAAGGTATCCCCGGTGCCCGAGTTGTAGTTGACCGCCAGCAGTCGCGAAGCACCCATGATTCCACCCGCGGCGGCCAGCGTCCCGCACAGCGCGAAAACCGCGATCCGGATTCCATTGACCGAGATGCCCGCCCGCCGGGCGGCCTCGGCGTTGCCGCCAACTGCGAAGATGTGCCGCCCGAATTTCGTCCGCGTGGTGATGAGGTCGAAGCCCACGACGAACCCGAGCAGGATGAGGAGGGAGAGCGGCACTCCCTCGTCGGAGGCCATGATGGCGGTGGCTCCCAGGATCACGGCCACGACGGCTCCTAACTTGACGAGGTCGCCGGCCAGCCCAGCCTGAGGCAGTCCCGCGGCCGCACGCCGGCGCCGCCTGATGAACAGGTCGGTGGCCAGCACGACGACCGCGATCACCGCCAGGGTCCAGCCGACCGACGGGGGAAAGAACTGGCCCGCCAGCTGGACGATGGTCGGGTCGTCAAGGTTGATGGTCCCTTTCTCGCCCATCACATGAAGCTGCGCGCCAAACCATGTCAGCAGCCCGGCCAGGGTGACGACGAAGGACGGGATTCTGAATCGTGTGAAGAAAAAGCCCTGGAAGGTGCCGATCGCGGTCCCGACAAGGAGGCCTGCCACGATGGCGGGCGCGGCAGACCATCCGTACTGGACGCTGAGCACGGCCATGACTGCCGAGGCGAGGCCGTACACCGACCCGACAGACAGGTCGATCTCACCGAGGAGCAGGACCAGCACGATCCCGACGGAGACGATCCCGATGTCGGCGATCTGCGACACGAGGTTGGTGAGGTTTCGCGGGCTGAGGAAAAGCGGGTTGAGGGAGTAGAAGACCAGCCAGATCAACACCAGGCCGGCGATGACCGGCAACGATCCGACGTCGCCCTGGCTGACCCGCCGCCACAACGACTGAAGGTTGCTGACCACCGGCGGGCCAGTCGGTGCGCTCGGTGCGCCGGCCGCGCTCACACTTGCGGCTGGAACTTGCCGAACTCGGCGCCGGTGATCGCAGCGACGATTCGCTCTTCGGAGGCGGCTTTCCTCTCGTAGGTCCCGACGCGCTTCCCCAGCCGAAGGACGACGATCCGGTCTGCCACCTCGAAGACGTTGGCGAGGTTGTGGCTGATGACCACGACGCCCAGGCCCTGGTTGCGCAGCCGGAGGATCAGCTCCAGGACCTGCTTGGTCTGTTGGACTCCGAGCGCCGCGGTGGGCTCGTCCAGCAGCACCACCTTCGCCTTCCACATCACCGAACGAGCGACGGCGACCGATTGGCGCTGGCCGCCTGAGAGGGCGGCGATCGGGTTGCGAGGATTCGGAATCTTGACGTCAAGCGACTTGAGCACCTCGCGAGCCCGCTGCTCCATGCGCTCCTCGCTCAGGAGCAAGACAGGAGGCTCTACCTCCTCGCGCCCGAGGTACAGGTTGGCCACGACGTCGAGGTTGTCGCACAGCGCGAGGTCTTGATACACGGTCGAGATCCCGAGCGCTGCGGGATCGCGAGGGCCGTGGATTGCAACGTGTTGGCCTTCGAACCAGATCTCGCCAGAGTCGGGGATGTTGATGCCGGCGATGGTCTTGACGAGGGTCGACTTGCCGGCGCCGTTGTCGCCGACGAGCGCCACCACCTCGCTTGGGTAGACATCGAAGTCCACGCCGGAAAGCGCCTCGACCGCGCCAAAGTGCTTGCTGATCGCGCGCAACTGGAGGATCGGCTGGCGGTCGCTAGTTACTGAAGGCGGCGGGCCGCCCGAGGGAGCAGTAGGCGGGTGGCCGCCGGGCCACCCGCCAGTCTCAGTCACCGAACGATTAGGTTACGAGATTCCTGCCGCAGCGCACGCTGATGCGTACTGCGATGTGCAGATATCGGCGGCCGTCCAGAAACCGTCAGCGACGACGGTCGACTGGATGTTCGCCTTGGTGACGGCCACGGGGGTCAGGAGGACCGACGGGACGTCAGCCTTGCCGTTGTTGACGGTCTTGCCGTTGGTCATCGACGAGGGCACTGCCACGCCGAAGGCCAGGTCGTAGGCGAGCTGGGCCGCGGCTTCCGCCTCAGCCTTGATCGCCTTGTAAACGGTCATCGTCTGGTCGCCCACGACGATGCGCTGAATCGCTGCCAGCTCTGCGTCCTGCCCGGTGATCGGGGGCAGGGGCTTGAGCCCGGCCGCCTTCATTGCCGCGATGGCTCCACCGGCGGTGCCATCGTTCGCGGCCAGGACTCCGTCGACCTTGTTGCTGAGGGCAACGAGCGCCCCCTGCATCTCTTTCTGGGCGTTGTCGGGCTTCCAGCCAGGTGTGTCGTATTCCTTGCCGTACTTGACCTTGCCGTCGAGAACGCTGTGCGCGCCCTGCTTGAACAGCTTGGCATTGTTGTCGGCAGGGTCGCCGTTGATCTCAACGATCTGCGGGTTGGTCTTGCTGCCCATCGCGGTGAGCAGAGCGTTGCCCTGCAGAGCGCCGACGGCCGCGTTGTCGAACGACAAGTAGTAGTTGAGGTCCGCGGTGTTGAGAATCAGCCGGTCATATGAGATGACCGGGATGTTTGCGGCCTTCGCCTTGGTGACGATGGCCGCCGCCGCTGCGCCGTCGACCGGGTCGAGCACGATGACGCTCGCGCCGTTGGTGATCGCGGCCTCAGCCTGGGTTTGCTGCGTCGGCGCATCCTGCTTCGCGTTGCTGTAAAGGAGCTGGCAGTCTGAGCAGAGCTGCTTCAGCTTGTCCCTGAAGTAGGGCATGTCCTTGGTGTCGTAGCGCGCGGTAGTGGCTTCCGGCAGAAGCAGCGCGATCTTCTTGGCCGTCGTCCCACCACCAGTACTGCCGCCGCATGCCATCAGGATCAACCCTGCCAGCACGAGCACCGGCACGAACCTGGCTAACTTCATATTGGACCTCCAATCCATGTGCACACACACCTTCTTTGTCCCTGCTGCCTTCTTCCCGCAAGCCATGGGCCCCGGGGCGAGAGTGCGCCGACAACAGGTCTACTCAGAAGCCCAACCGGCTGCCCCCGATCGGAGGGGTACCGCTGCCAGGGAGAGCATAGTTGAATTCAGCGGGGCGGGAAAGCATGCCGGAGGTGAGGTCGATGGCTCCAGCGCAGGGACCGGTCAGGGTGCTGTACACGGCGGAGGCGACCGCCGTCGGCGGCCGGGACGGTCATGCCAAGACTTCGGATGGGCGCCTGGATGTCGCCCTGGACGTGCCGTCGGAGCTGGGGGGATCGGGTGGGCAGGGCACGAACCCCGAGCAGCTTTTCGCCTGCGGTTACTCGGCTTGCTTCCACAACGCGCTCGAGGGCGTGGCCCGACGGTCCAAGGTGTCGGTGGAGGGCTCATCGGTCACCGCGCGCGTTGGCTTCGGACCGATCGGCGAGGGCCGCTTCGGCCTGACCGTCGAGCTGCTGGCCCACCTTCCGGGAGTCGATCCAGCGATGGCGGAAACCCTGGTCGCGGGCGCTCATGATCGCTGCCCATACTCGAATGCGACGCGTGGCAACATCCCGGTCGACCTGAAGATCGTCTAAGGAACCGAGCCTATGATCGGCGTCATGAAGGGTCGGTGGTTTGCGCCGGCTGTGCTCGGAGTCGGCCTGGTCGGCTCTCAAGCCGGGCACCTGCTCGCGTTCCAGCTGCGCTTCGGGTCTGCCGCGCAGCACGTGCAGAGCTCCGGCGCGCATGCCTACTTTCCAACCCTGGCCAAGACCACCGTGGGCCTCCTCGCCACAGCCTTCTTGGCGGCAATTCTCATGATCGGCCTGGCCCGGGTGCTCGGTGGTCGAGCGCGCGGGCGATCGGGTTCCGGACCCAACTACATCGAGCTGGTCGCTGCGCTTTTCACCATCCAGCTTGTCTGCTTCATCGGCCAGGAGGTGGTCGAAGCCGCGGTTGCCGGGACGCCGGCCGGGTCGGCCTCGTCTCTGTTGCTGTGGGGCACGCTCGGTCAGCTACCGGTTGCCGCGATTGCGGCGATCGCCCTCGGCTGGCTGTGGACGCGCTTCGAGTCTGCCGTCGGCGAGCTGCACGCAGTGCTCGCCGTAACGCCGGTTCCCCGGGCCGTGGCGACAGTCTCCCTTGCTTCATGGCCGGTACCCGACCGAGCGCAGCTCCTGTCCAGCCTTGCTGGTGGTTCGCTGAGCAAGCGCGGACCACCATCCTCCTTGCGCATCAGCTCGTAGCTGTTCGCGGGCGCGCGCACGCGCGCGTCATTCGAGAAGAAACAAGGAGGAACTGAATGAGCCGTTCTCGCATCTTCATCGTTGCAATCGTCATCGTGGTTTTTGCCGCCGTGGGCGCGTATCTGCTCTTCGGCAACCACAGGCGCATCCCGCAGAACGTCCCTTTTGACGTCACCGTCACAGACGGCACGACCATGCAGCCAAGTGAGCTGAAGGTCAATCAGAACGACACGGTGACGATCAACATCACGAGCAACATGGACGGCGAGGTCCACCTACACGGCTATGACATCGCGTTTGACACCAAGGCCGGCCAGGTCGTTTCTCACACTTTCAAGGCGACCATCAGCGGCGGCCCCTTTGACATCGAGTGGGAGTCTACGAGCGCCCACCTGGGCGACCTGATCGTGAATCCGTGATGCTGGATCTGGGAATCTTCCTTCACGGCTTCGGACCGCGTTACGACCTGCCCGCGCCGCTGTTCTTCTACATATTCGCCGCGGGTGGCGTGGTGGTGATCTCGTTCGTGCTGGTCATCCTGTTCGTCGGGGACCAGGTGGGCGCCAAAGCACTTCAGTACCCACGCCGCGCGGCACCGCTGCTGCTCCCGGTCGCGCGCTCACCGTGGCCGCGGGCGCTGGGGGGGACCATCGGCCTACTCGGACTGCTGGCGGTCATCGTGTCGGGGCTGTTCGGCTCCTCAAACCCCGCTGTCAACCCGGCGGAGTACCTGACCTGGATCTACTTCTGGGCCGGGCTCGTGATCCTTTCGGGGCTCGTCGGCAACCTCTGGTACCTGCTGAACCCTTGGGCGGCGGTCTACGACTTCGCGACCCGGTTCGTGCGGCTCGGGCCGGTCTGGAAGCTGCCGCACGTCGGCGTTTGGCCCGCTTCCGCCTTTTACTCCTCGTTTGCCTGTCTGGAGCTGACCAGCGGGGTGGCCAACCAACCGCACGTGGTGGCGATCGCGGCCATCGCCTACAGCGCGGTGACACTCGCCGGAATGATTTTGTTCGGCCGCGACGAGTGGCTTGAGAACTGTGAGGCATTCACCGTGCTCTTCGGCATCGTCGGCCGATTCGGCCCCATCGAAAGCGAACGTGATGACAGGGGCGCCGTCAGCGCCGTTTACGTCCGCCCGTGGGGCGTCGGGCTGCTCAAGCCGGCGCCGTCGGGTTGGAACCGGGTGTTCTTTGTGATCCTGATGCTCAGCACGCTGGCGTTCGACGGCATCCTCGGCACTCCCGCGTGGCAGGACTTCAACATCACGCTCGAGCCGATCTGGTTGCCGATGGGCCAGTTCGGGTTCTTCCTCGTCAAGACCACGGGACTGATCCTCGTCACGTTCGGATTCCTTCTCGTCTTCATCGCCTTCATCGAGGCGGTGATCTTCTTCGGCAACCGCAAGGTCGATCTCGCGACCACGGCGACAGGATTCGCCTACACGCTGGTTCCGATCGCGCTCGTCTACAACATGGCCCACAACTACAGCTACGTCATGGTGCAGTCACAGGTCTTGATCCCTTTACTCAACGACCCGCTCCAGAAGGGGTGGCATCTCTGGCCCGCCGTCGTAGGACTGCAGCCCAGCTTTGCCCTTGCGCAGGCTTCGACGATCTGGTTCGCGCAGATCGTCCTGATCGTGATCGGTCACGTGATCGCGGTCTACCTATCGCACCTGCGCGCGGGCGAGAGGTTCCGAACGGCACAGAAGGCGCTGCTCAGCCAGTACCCGATGCTCGTGCTGATGGTCACCTACACGATGACAAGCCTGCTGATCCTGGCCCAACAAACCACAAAGACCGGCTGACGCGAAGGGATTGGACTTGATCCAGTGCAGGGTTTAGGTGTCCCCTCCCCGCTCCGCGGGGAGGCGCGCATTAGATCAAGGCTCTTCCTCTCCGCGCGGGAGGGGAACTCGGCGTCGGCAACTCCTTTAGAGCAAGAAGGATTGTCTCCACCACACCTTTGAGAACATTGTCGTCGCGGTAGTCGTCCGAGAACCTCAAGACCGTGTAACCCTGCGATTCAAGCCATTCTTGTCGGTGGTCGTCGTGGACGACTTGCGCCTCCGAATCGTGGCTCTCCCCGTCCATCTCGACCACAAGCCGGGCGGCGAGGCAGACGAAGTCCACGAAATACGGACCGATAGGAACCTGTCGTCGGAACTTCCAGCCATCGAGCTGGCGGCCCCGCAGATATGACCACAGACGCCTCTCGATCAGGTTCATGTTGTTCCGCAAATCTCGAGCACGCTGCGTGCGGGGCGATGGCACGCAGGAACGATCCTTGGCGTGTGCGTTTGCTACAACTCTGCCTGTAAATGTCCCGAACCGGCGGCGGTCCCGACGTCAGAGTCCCCTCCCGCGCGAGGATTGGATTTGATCTAATGCGCGCCTCCCCACAAGGTGGGGAGGGGATCCGGACCCGCGCCTCCCCACGAGGTGGGGAGGGGGCGAAGAATTGAGCTGGCCGCTTGATCCCACTGTCTACCTCGGGGTCCTGGCCCTCTACTTCGGGCACGCTTGGCTTGCCCGCGCGGTTGATGACGCCAAACGGAGGCACTCGCTGTACGTCGGTCTCGGACTCCTCACGGTCTGGGCTTCCCTCGAGACCCCTATCGACACCATCGCCGACCACTACCTCGACAGCGTCCACATGCTTCAGCACGTTCTCTTGGGCTTCGTCGCGCCGCCCCTCCTTCTCCTCGGACTTTCTCCGGGGATGGTCGCGCGCCTAGTCCGCGCGCCCGGCCTGCGCGCGACCACCGAGCCGGTGCCGGCGCAGCTGATCGCCGGGCTGGTGATGATCGTCTGGCACCTGCCGGCGCTGTACGACGCGACCTTCTACTCCGAGGCCCTGCACATCACTGAGCACGTCACCTTCATCGGCGCCGGGCTCCTCCTCTACTGGCCCATCCTGCAGGCAACCTCAGCGCAGGCGCGGTGGCAGATGTCGCACGGGATCAAGCTCCTATACATGCTGGTCGCC
>VBIU01000190.1:4669-5706 GCA_005880945.1 Chloroflexota bacterium | reverse complement strand
GTGCCCACCGTCCATCGGCACCAGCGTCAGGTTCACGTAGATGACGAGGTCCGACTCAGCGGCGCGCTTGTGAAGAGTGACGTCTTCGCCTGCGGACGTCTTGCCGATGTACACGTTCGCCTCGGGGTCCTCGCCGTCGTGCTGATAGAGCCGGTCCGGCCAGAAAGTGCTGTAGATACGGTCGCCGACGATATGGCGGATCTCGTCCGGAGTCATCCGGCGGTGCAGACCCAGGGCTGCGATCAGGTGGATGTCCTCCACGCCGGCCTCCGCCGCCATGTCGATCACCTCCTCCATCACGAGCTGCCGCACATCTGGCGCGGCCATCGGCGGCAGCGGAAGAGAGAGGTCGTCGAAAGCGATGGTGAGCTTCATGCCGCGGCGCAGCAACGACTTCAGCGGGTCGTCCTCCAGCGGCTTGGCCAGCGCCCGCTTGATCGCGCGCTCCGCGTGCGCGATGGGCTCCAGCGGGTCGGGCGGATAGACGATGCGAGCGCCTAGAGGGAGCTTTTCGAGCCGTACGCCTTCGCCGAAATGGAAGAGCACGGGTGGCGTGTTCCTATCGACTTCGATCACCGCGCCCGGTCGAGCCATCAGGCTTTCAATCCTCGCAGATCGAATGCGACCTTCACGGCGCCGAGCCGGCCCGCGCTCATCGCGTACGCGATGGCGTCGCGGTACTCGCCGAGGCCGAACAGCGGACCTGTCAGCTTCTCCAGGTGCAGGTCGGGCGCCGCCTCCAGCGCGAGCTCAAACGTCTGCCTTCCTTTTTGTTTGGGCTCGGAGCCGTATGCATAGGCCCCCATCACAGTCAGCTCGCGCTGCCAGATCGGCGCCCAGTCGACCTTCTCCTCCCCCGGCATGCCCACGGCCACGACCGTGCCTCCTTCGCGCGTGAAGCGGACGGCATCGTTGAGGCTGTCAGCGCGGCCGACGCAGTCGAAGGTGACGTCGGAGCCGCCAAGCAGCAGGGACCGGTCCATCCCGTCGAGGCGCCTGGCCGCCGTCGCGAAGCGGATGCGCTGAAAGACGTCAGC
>VBIU01000190.1:0-4604 GCA_005880945.1 Chloroflexota bacterium | reverse complement strand
CGATCGTGCCCGCGCCAAGAACGACAACAAAGTCGTCCTTGCCGGCTCCTCCCCTCAGCGCGGCGTGGATGCAGCACGCAAACGGCTCGATCAGCACAGCGGCCTCGTCCGAGAGGGCCTCAGGAACTGGATGCAGCTGGCTCGGATGGGCCACGAGCACCTCGCCCCATCCCCCGCCCGTGTCGGCGCAATAGCCGGTCTGCAGCCCAACCTCGATCGGGCCCTCGGTGACGTTGTAACAGAGGCCGGGCCTGCCCTCCGCGCAGCGCGGGCAGAGGGGCTCGATGCCACGCACCTTGCAGCCGAGCGCCGGCTCGATGACGACGCGCGAGCCGTCCTCCACGGTGCCGACCACCTCGTGTCCTGGCACGAACGGATAGCTGGTCAGCGGGTCGAGGTACAGCGAAGCGTGGCCTCCGATCGCCGCCAGGTCCGAGCCGCAGATGCCGCTCAGCGTGGGCAGCACGCGCACCCAGTCGCCGGCGGGCAGCTCGGGCTCCGGGACGTCGCCGAGGTGCAGCATCGACAGCGCGCTGGTGGCCACGTCCGGCCTGCCGCCCGAGGCCTTCACGATGGCGAACGAGGGGATCGAGCGTTGGAAGGTGAGGGCTAGCAAACGCCGGTCTCCCCGCAGGGGGTTTGTTCTGAGCTCACGCCCCGCTCCCCGACCCTCTCCCCGCAGGGGAGAGGGCTTCCGCTTGCCATCTTCATCGTCTGACTGCTTCTTTGAATTCCGGGGAGCGCGGGTCTGGCATCGGCAGGCGCCAGTTCCCCGGCGCCATGCGCCACCGATCGATGCGCCAGCCGCGCTGGCCGGCCACCTGCGAAAGGCGCGCGTCCGGGTTTACGGCGACCGGCGTGCCGACGAGCTCGAGCATCGGCAGGTCTGAGAGCGAGTCCGCATAGGCAAAGCTCTCGCTCAACACGATTCCGTTGCGACTCGCGTACTCCTCGAGCAGCGCGCCGCGCGCCTCGCCCGCCGGGGGCGGCGCCTCGAGGTCGCCCGTGAGGCGGCCCTCCTTCGTGAGCAGATGCGCGCAGTCGACCTCGACCTCCAGCAGCTCGGCCAGCGGCTGAACGACGACGTCGAGCGCTCCGGTGAGAAGCAGCACGCGGTGACCGGCCCGCTTGTGCTCACGGATTCGTCGCATTCCCTCGGGGTAGATCCGCCGGAGGGTCACCGCGTCCAGCGCCTCGCGCCCAAGGCCCTTCATCACCTCGTAATCGAGTCCCTTGTACTCGCGGTAGAAGCTGCGCTGGAAGTCGGCGCGCGAACGCCGCTCCAGGTACAGCCATCGGGGCGCCTCGCGCAGCATCTGGGCCATGAACGCCGGCCAGTCCTCCAGGGGCTGGGAGCGAAGCCGCATCCACAGGAAGTACTCGACGACGTTGGTCTCGACCAGGGTGCCGTCGACGTCGAACACCGCGAGCACATCGGCGCGGCCCGTGCGTCTGTCGATCGCGGAACGCACCGAGCTGACCTCGGGCTTGATCGCAGTGCTGCCGGTTGGCTGCTTGCCCTTCTTGGCGACGGTCTCCGCGCGCGACATACGAACCACGGTCGGGAAATGAACGTCGTGGAAGTAGTGATCCCACTCGTACAGCGCCGGGTCGAACGGAAATCGTTTGCGTTCGTCCGCCGGCACCTTCTCCCAGATCCCCATCACGTTGCGCGTGTCGAAGATGCAGTCGACCTCGGTGTAGACGCCGTACAGCTGGATGAGGTTTACCGCGCGCTCCAGCCGCTCGCGCTCGGCGTTGAGATCGTCCGACACCTGCGCCACGCCGGCGCCGAGCGGCAGACGTTCGACTACCCATTGCGCGCCCTCGACAAAACGCAGGGCGGCGCCGGCCTGCGCCGAGAGTTGGCCCCGGGTGGGGTACGTCCACGTTGGCGTGCCGATCGCCTGGCCGTAGCGATCGCGAAGCGGATGCTCGGTGAAATACCGTCTGGCCTCGTCCTCGACGCGGCGGAATCGAAGCGGATTGCGCGTGCCCGAAGCGGCGTGGTAGACGCGCGGCTTTTCATCGGGCGGCGGGTTCGCGGCCACCGCCAGCACCGTGTTGACCACGAAATCAGCGGGAATGATGTCGAGCAGTGCATCGGGAAGACCTGAGAAGTCGCGCAGGATCCCTCGCCCGAATGCGAGGATGAGCGGCTCTGCCATCCGGAAGCCTTCCAGCCAGCCTGGAAACGGCTCCGCGAGCGCGCTCTCGATGATCGACGGCCGCACTATCGACAGCGGGATGTCGCCATGCAGCTCCACAATCGCTTGCTCGGCCATCGCCTTGGTGAACGAGTAGATGTCAGCGAAACCCATCGCATTCGCATGGACGCGGCCGCGCTCGATGAGCTTGTCCTTTACCCACCGGTCGCGCAGACGCTCAGTGGCGCGCGCCACCGCGGGCGTGCCGGCCGGACCCATCCGCGAGCCGGCCTGACGCCGCAGTCGCTTCAGGATCTCCGGGCGTCGCGACTCCTCCTCCACGGGCGGGCGAAGGTTGGACAGCACCGCGGCCTCGTGGCGCCAGTTGAGGCCGGGGTCGTGCGGCGGCTCCTCGCGAACCAGGCCGCGAAGCATTCCGCCGACGTACGCGGTCGAGACGTGGACGAGATGCGGCCGGCTGCCGGTCGCCTTCAGAGCCTCCACCATGCGTGCCGCTCCGAGCAGATTCGTCTGTGCGGAGAGGTCCGCGGGGTTGTCGAACTCCACGGCTGCGGCTGAGTGGATGACGATCTCACACGTACGCAGCTGCTCGCGACCCGCGTCAGTGAGGCCCAGACCGTCGCGGCCAAGGTCGATCTCGAGCACCGACAGCTTCTCCCTGGCCAGCTTGGAGAAAGCCTCCTCGCCCAACTCTTCTTTGATGCGCTTGAAAGCCGGGCTGGACAGAATCTCACGCTCCAGCCTCTCGGCGGCAGGACGGCGAGCGCTCGACCGGATCGCGAGGTTGATCCGACCGACCTCGGGTATCGAGCGGAGGCACTTCTCGACGATCGACTTGCCCAGGAAACCGGTGGTGCCGGTGACGAGGATCGTCTTGCCCCGAAAAGCCTCGGCTATCAAGACGACTGATTCTAGTTGGCGGCGCTTTGCGGCC
Organism: Chloroflexota bacterium; assembly: GCA_005880945.1. Taxonomy (GTDB): domain Bacteria; phylum Chloroflexota; class Dormibacteria; order Dormibacterales; family Dormibacteraceae; genus Palsa-872. Next base: position 1,502 of record VBIU01000190.1, on the reverse strand, counting down.
TACTGCTCGACTCGGTGCACGCTCTCCAGCCGGACCACCTGTGACCCGTTCGCATCCTTCCAACCGAGGTCGGTGGTCACGGAGGCCCAGAACCAGTACGACTTGCCCCGGATGCCGTGAAACACAGCCGAGCCCGCCGGCGTACGCCCCAGCCAGGTCTTGAACCTCCCGTCGGGTCCGACGGCGTAGACGGTGAAGACGTTGCCGCCGCCGGGGCTGGACCACCAGACATCGATCGCGGCGGGATCCCGTCGGCTCGGAGCGGCGTTTACCGTCACGTTCGGCATCGGTATGTCCGCGTAGCGCGGGGAGCCGCCCAGCCACATATCGCCAAGGTCCTTCGGATAAGGATCGGCATACGACCCAGACCAGCCGTACGGGTCGACCGGACCGCCGCCATTGGTGCGGTAGAGGCCGAAGTGGAGGTGCGGACCGGTCGCGGTCCCGGTGCTGCCGGACATCCCGATCACCTGGCCGCGGCGCACCTGCTGTCCTGCAGCGACGTACAGATGAGAGAGATGGCCGTAGTACGACAGAAGGCCGTTGCCGTGGCTGATCTCGATGGTCAATCCGCTCAGGCAGCTGTGGCAGGACGGCACCGCCCAGCCCGAAAGGATGACCAATCCCCCCGCCGCGGCCGCCACCGGCTCGTAGTAGAGGCTGTAGTCATATCCGTCGTGGCCGTCGTAGTAGAGGTAGTCCTGGCGGCCGGGAGTCTGGGCGTACCCGGCGTCAAACCCCGGGTCGGGACCTCCAACGCTCGCCGATGCGATGGAGCCGTCGTACCGACACGTCTTGCCGTTGGTCGAGTAGTCCGGAGAGCAATGGTCGAAGATCGAGGTGATGTAGTGCGGTCCCATGAAGGGCAGGGTCAGAAATGCCCCGCCGGCGGGCGCCGTACCCGTGCTGCCCCGACCGTTCTCGAGAGGGCCGTAGGTCATCTGGCTGGGATACGCCCACCGCACGTAGTGGCCGGCTTTGTGGCCAGGAGGGCGCGCGTCGGCCGCCTGCACGGGAACGGCGGGCAGCAGAAGGGACAGGAGGGTGAGCAGATAGGCGAATTTGCGCATAGCCCTTGAAAAGTGGAGCCATCAGTCTATGGCGCGGACGTCACAACTGTCCCAGCGATCCGGTTAACTTTCGCAAATGGCGTGTCCTGAGGCGTTGACGTGGAGGTTCTGAGCCAGGGAAAGGCCGCGGTCTACGAGGAGCCGACAGGCCCGGCCGGCGTGAGGATCCGCGAGCGGCCCCGCACCGAGCCCAAACCTGGGGCGGTGGCTGTGGCGATCCAGGCGGCGTCGATCAACCACCTGGACCTCTGGCTGGCCCACGGCGCGCAGCGCGTCACACCTCCGCGAGTGATCGCGGCGGATGGCGCCGGTGTCGTCCACGCCTCCGACGATCCAGCGTGGAAGCCTGGCGATGAGGTCGTCCTCTTCCCCACCCTGTGCTGCTGGGAGTGCGAGTGGTGCCGCGCGGGCGAAAACGTCAAGTGCGCCAGC
>VBIU01000186.1 GCA_005880945.1 Chloroflexota bacterium | reverse complement strand
TCGCCGTGCGGTTCAAGGTCCCGGGCGGCGAGGTCAAGTTCACCGACATGATCCGGGGCGAGATGAGCTTTGACTCTGGGCTGATCGGCGATTTCATCGTCGTCAAGTCCAACGGCTATCCCACCTATAACTTCGCGAGCCCGGTGGATGACGCCACGATGGACATCACGCACGTGATCCGGGGCGAGGAGCACCTCTCCAACACGCCGTATCAGCTGATGCTGATCGACGCCCTCGGCTACCAGCGCCCGCGGGCCTACGCCCACATGCCTTTGATCCTCGCCCACGACGGCAGCAAGATGTCCAAGCGCAAGCACCCCGAGCTCAACCTGATGCTCTACCGCGAGCAGGGCTACCTGCCCGAAGCGCTGCTCAACTACCTGGCGCTGCTGGGCTGGAATCCAGGCACGTCGCAGGAGATCTTCTCGTTCGACGAGCTGGTTGGCGTCTTCTCTTTCGAGCGGGTTCAGCACGGCGGCGCGCGATTTGATTGGGAAAAGCTCAACTGGATCAACGGCGAATACATCCGCGCCTTCGATGACGAAGAGCTCGCCAGGCGGCTGCGCCCATTCCTGCCACGCCTCGACGAAGCGACAATCTTGCGCGCCTTGCCCGCGCTGAAGACGCGCCTGCCCAAGCTCGCCGCGGCGGCCGACCTGCTCGAGTATCTCTGGACCGACCCACCCCCACCCGCCCTCGACCCCGACGCCGTCGAAAGGGTGCGAGTGGCGATGAGCGCATTGCAAAACGTGCAGTGGGAACCAGGCGCGATCCACGAAGCATTGATGCGAGTGGTCGAGGAGTCTGGGCTCGGGCCGAACAAGACGTTCATGCCCATCCGGCAGGCGTTGACCGGCAAGAAGATCTCGCCGCCGATCGACTACACGCTCGCCCTTCTGCACAAGGACTTGGCCATGGCGCGCCTCGCCAGAGTTGCCGGGGTCCCCGCTTGATACCTCTGAAAATCGTCATCGACCTCGAGCCCAACCTCTTCCGGCTCGGGCCTTTTCTCATCACGTGGCATGGCGTGTTCGCCGTGCTCGGCATCCTGGCTGGGGCGCGGCTCGGATTGTGGCTTCTGAGCAAAGAAGGCGTCGATGTCAGCCGTGGTGCTGACGGCGTGGCGTGGATGGTGGTCATCGGGCTGATCGGCGCCCGTCTCCTTTATGTGTGGGAGAACTTCAAGCTCTTCTCGAGCAACCTGCTCAGGATCCTCGTCGTCACCGAGGGTGGCATCAGCCAGTGGGGCGGCCTGTTCGGCGCGATGGTCGGTGTCTACATCTGGTCCAGGCGCGCAACGATCTCGTTCTGGAAGATCATGGACGCGGCGGGCGCCGCCGCGATGATCGGCCTCGCGATCGGCCGCATTGGAGACGTCATCAACGGTGAGCACCACGGGACGCCGACAAACCTTCCGTGGGGCGTCGAGTACGTCAACCCCGACACCCTTGGGCAGCCCGGGCAGGTCGTCCACCCCGAGGTCGCTTACGAGATGGTGCTCACGCTGGTGCTGCTCGGGGCGATTCTTCCCTTCCACCAGCGGCTGAAGAAGACGCTGCCGGACGGCGTCCTCGGGATGATCTACCTGGGCCTTTACGGCCTGGGTCGCTTCTTCCTGAGCTACTACCGCACCGACCCGGCCGTCTTCGCGGGCCTTCGCCAGGCCCAGCTCGCATCGCTATTGATGGTCGTCATCGCCGTCATCGCGATCCCGATCCTCCTCCGGCGCCACGGGTCGACGAGGCCGGCGGAACCAGAGACGGCCGAGGCTGCCTGAGAGGGGTCGGCTCGGCTACGTTGGCCTAGCTTCCGGCGGCGGACCGCATCACCCGCTGGGCCAGCGCCGGCGCCTCCGGATCGTGCTTGAAGTAGACATGCACCTCGTCATGAGCGCCGGCCGCGGCTCTGATCTCCGCCAGCCACGGGCTCAGTGCGCGCACCGTGTATCCGCGTCGAAGGCGGAAATAGGCGATCGGCCCCACGTCGACCAACGGCGCGCGTGGCCACTTCTCCTCGTCAGTGACGACCAGTGCGGCTGCATGAGAACGAAGCACCCGGTACGTCTCATCGTCAAACCACGACTCGTGGCGAAACTCCGCCGCGACCGGACGGCCGAGAGCCTCTAGCAGCGAGTCGAGCAGGCCTGCATCGCGCTGCCGCGCCGGCGGGAACTGAAGCAGGACCGGGCCGAGGCGGGCGCCCAATGGGGCCATCCGCTCTCCGACGATTCGAGCCAGGCCGACGCGATCGAAACTGTCGGCCGAGTACGTAAGGCCGCGGTGCGCTTTCATGCAGAAGCGAAACGCGGGGTTGGTTCCTGCGGCCCAGCCGAGCAACGTCGACTCGGGAGGAGTGCGATAGAAGCTCCCGTTCAGCTCGACGCCGCTGAGCCGCTCCGAGTAGTACTGGAGCATGCGAGAGCCCGGAAGGCTCGCCGGATAGAACACACCCTTCCAGCTCGCATAGCTGAAACCTGAAGTGCCGGCGAAGAGCGCCCCGGCGATCGGTTCGCTCTCCCCTACGCGCCTTGTACTCGCGCGGCCTGTGCGACAGTGCGCTCGCGCATGACGCGCTCGTGCAGCTGCCCGCAAGCAGCGTCAGCATCCCGGCCGCGCGTGTCGCGCACAGTGACGTTCAACCCCTGACTCTCCACCAGCTCTTTGAAGTGGCGAATCGCAGCGCGATCCGGAGCGCGATATGGCGTGTCCTCGACCGGGTTGAACGGGATCAGGTTCACGTGCGCGAGCTTTCGTCGCAGCAACCTGCCCAGCTCCTTCGCGTCGCGCTCAGTGTCGTTGACGCCGGCCAGCAGCACCCACTCGTAGCTGACGCGCCGGCCCGTCTTCTCCGCATACCCCTGGGAGGCCGTGATGAGCTTTTCGAGCGGATATTTGCGGTTGATGGGAACGAGCACGTCTCGCAGCTCATCGCGTGCCGCATGCAGCGAGATCGCGAGAGTGACCGGCAGCTGTTCGCCCCCCAGCTGCTCGATGCGCGGGATCAATCCGCTTGTGGAGACGACGATGCGCCGCGGGCTGATGCCCAGCAGGTCGGTGCCGGCGAGGTGGCGCACCGACTCGACGACCGCTTGATAGTTGGCCATCGGTTCGCCCATGCCCATAAATACAACATGCGTCAGACGCCTACTCTCGCCTGCGAGCAGGCGGACAGCGTCCATCGCCTGCTCCACTATCTCGTGAGCTTTGAGGTTGCGGCCGAATGGAAACTTGCCGGTCGCGCAGAACGGACATCCAATGGGGCAGCCGGCCTGCGAGGAGATGCACAGCGTCGAGCGGTCCGCGTAGCGCATGACGACGGCCTCGACCGAGTGGCCGCCATCGAGCTCGTAGAGCGTTTTCGAGGTCAACCCACGATCGGCTTGCGTCGTCGCGACGGTCCGGAGGGACGTGAGGCGGAACTGGCGGTCGAGGGCTGTACGCAAGGGCTTTGGGATGTCGTGCATCTCCTCGAAAGACGCGGCCCCGCGCGCGATCCAACCCGACAGCTGGCGCCGTCGGTACGTGGGCGCGCCATTCGCGATCAGCCACGCCTCGAGGTCAGCCGCGGACAGCGAAAGGACGGCCGGTTTGGATTCGGACACGCGCTTACGATACCGGCGCAAGGTCTGGCGGACAGTCGGACCGGGACTCTTCCCCGCCTGAATCCTCTGGGGTCCCCGCCATTGCGCGGGAGGCCGCTATCAGCGTGACCGGGTGAGCCTCTAACTACCGCAAGCTCTCATTTCAGTGCTTCAAATTGCTCGCCGCCGACTTCCTGCACCAGTCCGTCATCGACCAGCTTTTGAAGATGCGCGCGCATCGTCATCTCCGCGGCCTGGATCAGGTCCTCCCCCACCTCCGATCCATAAACCCGGCGGGTGAGCTCGAGGGCGGTGCCGCGGCCGCGCCGCAGCTCGGCGAGCACCTGGGCCTCGCGCTCCAATCGGTGCCTGCGATATTCCTCGAGCTTGCCCATGGCGTCGGCGACGGGATCCCAATGCCCAGGGAACAGCATCGCCGGGTTCAACGCCTCAAGCCTCTCGAGCGAGCGCAGAT
>VBIU01000002.1 GCA_005880945.1 Chloroflexota bacterium | reverse complement strand
GCGGCGGCGGGAGTGGGCAAGATCGGGATCGTCGATTTCGACGTCGTCGACGCCTCCAACCTCCAGCGCCAGCTGCTGCACGGCAACAAAGACATCGGCCGGCCCAAGGTCGACTCGGCGGCCGAGACCCTCCGCAACCTCAATCCCGACGTCGAGGTGGTTCCCATCAACGAGCACCTCAACTCGGAGACGGCGATGCGGATCTTCGCTCCCTACGACGTGATCGTCGATGGGACGGACAACTTTCCGACTCGCTACCTCGCCAACGATGCCGCCCATTTCCTCGCCAAGCCCCTTGTGCACGGCAGCATCCTGAGATTCGAGGGACGCCTTGCCCTGTTCGACTCGGCCAAAGGCACCGGCTGCTACCGCTGCCTGTTCCCCGAACCTCCGCCGCCGGGCGAGGTGCAGAGCTGCGCAGAGGCGGGGGTCTTCGGAGTGCTGCCGGGGATCATCGGCAGCATGATGGCCTTCGAGACGATCAAGTACCTGCTGAGCATGGCCGGCCGATGATCGGCCGGTACCTGCTGTTCGAAGGGGAGGACATGAGCTTCCGCGAGCTGAAGCTGCCCCACAACAAGGCCTGCCCACTCTGCGGCGAGCACCCGACAGTCGATTCGCTCATCGACTACGAGGCCTGGTGTGGAACCCCGGCCATGGAGCCCTCGCAAGCCCAGGCAAGCTAACGTTTCAGGCTGGAACATGATCCAGCTCGACCGCCACGATGCCCTTCTCCTCGACAAGGCCCGCGGGATGGTGCGCGACCTCGGCTCGGTGCTCGTCGCGTACTCCGGTGGCGTCGACTCGACGTTGTTGTTGAAGCTGGCGCTCGACGAGCTTGGCGAAGGAGCAACGGCAGCGCTCGCCAGCTCGCCTGCCTACCCCGAGTCCGAGCAGCAGGAGGCGAGAGTCCTCGCCCGATCGCTCGGAGCGCGGCTGGTCGAGGTTTCGACCAGTGAGCTAGAGCTCGACGCCTACACAAGGAACAACCCCGACCGCTGCTTCCACTGCAAAGAGGAGCTGTTCGACACGCTCGAGCCGATCCAGCGTCAGCTCGGCCTCGGACACCTCGCTTACGGCGCGACGGCTGATGACGCCGACGATCACCGCCCTGGCCACGGGTCGGCGGTCCGCCGCGGAGTGCGTTTTCCGCTGCTCGAGGCGGGCATGGGCAAGCCCCAGATAAGGGCCGCAGCCCGCACCCTTGGGCTGCCGAACTGGAACAAGCCATCGTTTGCCTGCCTGTCCTCTCGCATCCCACACGGCACGCAGGTGACCGTCGCGGCGCTGCGCCAGATTGAGACCGCCGAAGCCGCGCTGAAGGCGCTCGGCTTCACGCAGGTTCGGGTCCGCCATCACGGAGACGTGGCCCGCATCGAGGTCGATCCCCCTGAGATCCCGCGCCTGGTCGACGAGCGTGAGCGCGTTGTCGAGCTAATCCGGAACGCCGGCTATAAGTTCGTCTCGCTCGACCTCGAGGGTTACGCGACAGGCAGTCTGAATCGGACCTGGAGGCCTGGCGTCTAGGCTCGTGGTGCGCGATCGAGCCGAGATCGGTGTCTTCGGCGGCTCGGGCTTCTACAGCTTTCTCGACGAGGTGGAGCACATCCGGGTCGAGACACCGTTCGGGTTGCCGAGCGACGACGTCGCGATCGGTAAGGTGGGGGACCGGAGCGTCGCCTTCATTCCCAGGCACGGCCGCAAGCACTCGATTCCGCCGGCGGCGGTCAACTACAGGGCCAACCTGTGGGCGCTTCATTCGTTGGGGGTGACCCGGGTGATCGGACCCAATGCCTCAGGCAGCCTTCAACCACACATTCAGCCGGGCGAGTTCGTCGTCAGCGATCAATTCGTCGACAGGACCAGCGGCCGCGCGGACACCTTCTTCGAAAGCGGGCCGAAAGTCGTGCACGTCAGCACCGCTCATCCTTACTGCCCCGTCCTGCGCGACCTGGCGGTGAAGGCGGGGGGCGAAGTCGGCGTCAAGATGCACGGGCGCGGCACGATAGTCACGGTCCAGGGCCCTCGCTTCTCGACGCGGGCCGAGAGCAGGTGGTACTCATCGAGCGGGTGGGACGTCATCAACATGACCCAGTACCCGGAGGTCGCTCTCGCCCGCGAGCTCGAGATGTGCTACGTCAGTCTCTCGCTCATCACGGATTACGACTCTGGGCTCGAAGGCCATCCCGACATCAAACCAGTGTCTGTCCAGGACGTGGAGCGATTCTTCGCCGCCAACATCTCGCGACTGCGCGAAATCATCACCCGGATGGTCCCGCTCATCCCGGCGGAGCGCACCTGCCCCTGCGCCACCGCGATGAAGGGCGCGGTCATCGGTGGCTGAGCGAGGAGTAGTCCTCAGCCTCGACGAGGGAACGACCGGCGCCACCGCTGTCGCCGTCGGACTGGATGGGCGCATTCGCGGCAAGGGCTACGCAGAGATTGCTCAGCACTACCCGCAGCCGGGTTGGGTCGAGCACGATGCCGAGGAGATTTGGGCAGCGGTCCAGCGGACCGCCCTGGATGCATTGGAAGCCGCCGGCGCCGCACCGCGCGACGTGCGGGCCGTCGGGATCACGAACCAGCGCGAGACCCTCGTCGTCTGGGACCGAAAGACGTTGAAGCCGCTGACCCGCGCCATCGTGTGGCAGGACCGGCGTACCGCCGCCGAATGCACGCGGCTGCGCGAGGCCGGGCACGAGGATCGCGTCCGCCAGGTCACCGGCCTCGTGCTCGATCCCTACTTCACCGCGACGAAGCTGGCCTGGGTCTTGAAGCACGTCGGCGGCGCGACCGACGCGGCTGTCGGCACCGTCGACAGCTGGCTGGTTGCGCGGCTTTCCGCTGGCCGCGATCACATCACCGACGCATCCAACGCGTCTCGCACCCTCCTGTTCGACATAGAGAGCGGGGCGTGGAGCGACGAGATGGCCGCGCTGTTCGGTGTGCCGCTTGCGAATCTTCCCGAGGTGCGGGACTCGAGCGGTGAGATCTCGCGGACCGATGCGGCCGCATTCGGCGGGATCGATGCCCCGGTCGGCGGCATCGCCGGAGATCAGCAGGCGGCTCTGTTCGGCCAGGCATGCCTCGCCGTCGGGATGGCCAAGAACACATATGGAACCGGCTCGTTCGTGCTCATGCAGACGGGCGCTGATCGCGTGCATTCAGCATCCGGGATGCTCACCACAGTGGCCTGGAGGCGCGCCGGACGCCTGAGCTACGCGCTCGAGGGCGCCATCTTCATCACAGGAGCCGCGCTGCAGTGGTTGCGCGACGGCCTCGGTGTGATCGCCAGCTCGGCCGAGGCGGGACCGATCGCTGCATCGGTGCCGGACAGCGGCGGCGTTTTCGTAGTCCCCGCCTTCGTCGGACTTGGCGCGCCCCATTGGGATCCTTACGCGCGCGGCACCATCGTCGGCCTGACACGTGGAAGCGGCCGAGCGCAGCTGGTGCGCGCAGCAGTGGAGGCCATGGCTTACCAGACCCGCGACGTGGTCGAAGCGATGGAGCACGACACCGGCCGGCCCCTGAGCGAGCTGCGGGTCGACGGCGGCGCCGCCGTGATGGACGTGCTGTGCCAGTTCCAGGCCGACCTCCTCGGCATCCCCGTCAGGCGCCCGCTACAGACCGAGACGACAGCCCTTGGCGCCGCGTTCCTGGCAGGCCTGGGCGCAGGGGTCTGGAACGACGCGGACCTGGTGGACCTCTGGAAGATCGACAGCGAGTTCGAGCCGAGGATGTCGCGCGACCAGGCCGACAGCCTTCAGGCCGAGTGGCGGCGAGCCGTCGATCGGAGTCGTGGATGGGCCCTAACCGATAATCAGTCGCTGTGAGCTCAAACGAGGCCCAGCCGCCGCGCGCCCGGCAGCCAATCCTGTACGCCGACCAGCTGTGGCGTCAGCAACGCTTCTTCGCGGGATTTCTGGTCGCTGTTGGGATCGGGATGACGGCGTTGCTGATCTACAAGGGGCAATTGCTCCAGACGACAAACCTGATCTGGGTCGCGTACATCCCGAGCGGGCTCCTCCTCGGCGGCGCCTTCCTTGTCTACAAGTGGCGCAGCTACGTGGAGCCGCTCGATGACGGCCTCAAGGTGTCGGCGTTGCGCTCGAGCGTGATCATCGACTACGGAGACATCCGCAGCGTCAAGGTCCAGCCGCTGAAGATCGCTTTCCAGGACAACCGCAAGCGCATGGTCGCGCCGATGATGAGGCCGCTGCTCGAGCGTCCCGCTCTGTTCGTGAGGCTGCGCAACGATGAGGCGGCCTTGGCCACCATCAAGAAGACGCTCGGAGCCCGCATGGTTTGGGAAGACACGATCGCCATGCCGGTCAAAGATGCGGACGCGGTGTCATGGGAGATCAGCTCCCGACTGCCGGAACGCCTGGGCCAGAACCAGGGTGGCGGCAGGCGTCGCAAACGGCGGAGGTGATCGAACCGCGTGCCGACGCGGTAGTTCGCCGGTACTTCGACCACTGGGACCTCGTAGCGCTCCTGGCGCTGACCGCTGTGGCATTTGTGCTGCGCTATTTCAGCCCGACCATGCCCGACTTCTTCCTCCATCCGTTCCAGGGGCCGATCTTCTCCGATTGCGTCTCGAATACCCCAATCAACGCCGAGGGCGACCCCGGTACGTTGTGCGGCCTCGCCTATCCGTTCATGCGCGGCTACCCGGACTCGAACGGCGACCTCTCGCCTTCGAACGGCCAGGTGTTCGACGAGGTGTACTTCCCGTACGACGCTTACAACGACCTGAAGGGCTTGCAGGATTGCCGGCCATCGATGGTCAAAGACGTGTACGGCGCTCGACCGCCGGATGCCTGCCAGCTCAATTACTTCGACCCTGAACCTCCGCTCGGCAAGTTGTTCATCGGGGCCGGCGAGTGGGGGTATGGCTGGTATCGCGCCCACTTCGAGGGCGCCAAAGGAGACTACATCGACCTGGGGCTCAACACCTTCGGCTGGCGGATCGCCGCGTGCATTTTCGGAACCCTGTGCGTGCCGATGATGTACCTCTTCGCGCGAAGGTTGTGGCCAAACCGCATCTTTGCAATCGCCGCAGCGATCCTCGTCTGCTTCGACGGAATGTTTTTCGTCCAATCGCGGATCGGCATGATCGACATCTTTCCGATCTTCTTCATCATGCTGGCCTACTTCCTCTACCTGGTCCACGTCCAGAGCCGGACTCCGCGCGGTTCACTGATTTCTCTGGTACTCCTGGGACTCGTGGTCGGCGTCGGTATCGCCACCAAATGGATAGTCCTGGCGGCCTTCGCCAGCATCGTCTTCCTGCTCGTCATCCGCGCCGTGCGGCGGGTCGTGAACATCCATATCGGGATGTCGAGCAACCCGATCTGGGAGTGGGGCAAAGGGGAGGGGCCCGCGGTTCCGGGCGGTGCCAACCTCCCGGTGTACCTGCTGGTGGCGGTGATTGCTCTCGTTGCGATTCCGGCGGTGGTTTACGTCGCGTCCTGGTATCCGTTCTTCGCCCGTGGCCAGTTCCACACGCTGACCGACCTGATCGATTACCAGAAATCATCCTTCGAGTACCACGCGCACCTGGTGGCGACGCATCCCTACGGCTCGCCGTGGTGGTCGTGGCCGTTTCTATCCCGTCCGGTCCTCTATTACGCGGAATACACCGGGCTCGGGGTGGACAAGTTCACCGGGCAGCCGCTGGTCGCGTGGATGTCCAACCTCGGCAACCCGTGGATCTGGTGGACGAGCCTTCCGTGCGTCCTTGCGCTGCCGTACTTCATCGTCCGGCACAAGAGCTTCGCGGCCACCGTCATCCTGATCGGCTTCATCACCCAGTACCTGCCGTGGTCTCAGATCAGCCGGGTGATCTTCATGTACCACATGTTCGGCGGGCTGATTTTCATGATCCTCGCGCTGGCGTTCGTGCTCGCGCAGATCGCCGAGCGGATGCCGAAACCTGGACGTCGTCTCGTCGCCGCACATCTTGCGATCGCCGTCGCCTTCTTCATGTACTTCTATCCCGTCTGGACTGCGCTTCCGATATCCAGCTCGGCCCTGTACATCTCGGACGGGACGCCGATCTGGGGACCGAAGATCTGGTTGGTCCACTGCACCCCGGATCTCCCACCTGAAAAACCGCAGCTGTGGTGCTGGAGCTGATGGGAGCAGAAGGGTTGGTGCGCTCGGCCGAGGTGCGGGCAGGCCGGCGCCCAGTGCCGTTGATCGGAGCAGTAGTCGTGGCCGGCGCGATCATGGCGCTCGGGCTCCTGCTTGGCCCGCCTGCGGCACTCCTTGTCGGGTGCGTCCTTGCCGGTTTCGGCATCACCTACCTGGGCGGGGTTGGGCTCAACCTCGAGGAACGCATCGCGTTCGGAGCCGTGCTGGGCGCGATGGCTGTCGCGTCGACGAGCTTTGTGCTGTCGATGGTGGTTCGCGATGTGACGGTGGCCACGGTGCTGCTGGGCTTGGCGCTCGCGCTCGCGCTGGGGATGGGCGCAGCCGTCGCGGGACGTGATCGCCTTGCCTCCGATCTCTCAGCCGCCGCGGCGCGCTGGTGGGCGTCCCCGCGAACCGCCGGACACCCGTGGCCTTTCGCGGCCGTGGTCCTTGTGTGCGGCGCATGGACCCTGCATTTCCTGGGCCAGGCCTACACCTATCGTGCCGATGGCCTGTATGCAGGTTACGTGAACATCTGGGGCGACTGGGCGGCGCACCTTTCGTTTGCAGGCTCCTTTGCATACGCTCACAACTTCCCTCCGGAGTTCCCGATCGATCCGGGCAATCACCTCGGCTATCCGTTCATGATCGATTTCCTCGCCGCCAACCTCGTGCCCCTCGGCAGCAGCTTGACCTCTGCGCTGGTTCTGACCAGCGGTCTGCTCGGCCTCGCCTTTCCAGCGGTCCTCTACCTCGCCGCGCAGCGGTTCGCGGGCGGCCGCGCGGCGGCCGCGATCGCCGTATTCGTCTTCCTGCTGAGCGGCGGCCTGGGCTTCTACTACCTGTTCGGTGACATTCAGCGCGGGGGGCTGAGCGTACTGCTGCACCTGCCGCGCGAGTACACATTGGATCGCGACCACAACTTCCAGTGGCTCAACCCCGTCCTCGCCTACCTCGTCCCGCAGCGCTCGACACTCTTCGGGTTCAGCCTCGTCCTCATCGCGCTCGTGCTGGTCTGGCTGTCGGTGCGCGAGCGGCTGGGCTGGCGGGCGTTCCTTTTCGCCGGCGTGATCGCGGGCGTGATGCCCGTGTTTCACGTCCATGCCTACGGTACGGTCGTCGCCCTCACCGCGATCTGGGCCGTGTTCAACCGCCGGCGTGAGTGGCTTGCCTTCTTCGTTCCGGCCCTGGTGATCGGGGTTCCTCTCATCTTCTGGATGCTGCCTCCCTCCAACAACAGCAGCTGTGGCGACGAGGCCAGCATCGATGGCTACTGCATCCAGCTTGGCTGGCTTTCGAACCAGACGAACTGGTTCTGGTTCTGGATCAAGAACATGTCGCTCTTCATCCCGCTGCTGGTCGCCGCTCAGTTCATGCGGCGATGGGTCCCCACGGGATTTGGCAAATGGTTCTCCCCGATGTGGCTGTGGTTCCTCGTGCCGAACGTGATCATCCTGCAGCCATGGGACTGGGACAACACCAAGTTCTTCATCTTCTGGGCGCTGCTGGGCAGCGTCATGGTGGGCGGCCTTCTGGCGGGTATGTTCAAACGCGGGCCGGCGGGCGTTGCGATCGCCTCGTTCTGCCTGCTGGCGCTGTGCCTTTCGGGCGCGCTCGACCTGGCGCGAGCCTCTGATCCGCAGGTGAGCTCTTACCAGTTCACCGACACGAAAGGCTTGCAGGTCGCAGAGTGGGTTCGCCGGAATACGAGCCCCGACGCGGTCTTCGTGGTCGCCGACGAGCACAACAACCCGGTCGCCACGCTGGGCGGCCGGCGGATCCTGATCGGCTATCCCGGCTGGCTCTGGACCTATGGGCTCAATGACTACGCGCAGAAGGGCATCGACGAGAGACTGATCCTCGAGGGCGATCCGTCCGCGCCCGACCTGGTGCACGAGTACGGCATCGGCTATCTACTCATCGGTCCCCAGGAGCTGGCGGATCCGCGAAACGCGGACGTCGCGTACTGGGACGAGCACGGCTCGCTCGTCTACACCAACGGGGAGTACTCGGTCTACAAGGTGAAGGGCTAGGGCGCGGGAATGCCGAGCGGCCGCTCGGGCCCGCTCGGTCTGGGCGCCTCCGCACGATGATCCTGAGCGGCCTCGAGGAGACGCGCCAGCCGCTTCATCTCGCGATCGCCCCGGTCCAGACGATTGACGATCTGCAGCAGGATCTCGTCCTGGTGCATGAGGTGATTCATCAGCGCCTTCAGCTCTTCCTCCGCCTTGACATTCACCTCGTAATCGTGCTGCGCACGCAATCTGTCTCGGTCGGCCTGCCGGTTGAAAGCCATCAGCGTCAGGGAGACCCACGCGGCCACCTCGAGCGTGAGGATGAGGTTGAGGAACTGAAAGGGGTATGGGTCCCATCGGTTGATCAGGCTGAGCGCGTTCAACAACACCCAGACGACGATCAACCCGAGCTGGGCGAGGATGAAGACCCAGCTGCCCACCAGGCGGGTGAAGTCGATGGCGATCCGGTCAGCGAGCGTCTGCCGTCTCTCGGTCTCGCGGTTGAGGTCGCGGACGGGCGGATGGTCGTGCTGATGCTTGATGAGATCTCGGGCGATGTCTTCGATTTCTCTGCCGATTGACATTGGGCTTTCCTCTTGGGGTTGCCGCGTTGTTGACACGGGCCGGTCATAGCTTGGCTCATATGGACCCCGGCTGGCTACAGAAAGTAAGCCTGAGCTCGATGTCAGCGGTAATCGTGGGACCGCTGGCTCGGCCTCGGAACACCCTCGAGCGCTTCGATGTGGGAGGCCAGCACCGACCAAACTCCGTCCTGTCTCTGCATCACGCCATCGATCACGAGGATCGGTTGGCGGTTCGCGACCTGGCGGTAACGGTCGTAGACGTCCGGTTTGATCGTCACGTTGACCTGACCGAATTCGTCCTCCAGGGTGAAGAATCGAATCTTCTTCGCCGTGGAGGGCGCCTGGCGTGTGATAACCAGGCCGGCCACGCGCACCTTTCGCCCATTTGGTATTGGGGGAAGTCGATTGCTCTCGAGCGCGCCCAGCTCAGTCAAACGGTCGCGACAGAAATAGATCAGGTGGTGGCCGGTCGAAAGATCTGAGATTCGGTACTCGAGCTGGTTGACGTCGAAGGCATCGAGCTCCGGCAGCGCCGGCGCAGTGCCGTTCAATCGCAGCTCTGTTTGCGTCTGGATGCCGCGCCTCAGGCCGTGGCCGTGCCATCGCTCCTGCCAGCTCCATAGGAGCTCGCGTCGGGGTTGGCCGAGACCATCGAAAGCGCCGACCATCACGAGGTTGCGCACGGCGCGAGGGCCGATGGGTCCGCCGCGCAGGCGATTGTGGAAGTCGTCGAAGGATCTGTAAGCGGCATGCGCGCGCTCCGCGACGATGGCCTTGCGACCTTCCTCGCCGAGGTCGCGCACGTAGTTGAAGCCGATGCGCATTGCGTAGTCGGTCTTAACAGGCAGGGTTCCAGTGGTGTCGAGATCGCCATAGGGTTCGAGGCGGTGTGCGGGCTGGGGGAGGGAGCTCGCCTGGAGGAGGGAGGGCCCCGCGAGCGGGGTGAGCGGTGATGGGGTGGCTGAGGGCTTGGCGAGCGGCTCGGGTAGGCAGCGGACATCCGAGCGGTTGACGTCGACCGGCAGAACTGTCACGCCATGGCGCTTGATGTCCTCGACGAGCACGCTCGGGTGGTAGAAGCCCATCGGCTGGTTGTTGAGCAGGCCGCACCCGAACTCGACAGGGTGATTGAGCTTCAGCCAGGCGGTCTCGTATGCGGTACGAGCAAAGGCAGCCGCGTGCGAGCGGCAGAAGCCGTACACGGCAAAGCCCTGCACCGCCGCGAAGAGCTGGTCCGCAACCTCGCGAGACACTCCGTTGGCGAGGCAGCCCTCGATGAATGCACCCTCGAGCGATGACATCTCGACGTGGTTGAGGTGGCGGGTCATCGCGCGCCGAAAACCATCAGCTCCACTCGATGTCATGCCCGCGACCCTCATCGCGATCTCGATGATCTGTTCCTGGTAGAGGATCACCCCAAGCGTGTCCTTGAGGACCCGCTCCAGCAGGGGGTGTGGATAGGTGACAGGTTCGCGCCCCTGCTTGCGGCGTATGTAGGGGTGGACGGCGTTCCCCTGGATCGGCCCGGGCCGGATGATGGCGACCTCGACCACCAGGTCGTTGAAGCTGTTGGGGCGCGTGCGGGGAAGGGTTTGCATCTGGGCGCGCGACTCGATCTGAAAGACCCCGATGGTGTCAGCGGCGCTGCACATCTCGAAGACCTTCGGATCGTCGAGCTGCAGCTGGTCGAGGTCGGGGCGCGTCCCTGAGTTGTCCTTGATCAGCTCCAGGGCCTCGGCGACGACCGACAGCGTGCGCAGGTCCTCGACGTCGTCCTTGTTGAACTGGACGACCCGCCGTCCCTCCATCGTCGCCGGCTCCACGGGAACGATGTCGACGAGCGGCTCGCCTGTGACCAGCATGCCGCCGTTGTGGATGGACAGGTGTCGAGGGAAATCGATCACGTCGCGGCACAGCTCGAGGAACTGCAGCCAACTCTTCGGCCGCATCTCAGGCGGAGGCACCGCGCCAGTCATCGAATCCGATAAGTCCTCGGTGAACCACCGATCGACGCCTTTCGCGAGTCGGTCGAGCAGCTCGTTCGAGAAGCCGAGCGCCTTGCCGACCTGCCGGATGGCCATCCGGGGCTGAAAGGTGACGACGTTGCACACCATCCCCGTCCGCTCCCAGCCGTACTTGTCGTAGATGTACTGGATCACCTGCTCGCGGTGCTCGGTCGAGAAATCGATGTCGATGTCCGGCATGCTCTTCATGTCTTCGTGCAGGAAGCGCTCGAAGAGGAGGTTGTGGGCGATGGGATCGACTCGGGTGATGCCCAGCACATACGCGACGATCGAGTCAGCGGCCGAGCCGCGACCCTGGCCGGGCACGCCATGCTCGCGCGCGAAGCGCATGAGATCCCAGTTGATGAGAAAGAACTCGGCCAGGCCTGTCTTCTCGATCACCTCCAGCTCGCGTTGGAGCCGGCGCGCGACCTCGGGGGTGATGGGGCGGTAGCGCTCGCGAACGCCCTCGAAACAAAGCTTGTAGAGGAACGAGAAGGGTGTCTCGCCCGCCGGGACGGGATAGCCGGGAAAGCGAACCTTGCGGAAGTCCAGCTCGAGCTCGCACTGCTGCGCGATGTCCCATGGGGCGGCGAGCGCTTCCTCGTGGCCCTTGAAAAGGGGGCGAATCTCCTCACCGCTCTTCAGGCAGTGCTCAGCGTTCGGGAAAAGATGTTGTCGCGCCTCGTCGAGGGTCGCGCGGTGGCGGATCGCGACCAACACGTCGTGCAGCCGGCGGCGCTCGGGCACGTGATAGTGGACCTGGTTGGTGGCCACGATCGGCGCGCCGCAGCGCTTTGCCATGTTCGCCCTGCCTTCGAGCACCCAAGGATCCTCTGAGCGAAGGTGATGGTGCAGCTCGCTGAAGACGTCATCCTTGCCCAGCGCCTCTTGAATGTTGCGAAGGCGCGTTTCGACGTCTGTTGCGCTGAGGTAGAAGAGATCGCCACGGTGCTCGGCGACAGTGGCCAGCGTCGTGCGCGCCTCACCCTTGGGCTGATCTGTGTGGGCAAGGGTGAGGAGGCGGCAGAGGTTGGAGTAACCGCGCAGGTTGCGGGCGATCATCACGACGTCCTCGCCGTCGACCTCGAGCGTCGCTCCGATGAGCGGCTTCACACCGACTTTGCGACACGCCTGGAGAAACCTGACGGCCCCGTATACGCCTCCGCGGTCGGTGATCGCGAGCGCGGGCATGCCCAGCTCGGCGGCGCGGAATGCCAGCTCGGCGGGGTGCGAGCCACCGTCGAGAAAAGAGAAGTTGGAGTGACAGTGAAGCTCCACGTAAGGGTTCACGTCCGCAGCTCCCGCCTATGCTTCTGGGACGTGATGAAGGAACGAGGGGATCGTCGCCGTCATGCACGCTGCTCGTTCTGTGGCAAAGGCGAGCAGCAGGTCAGAAAGCTCGTCGCTGGACCTGGCGTCTTTATCTGTGATGGCTGCATCGAGCTTTGCAGCGAGGTCCTTCGCGAAGACGAACACCCGACGGCGCCGGGATCGTTCCATCAGCATCCGAGCTCGCTCCGGGCGAGGATTTCGTGCTGGTTTCGCAACCTCCTCCAGGTGCGCGGCTACTCTACATAGCCTGGCGACGAATCTCGGGGATTGCCAACTCCCCAGCCGTCGCATACGTTGTCGACGGCCCCGAAGGGAACGTGCGAGGGATCTGGCATCAGCCGCAAGGCAGATGCTGGAGCCAGCGAAGCGAACCGGCGGGGTCAATTCTTTTTTCTGAGGATTGTCTTCTGACCCGCTAGTCATAGACCCGTTCCACGAACCACTCGTCGTTGGTGAGGTCGTGGTACAGCTCGCACAGAAGGTTGCTGTTGAGCAGCGCCTTCCAGTACTCGCGAATGACCAATTCGTTCCACCACTCTGTTTCGACCTTCCAGCGCGCGATCGGGTCGATCGACCCGCTGAACGGGCCGGTGATGAAGCAAGGCGTGCCGTCGGCGCTCAGGGTCACCTCAACCCCTGCGGGTGGTGATAGGAGGCGGGTCACGCGAATCGCTGAGTGGGGAGTGGGGAAGAAAGGAACGCCGGTCGTGGCCGGCGCACGACCTCGTCGCCATGACGCTCCTGCAGGCGCTCGAGCGCAGCGACCACCTCATCGCTGTTGCCGTCTCCGCCCGCCCACAGGCGCAGCTGTCGCCGCCCCGCCCCCTCCAGCAATGGGAGCTCGATCCACAGCTCGGTGATCGGAGCGCACGGCTGCCACTCCTTTATCCACGCACCGATGAGGCCGAAGAGTTCCGCCGCGCTGCTCAACGGATGGCGGACGACAGAGGCGCGTTCGTCAGGGTTGCCCGACTCGAAAAGAATTCGCACTCGCACGTGCTTGGCCCCTGCGCCGCGCAGGCCGAGCTCGCCGGCGAGGTCGCTGCACAGCGCTCGGGCGACGAACAGCAGAGCCTCGCGGTCTTCCACCGGTGGCTCGAACTGGCGGTGGGCGCTGGTGAAGAGTGGTGGGCGCCATGGCATCAGCTCATCGGGCTCGTCGCCGCGCGCGAGCAGGACCGCATGGCGTCCCTCGCGGCCGAGCTGGCTCTCCAGCTCCCGCGGTCCGAGGGCCGCCACCGCTCCGAGCGTGCGCAGCCCGAGCAGGTCGAGGCGTTCGAGCTGTTCCTCGTCCAGAGGGAGCTCGTGGGATGAGAGGGGGGCGAGGAACCCACGCACGTCCTCGATGCGCATGAGGCGGCCGGGCCGCGCGCGAGCCGCAGC
Source organism: Chloroflexota bacterium (assembly GCA_005880945.1). Classification (GTDB taxonomy): domain Bacteria; phylum Chloroflexota; class Dormibacteria; order Dormibacterales; family Dormibacteraceae; genus Palsa-872. Next base: position 10,762 of record VBIU01000002.1, on the reverse strand, counting down.
AAGTCGCGCTGAGAAAGAACCAGGCGCGAGACCGAGGCGTGACTCGCGGCCGATCGCGGTGCGAAGGATGCGTCTCGCCTCGCGAATCGATTCTCCCGGCTTCGGCACTCCCTTCACGTCCAACCAGGCGATGCCGGCGACCTGGACCTCGACGATCGGGGCGAGGTCGTAGAGCGCGGACGCGATCAGCTCGCGCAGCTGTGCGGCCGCGACAGGGTCGGGTGAAATGAAAGTGGCTTGGGGGCAGAGGTGCTCCGCCTGGCGCATCGGCATTCCGGGCGCCACGCCAAACGGCATGGTCTCTTCGGAGACGGCGATGACTCGCTCATCGTCTTCCCATGAGCCCACGACGACCGGTGACCCATAGAGGTCAGGGCGTCGGGCGAGCTCGAGATTTCCCGTCAGACCACAGCAGATGCGCATTCCAGCTCCGCCACATGAAGCGGTGCTTCTGAAACGGGGTGCTCGAGGAAGAGATCGGCGCTTTGGGGATAGTGGATCTCCAAGGCTGTTTCACCAAGCGGAGGCGCTACACGGTTTTTGAGGCAGCGAGCGATTGTCCGCAGCCCAATCAACCTGCCGCGCTCCACTACCCACTCTGTTCGAGAGAAGCCAAGACTCAAGCTCGAGGCATGCGCGAATGCCCGTCCTGGCGCGTCGACGACTCCGACCAGCACAGTTCCCGAGCGGTTCGCTCCCGCCTCCAGCGGCCCAAGCCATGGCTCCGGAATCTCGCCCATTAGAAGGATGAAGCCGGCGCCTGCCTTGGCCAGCGCCGCCGCCGCCTCGCCGGCTGAGTCCGACTCCAGGCGCACGACTGTGATCGAGCTCAGATCGGGATCGAACGGCAGCAGCGCCCAGGGATCGAAGGAAGAGCGAGTGTCGATAACCACGGCATGTGCGAACTCGTGGGTGGCGCTTCCGAGCAGCGCGAGGGCGAGCGTGAGCTTGCCGCAGGTTCCACTTCCCGTCAGGAGGGTGAGCCGGCCGCGAGGTAGACCTCCGATCCCAGTCAAGCGATCAAGGGGGGTGCAGCTCGGCCAGGGCTGCGGGGGCGGCAGTTGCGCCGCCCTCGTCAGCGCCTGGCTGCCGAAGCGCACCCGGATCGCACTGATGGCATGGTCGAGCTGGGTTTCCTGCATCTTTTTTGAGCCTCCGGGTGAAGACGCAGGAGAGGAGGAGGTACTGAGAACATATCGAACAAATGTTCGTAAGTCAAGCCCTCCTTCTTATATGGAGTCGTCGTTATGGGGCGTTCTGGTTAACGCCCCTCACCCTGCCCTCTTCCCTTGCGGGGAGATGGAGGAAAAGAGCCGGGGCTCGAAAACCCCGGCTCTCCAAACAGCGTTACTTTCGCGCCTTCTTCTTGACGGCTTTCTTGACGGCCTTCTTCGCGGCCTTCTTGACGGTCTTCTTCTTCTTAGCGGCCAATCGACTTCACCTCCTTCTAGTGGTACGAAGCGTTACTCGCGCACGACTCACTTTCAAAGAGGAGAGCCGGGGCTCCACAGAACCCCGGCTCTTACTAGTTACGAAACGAAAAAGAAGTAGTTGTTACTACTTCTTCTTCTTGGCAGCCGGCTTCTTCTTTGCAGCCGTCTTCTTTGCAGCCTTCTTCTTTGCAGCCATCATTATTACCTCCTTCGCTTTTTTTACGACCCAATTAGTTGCATCGCTGCAACCCACCGGGCTTCGCCGCGGAGCCTCAATGACGAAGTCTCCGAGACGTTGGCGGTTGTGCGAAATGGGTCGCGCACTCGCGTCGTGTTGGTTGCCTCTGTGGTTGCAACCACGAGTCGCATCGCCATACAAGTTGTTTTGATACCGGAATGGAACACATACGTCAAGGGGTTGATAAGATTTTTTTTCGTGAGGTGTCCGGTGAAATGCTTCGAGTGCGGGACCTTCACCATGGAGTTGGACCTCTCGAAAGACCATCAACACATCGCATGCGAGCGTTGCGAGACAGTCTGGTGCGCGGTGTGTCTCGGTCGCATCGAGGTAAAGATTTCTCGCCAATGGTTGGAGCAATCACGAGCCGCATCGCTCAACTGAGCGCTGTTGACAACTCACAATTCATTACACCGTGATAAGGGTCGTCCTCGGTCATGGCGCATCGGGCAACGCGGCCTCGATGAAGCCCTACGTGGTCGGGTTCAAGCGACGCGGAATCGATTCGGTGGCGGTCGACCTGCCCAAGGGAACCGCGGAGCGCGCCGTCCCCATCTTCATCAAGACCTCAGGCAGCGGCCACGATGTGATCGGAGGCGGCCAGTCGTTCGGCGGGCGAGTCGCGAGCATGGCGGCGATCGAGGCGGACTTCGGCGGCCTGATCCTCTTCTCGTATCCACTGCATCGCCCCGGTTTCACCGACCAGCTCCGCACAGAGCACCTTCCTTTGATCCGCTGTCCGACTCTCTTCATGAGCGGCGACCGCGATCCTTTTGCACGCATCGACCTGTTGAAAACTTCGGTGAAGCTCGTGCCGCGCGTCCGGCTCGAGATCTTCAAAGGCCAGGGCCACGGCCTGCTCGGGGTCCTCGACCAGGCGCTCGACGTCGCCGCCGACTTCCTCAAATCGTTGAAGAGTCGATGACGTGACCGCGAGCCAGCACATGATTCAGGCCAACGGCCTCCGCTTCCGGACGATGGTCGACGGTCCGTCCGGCGGCGAGATGTTCATCCTCCTGCACGGATTTCCAGAAGGCGCGGAGTCCTGGTCTCAGCAGGTCGCCGCGCTGGCGAAAGCAGGCTGTCTCGCGGTCGCGCCCGACCTGAGGGGCTACGGCCTGAGCGATGCTCCGGCCGACTCAGCCGGCTACACCATCGATCACCTTGCCGACGACGTGCGTTTCATGATCACGGCCTTCGGGCGGACGTCCGCCCATGTCGCCGGTCATGACTGGGGCGCGATGGTGGCATGGTATTTCGCCGGTCGGTATCCCGAGATGACGGACACGCTGACGGTGTTGTCGGCGCCCCATCCGGCCGCCCTCGCGGCCGCGAGCCGCGACGATGAGGACCAGAAGGCGCGCTCGCGCTACGTCGCGCTGTTCGTCCAGGAAGGCAAGGCCGAGCACGTGCTGGAGGACGACAATTACCGGCGGCTCAGGCACATGTTCACTATCGGTCCCAACCCTGACGCGGTGCCCCCGAGCGTGATCGACCACTTCACCCGCTCGCTGAGCCGGCCGGGCCGCCTCACGGCAGCGCTCAACTACTACCGTGCCAACCTGGCGGGCGGTCCCGCCTGGGAGTCGCTCACCGAGATCGGGCCCATCACGACGCCGACCGTGTTCCTGTGGGGCGACCAGGATCCGGCCCTTGGGAGGCGCGCTGCGGAGGAGACCGGACGGCACGTCGTGGGCGACTACCGGCTCCAGGTGTTGGAAGGCGCCGGCCATTGGTTGCAGTTCGAGCGCCCGGGCGAAGTGAGTCTCGCCCTGACGACTGCCGCCAGCAAGTAAGCTGTCTCCGATGCTGCAGCGGGAAGACCAGGAGCGGCGTCAGGTCCTGCGTCGCCTGGACGACATATTGGAGACGCTCGAGCAGCTCAATCTCCACGACACCACCGAGCTCACGGATTCTGCCGCCGAGCGGCTGGTCATGCTCGGGATCAAACAACCTCACAACATCCCCATCCCGCAGCTGATCGAACGCGTGTGGGCTATGCAGCAGCCCTTTCTGACGACGATCGTGGTGGAGCGACGCCGCCGGCGACGCCGAAAGATGGACCCGCAGTTCTCAGGTGGTGCCGGGGGCCTTCCCTGACCGTCTCCGGCCTCACTTATCGCTGGCGTCTCTAGCGCTGAGACCGGCCGAGTGGCTCGCGCTCTTCCAGCGGATAAGCGTCGACGTGCGCGAGACGGTTCTGCCGCTGGCGGGCACGGAGGCCGGCCGCAAGCAGCTCGAGGTAGGCGCGGGCGGCGACCGGACGATGGAGCTCGACCGAGCTGCGGAGGCCGTCGTCCTGGGGCGGCTGCAAGCGGCGGCGGACGACGGCGAACGTTTCTCGGTGCTGTCCGAGGAGGTCGGACGCCGCAGCTTCGGAGCTGACTATCCGCTGGTGCTGGTCGACCCGGTTGACGGCAGCCTGAACGCCAAGCAGGGTCTGCCCCTGTATGCAGTGATGCTCGCGCTTGTCGAGGGGCCGACGGTGGCCGACACGGTGGCCGGCTGCGTGATGAACCTGGTGACCGGCGAATCCTGGACCGCGATTCGAAGACAGGGCGCGAAGCGTGCCGGGCACCGTATCGAGGTGGAACCTCCCCAGGACCACGGCCGTATCCACCTGCTCGGCCTGGAGAGCTCGCCGCGATCGCTTGCTGTCGCGCGGCCGCTGGTGGAGCGATCGGGAAAGATCCGTATCCTCGGCTCGATGGCGCTGTCGATAGCCCACACCGCGGCGGGCGGTATCGACGTCTTTTGCGCTCCAGTCCCCATGCGAGTCTTCGACATGGCCGCGAGCCTGCTCGTCCTTGCCGAGACCGGCGGCGTGGCCAGCGATATCGAGGGCAAGCCTCTTGGCGGTCTCGCATGCAGCCTCGAGACCAGGACCACGCTGCTTTGCGCGGCGGATCGCGAGCTGCACGCGGCTGCGATCGAGGCGATGCAGGCCGCGAAATGATCTTCGCGCCGCAGCGAACGGTCTTCGTCGTCCTGAGCTTCGAAGGCCCGGATGTGTACAGCCAGGCTGGCGGGCTCGGCGTCCGGGTGAAGGGACTGACGCGAACTCTCGCGCAGCTCGGCTACGAGACACACCTCTTCTTCTGTGGCGACCCGGATCTTCCCGGCGAGGAAACCCACGAGGGCGGGCGACTGCACTACCGGCGTTGGTGTCAATGGATCTCGGCTCGGCATCGAGGCGGCGTGTACGACGGCGAGGACGAGAAGGTCCGCGACTGGAACTCGAGCCTGCCGCTGAGTCTTATCAATCAGGTCATCGCTCCGGCAGTCGCATCCGGCCGCAACGTCGTCCTCATGGGGGAGGAATGGCACACCGCGTCGTCGATGAACCTCATCTCCGACTCGCTGTACTACCGCGGGCTTCGAGACCGAGTGGTGATGCTGTGGAACGCTAACAACACGTTCGGATTCCACCGCATCAACTGGGGCGCGCTCGCCTTTGCCACAACCATGACCACCGTCAGCCGGTACATGAAATTCAAGATGTGGGAGTCGGGGCAGAACCCGATGGTCATCCCGAACGGCATCCCGCGGGCGTCGATACAGGATGCCGACCCGGAGTCAGTCGCTGAGCTGAGGGCAGCAGCGGCGGCGGATCATTTGTGCTTCAAGATCGGCCGCTTCGACCCCGACAAGCGGTGGCTCATGGCCGTCTCCGCGGCCGGCTACCTGAAGCGACGCGGGCGTCGCGTGCGCCTGGTCGTTCGAGGCGGTCGCGAACCGCATGGCGGAGAGGTGTTCGCACTCGCAGAGCAGCAGGGATTGGTTGTCGTCGACGTGAAGGCGCCTAGTGAGCCGCGGGCACTGGCCGCGATCCTTCGCGAACACGCTGACGCCGACGTGGTCAACATGACCAGCTACGTGAGCGACTCGATGCTCGGCGTCCTCTATTCAGCGAGCGATGCCGTGCTCGCCAACTCCGGCCATGAGCCGTTCGGGCTCGTCGGCCTCGAGGTGATGGCGTCCGCCGGTCTCGCGGTGGTCGGATCGACCGGCGAGGATTATGCGGACGCGTATCGGAACGCCCTGGTGCTCGAGACGGACGACCCGATCGAGCTGGTGACGGAGCTCACATTGCTCAAGGAACGCCCACACCTTGCAGCGTCGATTCGCCGGCGCGGCCGGGTCACCGCGCGCCAGTACACATGGGAGAAAGTGATCGACCAGCTGCTTCTGCGCGTCGAGTTCGCGGCGGCGCAGCAGGCGGTCAGGTTGCCCACAAGCGAGCCCGCGACCGCCAAAGCGCCGAAGCGGCCGTCACGCAAGGCCGCCGCACCTCGTGGCTGAGAACCTCGTCGTCTACACGGTCGTTCACCAGCCGCGGCGGCTGAAGCTGCCCGCCCAGATGATTCCACCGAAGACGTCGCCAGAGAAAATGCCCGACTTCCTGTTCGACGAAGCAATGGACAGGCGTTACTTCGAGAAGGTGGCCACTTTCGCCTACACCCCGGCCGGGGCCATGTTCCGCGACATGACCAAGCGCGGCTGGAAAATGGCGATCGGCTTCAGCAATTCGTTTCTCCTGCAGGCGGAGGCATGGGCCCCGAAAGTGCTGGAGTCCTTCCAGAGACTCTGCGCCAGCCCCAACGTCGAGGTCGTGTGCGTGGAGCCATACCACTCGTGGCTGCTCTACGTGGACATCCTCGCGTTCAAGGAAGCCATGGTCCACGCCCGAGAACGGCTCGAGACGCTCTTTCAGAAACCCGTGACGGTGACCGACACGACCGAGATGTTCATGTCGAACGACGTCTACTTCGCTCTTCAGCAATGTGGGTTTACCGGCGCCTTCATGGAGGGCCGGGCGTGGCAGCTGGGCTGGCGCGAGCCAACTCGTGTCTACCGCTATCCCCTGCAGCGCCTTGCCCTTCTGTGCCGCCACCACGATTTATCAGACGACGTCGGCTATCGCTTCTCCAACCGAAGCTGGAGCGAGTATCCGCTGAAAGCTGAGCGCTATTCCGGTTGGGTAAGCGAGACGTGGGGCGACGTGGTGACGCTCGGGTGGGACTTCGAGACGTTCGGCGAGCATCACAGCGCGAACTCGGGCATCTTCACGTTCATGCCCGCGCTGGCCGCCGAGCTGAAGACCCGCAAGGTCAGGATGATGCTGCCCTCGGAGGCGATCGCCGAGCTCGGCGGCGGCGATTTCGAGGTGCCGGTCAACGAGTACGGCACGACTTGGGCGGGCGAGGGAGGGATGGAGTTCTTCCTCGGCAACTCGGCGCAGCAGGGCATCTTTCGCCTCATGCACCACGCCTACTCGAAGGCGCGCCTCACCGGAGACCCGCGGCTGGTCGAGATTGCGAAGTGGCTGCTGCAATCGGACAACCTCCACCTGATTCAGTGGTTCAGCCGCTGGGGTCCCGAGGCGGAGGTCAGCGCCTACTTCACGCCCGACGAGTGGTGGGAGCTGGGCGCGCTCGGCATTCTGAGAGAGCAGCAGCGCGTGTACATCAACTTCATCCGCGCGTTGGACGAGTGGGCGAGATGAGGCGGCGGTTCTGCGACCCGCCTTATGAGGGAAACCCAGATGGTTTCCCTCATCGCCGGGCGCTTCGCGCGCGGCTGCTCTTTTCCGGCATATCGATGGGATTTATTGAGTTGCCTTCTCCCTGCAACGTCTGGGTGGCGCTTGGAAAGGACAAAGTCGCGGCCGGGGGAACCCCAGCCGCCCCGGCAACGCTGGGAGAATTGATTTAGTGAAGCCGCTCCACGTCGCCTTCGTCTGGCACATGCACCAGCCCTACTACAAAGACGACCTCACCAACACCTATCTGCTGCCGTGGGTCCGGCTTCGCTCGGCCAAGGACTACTACAAGATGCCGGCCCTCCTCGACGCCTACCCCAAGGTGCGGGCGACCTTCAACCTCGTCCCCTCGCTGCTCGCCCAGATCGAGGACTACGGCAAAGAAGAGTCGGTGGACCTCTTCCTCAACCTGAGCCGCCGCGACGCGGAGGACCTTTCGGGAGAGGAGCGGGAGTTCGTGCTCCGCTGGATGCGCGAGTCGCCGCGCGCCCTTCGAGTTCAGCAGTCGCCTCGCTACCTCGAGCTGGCGTCGAGGCCGGTCGACGCGCAATTCACCATCGCCGACATGCGCGACCTGCAGGTCTGGTTCAACCTGGCCTGGTGCGATCCCGCATGGGCTGAGTCGGATCCGCGCCTGGCTGAGCTGAAGCGCAAGGACCGCAACTTTTCCGAGGACGACAAAGGGCCGCTCTTCGAGGCCCAGATGGAGATCATGCAGCAGGTGATCCCCAAGTACAGGGAGCTCGCCGACCGCGGCCAGGCTGAGCTCACCTTCTCGCCGTACTACCACCCGATCCTTCCGCTTCTGTGCCATGTCGACTCTGCGCGGACCGCCAATCCACAGCTTCAGCTTCCAGAGCGCCACTTCTCGCATCGCGAGGACGCGGAGCGCCAGATCGAGCTGGGGCAGGGCCTCTTCGAGCGCCTCGTGGGGCGAAAGCCGACCGGGATGTGGCCGTCGGAGATGGCGGTCGGGGAAAGCGTTGTCGGGCTGGCGGTGAAGGCCGGCATCGACTGGATGATCAGCGACGCGGAGGTGCTGGCGCGGTCGATCGACGGGCATCTCTCGCCTGAGCGTCTATACCAGCCGCATCACGTGGACCGCGAAGGGCGGTCGGTGGCAATGGTCTTTCGAGACTCGAACCTTTCCAACGTCATCGGGTTCGACTACCAGCGCATGTCTTCGATCGATGCTGCCAAGGACCTGATCGGCCGCCTCAAGCGGATCGGCGAGCAGCAGGAGGATCGCGACTTCCTGGCCGTGATCGCGCTCGACGGTGAGAACGCGTGGGAGTTCTATCCGCGCGACGGGCACGACTTCCTGAACGCTCTCTACACCGAGCTCGAAGCGACGCAGGACGTCGTTACCACCACCGTCAGCGACTTCCTCAAGGAGCACCCGGCACAGCACCAGCTTCACCGCCTTCACACGGGCAGCTGGATCGGAGCGAGCCTCGACACCTGGATCGGTGACCCCGAGCACAACACGGCATGGGATCTGCTCGCGGAGACCCGGGACTGGCTCGAAGACCAGCTGCGCCAGCGGCCCAAGGAATCCGAGCAGGCCGCGCTGGCGTGGAGGGAAATCCTGATCACCGAGGGCAGCGACTGGTTCTGGTGGTTCAGCCGCAAGCACGACTCAGGGATGGATCCCATCTGGGACAACCAGTTCCGCCTGCACCTTCGGAACGTCTACAAGCTGATGGGCCAGCGGCCGCCCGCGCGCCTGTTCCAGCCGATCATCGAGCGCGCGAGCACGCCGGAACGAGGCGTCCCTTCGGTCAGCATCACGCCGGCGTCGATCAAAGATCCCGCGTGGGCCCACGCCGGCTATTACCTGGTCGGCTCGGGCTTCGGCGCGCTCCACCGGCCCGCCGGGGTCGTCGAGCGAGTCTTCTACGGCAGCGACCACGAGCGGCTGTACTTCCGGATCGACACGCCGCGCACGTCGGCCGAGCTCGAGGCTCAGCACATCGAGTTCTGGATCTACTGCTCAGGCGCGCCGGCGGCTGACGGAGAGGGCCACATGGACCTGCCGCTGCCGGTCGCAGCCGCGGTCGAGCTGGGGTTCGAGCCCGCGCACGTCATCCGCATCGTTCCGCAGGCCAAGGGAGCCTCGGTGACGGTGGCGCGCGTGGTCGAGCCGCAAACCAAGGCGGAACCGGAGACGGATTGGGAGATGCCCGATCCGTTCTTCCTGTCGATCCCCTACACGCACCTTGCCAAACGCGAGGGGGACACGCTGGAGCTGGCGCTGGTCGTCAGCCGCGACGGCCGCGACATCGAGCAGGTGCCGCCGTCCGGGTCGCTCGGCCTGCGCATCCCTGGCGACCCGCACCCGATCGAGGTGGCCGAAACGCGGCAACTCAAGGTCATGTTCGCGACCGCGGAGCTCGTGCCATTCGCGAAGTCGGGCAGCGTCGCCGACGTCACGGCGGCCCTCTCGAAGGAGCTACACCACCTCGGCCACGACGTGCGGCTGGTGATACCGCGCTACCGGCAGATCGACATCGCGCATCACGGCCTCAAGCCCGTCGTCACCGACCTTCAGGTGCCGCTCGGCGCCCAGACGCTTGCGGCCACCATCTTCGAGGGGCGACTTGGCGAGATGGTCGTCTACTTCGTCGACTGTCCGTCGCTATACGACCGCGACGGCATCTACGGGTTTGGCGATGACGACGCCCGGTCGGTCTACTTCAGCCGCGCGCTGCTGGAGATGCTGCCGGCCCTCGAGTTCTTTCCCGACGTGATTCACCTCCACGATTCCTTTGCGGCGCTGGTGCCCAACATGATCGAGCGCCTGTACTCGGAGGGGCCGGTCGGCGAGATCGCAACCGCTCTGACCATCCACAACCTCGCTTCGCAGGGCGTGTTCGGCTTCGGCGCTCTTCAGCTGGCCGGCCTCGAGCGATGGGGCCTGCTCCGCGCCGGCATTCCGGGCCTCGACGATGTGGTCAACGTGCTTGCGCGCGGCATCCATTTCGCCGATGTCGTCAACACGGTGAGCGAGACGTACGCCAAAGAGATCCAGACCCCGGAGTACGGCGAAGGCCTGGATGAGCTGCTTCGTACGCATGCCCACAAGCTGCACGGAATCATCGACGGCATCGATTACGAGCTCTTCGATCCCGAGCACGATCCCAACATCCCGCATCACTACTCGTCGCTCGCGCCCGAAGCGAAGGCGCTCGACCGCGCGGAGCTGCGGACCGAGCTGAAGCTCCAGCACACCGATCGGCCGCTGTGCGCGATCGTCTCGCGGTTCTACGACGTGAAAGGACTGGACCTCGTCGAGCAGGCGATGCCCGCCCTCATGGAGCTCGGTCTGCAGGTCGTGGTCGTCGGAGCCGGCGACCGGCGCTACGAGGACATGTTCAAGCGCTGGGCCGCGGAGCGGCCGAAGCAGGTCGCAGCGGCCATCGGCTTCGATTCGGCGCTGGCGCAGCGCGTGTATGCGGGCGCCGACATGCTCTGGATGCCTTCGCGCTTCGAGCCCTGCGGCCTGGCGCAGCTGATCGCTCTGCGCTATGGAACGATCCCGGTAGTGCG
>VBIU01000185.1 GCA_005880945.1 Chloroflexota bacterium | reverse complement strand
GCCGACCTCGACGCCGCGGTGCCGAAACTCGTCAAGCAGAGTCAGCTGGCCCCCGAGGAGATGGGGCGGGTGACGCAAGGCGCGGCGCTCGCGCTGAAGGCGCGGGCGGCGCTGTACCAGGGCACGTGGCGCAAGTACCACGCCGAAGGCAGTCCCACGGCGATGCTCGCGGACGCAATCGCTGCCGCGGAGCAACTCATTGCGTCAAATGAATACGACCTGTACCGCGACCACGGCACAGACAGCGCTTACAAGTTCCTGTTCATCCTGCAGGGCGATGATAGTAAGGAAGTGATCCTGGCCAGACGGTATTACGCGGGCCGCGCCACCCACAATTGGACCCGAGAACTGTGGTTCAATTACATGATCCCCACGAAGAAGCTGGCCGACATGTACCTGTGCAAGGACGGCCTGCCGATTACGATCTCGCCGCAGTTCCTGGGATATGATTCGCTGGAGACAACTGAATTTCAAAACCGGGACCCCAGAATGGCCCAGACGTTCATCGTCCCCGGCAGCGCTGTCCACCAGGAGAATGGGTTCAACCCGGTCATTCCAGGCTTTTCGGGCAGTAACGCCACTCGCACCGGCTACATGCTGCGCAAATTCTTGGACGAAAGTGACGATGCGGCGCATTTTGTCGGTCAGTACGATTTCAAGGAGTTTCGTTACGGGGAGGTTTTGCTGATCCTCGCCGAGGCGCTGTTTGAGCGTGACGGTACAATCTCCGATGGCGACCTGAACCGGACGATCAAACCGTTGCGCGACCGGGTTGGCATGCCTGCGCTCACTAATGGTCTGGTGAGCGCCAACGGGCTCGACATGCTCACGGAGATTCGGCGAGAGCGGACCGTGGAATTGGCGTTCGAAGGATTCCGGCGGGACGACTTGCGGCGCTGGAAGACGGCCGAAACCGAGATGCCGCAGGCGTTGCGCGGCGTAAAATTCGTCGGCACGGAATACCAGCAACGGGATCCCGGGCTCGTGATCGGTACGGATATCCAGGTCGACGCCGGTGGCTTCGTCATCTCTGATCCTGCGGCCTCACGCCAATACATCGCGCCGAAGCACTATCTCGACCCGCTTCCGTTGCAGCAGATTCAATTGTCGCACGGCACGCTCACCCAAAATCCGGGTTGGTGACCTGAGAACCGTCCTCCTCGCGGTCCTGCCGTTCTGCCTGGCGCCCGGCGTCGCCGCCGGGCAATGGCAACGCACGCGGATCGATCCCGCGAAAGTCCCTGCGCCGCAGCCGCACTACCAGGCGGAGTACACGTTCGATGTGCCGAGTGACTCGCTCGGGTGGTCGCAGCAACAAAACGGCTTGAACGTGTCGTTCGGTACGACCGATGAGTTGTACATGCGCAGTGAGGTTCCAAGCCTGCCAAAGGAATCCCGCCTCTGGGCTGACACCGGGTGGAAAGGCGAGCGGCTGAATGCGCAGCTGCTCATTTGGTCGCGGGATACCGTGAAGCAGATACGGATCACGACCAATGACCTCGTCAATGCCAAAGGCGGGGTGTTGAGCAAGACCAATCTCCACGTGAATCTCGTTCGCTACGTGCTGTCGAATTACCCGTATGGTGCCGCGCCCAGGGGGTGCGACGCGACGGACACCGTCTTTCTCGTCCCGGATAGACTCGAATCCCTCGCGCGGTTCGATATCCCAAGCCGCACGGTCAGGCCAGTGTGGATTTCGCTGGACATTCCTCCCGGTACCGAGGCCGGCGTCTACCAGGGGACGATCGACGTCAGCTCGGAGGACAGTCGTGCCGCATTGCAGGTGAGAATCCGCGTGCAAAACCAGGTCTTACCCAGCCCACGCGATTGGAAGTTCAGGCTCGACCTGTGGCAAAACCCCTGGGTCCTGGCGTGGTACTACAAAGTCCAGCCCTGGTCCGACGAGCACAAAGCGCTGCTGAAGAAGCACCTCCAGCTCTACGCGGCGGCCGGCGGCAAGTACATCACCACCTACGCCGTCCATTCCCCGTGGGCCGACAATTCGTACATGATCGAAGGCGCGATGATCGATTGGACCAAGCGCGCCGACGGCAGCTGGAAATTCGATTACGACATCTTCGATCAATACGTGCAGCTCGCCATGGATGCGGGCGTGGACAAGGCCATCACGATCTACACGCCCGTCCCGTGGGGCCACCGGTTTCGCTACCTCGATGCCAAAACCGGCAACTACGTATATGAGGCGTGGTCACCCGACTCCGCGAAATTTCGCGCGGTGTGGCCCGTGTTTCTGGACGATCTGAAGGCGCATCTGGAGCAGAAGGGATGGTTCTCCCGGACCTACCTCGGCATCAACGAGAACCCGTTGGAGTACACGCTCGCGGCCGCGAGAGTGATCAAGGACCATTCGCGGTCGTGGCGGATCACCTACGCCGGCGACTGGCACCCGGAGCTGGATAGTCTGCTCGACGACTACTCGCCCGCCATCACCAGCGAGCCCAGTCAGCCGGAAGTGCGCCAGCGGTCGGCACGCGGGTTCACGACTACCTACTACGTTGCCTGTTTTCCGCCGCGGCCCAACACGTTTGTCTTTTCGCCCCCGATTGAAGGCCGCTACATCGGCTGGTACGCGGCGGCATACGGCTACGACGGATTCCTGCGCTGGGCATACGATGCCTGGCCGGCCGACCCGGCGCGCGACGCGCGACATGCGATTTGGCCCGCAGGTGACACGTTTCTCGTCTACCCCGGAGCCAACAGCAGCATTCGGTTCGAGAAACTGCGCGAAGGCATCGTGGATTATGAAAAGATGCGGATCGTGCGCGCGCTCGCGTCCGCGTCAACCGATCGCAAGATCAAGAGTCAGATGCAAGCATTCGAGAATCACCTGGCCACATTCGTCGGCGATCGCGATTACAGCAAGCGGAATTACGATCAGCGACGCATCACGGAGGCCGTGCAGCAGGGGAAGCGTATGCTCGCGGCGTTGAGCGACGGCCTGTCGCGGTAAGTGATCACCGCAGGCGTCGCGTGTACGGAGGTTCAGGACGACGTCTTCACGCATGAGCTGATACCCGCCGGTCCGATCCCGACGGCGTTCGATCCCGATGGTGTCTATCCCTACGTCAGCTACGTCGAAACCTCGCCGCGACCGGTACGGAAGCAGTACCGGTTCATCGCGTTGGAGAATGCTCGACTGCGAGTAGTCATCTGCCCTGATCTCGGCGGTAGGATCACATCCCTCATTCATAAGGGCTCAGGCAAAGAGGTGCTGTACGCGCCGGACGTCATCAAGCCGGTGCGGATATTACCGCGATTCTCTTTTGTCGCCGGCGGGATCGCGGTCAGCTTTCCGATTTCTCATTCTCCCACGCAGAACGAGCCCGTGCTCTCCCGGATCGATCGCACGACATCACGCGTCTATGTGACCTGCGGGGAGCGGGAGCTGCACTTTGGCATGCAGTGGTCGGTCGAATACTCCCTCGGCCCCGGTGACGATTTTCTCACACAGCGTGCCGTGTTTCACAATCCTGGACGATCGGCCTACCCCTGGATGTCCTGGTCGAATGCCGCGTTGCCCTCCGCGCCGGATACGGAATTTCATTTTCCAAACGGCGAGGTGTTGTGTCATTCGTCCTCGCTGCGGACCATCGATTGGCGGCGTGCGGGGCCGACGCGTGAATCCGACATCAAGGAAATGACCGGCTTCTTCTGGAAGACAAAGACGGCAAACGCCTTTGGTG
>VBIU01000001.1 GCA_005880945.1 Chloroflexota bacterium | reverse complement strand
GTTCTTGCGTGGCTGCGGGCCGCAGCTCGAGGTGCTCGAGCAGCTACCCGGATCGACAGTGCTCGACGGCTGGCTCGCGAGAGGTGTGCGCATCTACCACGAGGCATTCCTGGCTGAGCCGCTGGAGGCGGAGCTGCAAAAGCTCCAGGCGAGGGGAGCGCGGCTCATCGGTCGGCCGACGCCGGCGGTGGCCTTCGAAGGCCGGCGGGTGTGTTTCGTCATGCTCAGAGGTTCGATCCTCACCGAGCTGGTCGAGGCGGGTCCCGCCTTCACGCCGGCATAGCTTCGAGACGAACGCCGCAGCTCGCGCAGGTGCCGTCCGCCTGCAGCCTGCAACCGCATTCGCAGACGTAGCCGACCAGCCGCGCGGGATTGCCGACCACCAGACCGTGATCCGGTACGTCTCGGGTGACAACCGCGCCCGCTCCCACCATCGCGAAACGTCCGATGTGGACGCCCGGCAGGACGGTGCAGCCGCCCCCGATCGAGGCTCCTTCGGCGACCGTCACGCCGCTCACGATCCAATCCGCCTCAAGCTTCGGCCTGCCTCCCAGGGTGGTCGCGCGAGGGCGCTTGTCGTTCAACAGGCATGAGTGGGGTCCGACGAACACGCCCGAACCCAGACGCGCTCCCCGAAACAGGGACACCCGATTCTCGAGCTTGACGCGATCGCCGACCACGACGCCGGCGTCCACGTACACCCCCTTGGCGAGGATGCAGTCGCGACCGACCCGGGCGCCTTCCCGGACCTGGGCTTCGTTCCAGACCCTGGTTCCCGCACCGACGGCGGCATCTGGCGACACCTCTGCGGTCTGGTGAATCGTGACTCCCCGGCTCCCCATCTCGGTTCAACCAAAGCAGCGGGCACGCCACTCGGCAATGGGTTCGCCAGCTCCGCCTCGGGACAGCATCGTGCCTGCTTGGGACGAGCGCCCATGCGCGGTGGCTCTTGCCGGGTTGACGGGTTCCGGGGTCGTGCGGTGAACTGGCTGTTGGAGCCGACTTTGCGTCACACCCAGATCGCCCTGCTTGCAAGCTTGCTGGCCGCGCTGCTGACGCCGGCCAGCACCGCGCAGCCCGCCTCGGTTTCGGCGACCGCAGACTTGGCCCGTCCTGTCACGGATTCTTCTTACCTCACTGTCAGCGACGGCAAGCTCGTCTACGGAGGCCAGGACGTGGTGCTGCGGGGTGAGAATTTCAACAACGAGCCGGCGCTGTCCTGCTGCGGCGGGCCGGACATCAGCCTGATCAACGTCAACACCGCCGACTATGAGCAGGCGAGCGGCGTCCTGGGCGAGAACGTGATCCGTTTCGGTCTCGACTATTCCTGGTACGCGGCTGACCGCGCCAGGTTCTTCGCCGTGGTCGATCGGCAAGTCACCTGGGCGATGGCCAATCATCTCTGGTTGATCCCCGTCATGTACGAGCCGCCCGGAGGCACCGACGGTGGATACGGTGGCCAGGACGGATTCTGGAGCTCGGCGCCCAACCAGCAGGCGCTGATTGACTTCTGGGCCGACTTCGCCAGTCATTACCAGGCCAACTCCACGATCGCCGGATACGACGTGTTCAACGAGCCCGCGCCGCCCTCAGTCGCCGCTTACGACTCCTGGGCGCAAGGGGTCTACGACGCGATCACCGCCGCCGATCCAAACCATTTCGTACTGCTCGAGGTCAGCTCAGCCGACTGGGATCTGCCATCAGTCAATGGCGACCGCATCCTCTGGTCGGGTCATTGCTACGCGCCGATGGGGACCGAGGGCTGCAACTTTCCGGGCGCCGATCCCTCAAATCCGACAAAGCGGCCGTTTCTCGTCGGCGAGGTGGGCGCGCCCCTCTCGCAGGGCACCGCGTACGTGCCGGGCGATCTCGCGGACTTCAACCAGCTGGGCGTCTCCTGGGTGCACTTCGTGATGCATGAGTCCGGCTTCGGGCTCTACCAGAACTGGGATGCGGGCGACTTCTCCGCCCCGTGGACCGAGATGATCCAGGCTGTCGGGGCGGCTACCGCAGGCACGATCAAGCCGGGCTATGGGATGTGAGCGAGCCCGTCGCTGATCGCTGCTCCACGCGGGCCTCGACCAGGTTCTGAGCCGCCAGCAGCCCGACCAGCATCGCGAACTCCTGAGAGACGCCGCCGAAGAAGAGGTATTCGGCGGTCACTCCAATCAGCGCCAGGAATACGACAAGGGCCAGGCACGTGCTTCCGAGACTCCGCGCCGTCGGATCGGAGCCGGCCCGCCGGCTCCTCCACCCGGTCAGGGCGATCGCCAGCAACATGACCAGCAGGAGCATCAGACCCACGACACCCGCCCGGAAAGCGTCACGCAGGTACTCGTTGTCGACGAAATCGGTCAATGGCGTCGGGACGATGCTCGGGATGATCGTCCCGCTACCAAGCCAGACGTGGTCCGCAAGCGCCGGCAGGAAGAATTGCTGCCAGTGGTCAAGGCGAGTCTGAAAGGTCTGGGGGACCACCAGGCCGACTGACGAGGCCAGACCCTGCTGGGCGATGCGCTCGCTGACGGCCGGCCAGAAAACGACGAAGGCGACGGCGAGGGCTACGACGGTGACGCCAAGCTCCCACGGTACGTGACGTCCGTGCCAGAGGATGATCACGGCCACGAGCGGGATCACCAACAGCGGCGCCCACGTCAGGCTGACGACCACGGCCGCCAGGTTCACCACCATCACCACGATCAACCAGGGTCCGGAGAAGTCGGGATGGCGCGCGGTCGCCAGGGACAGGGCCAGGGTGAAGTTCATGGCTCCGAAAGCCCCGACCGCGCTGTAGTGGCCGAGCGTCGACATCGGCCTGTAGACCGGATCCCAGCTTGGCGTGACGGGAACCGGGTAGTACCTGGCCATCAGCTCCCGAATCCCGCCCACGTCCACGAGTTCCGCGATGGCCACCAGACCCACAATGACGCCGGCGAGCATCGCGAGGTTGAGGATCATCGGCACGCTGCGGCTCGAGAACGGGGTCCTCGAGAAGACCAGATAGACCAGCAGGAACTGCGCCGGCGCCAGTACATCATGGAGTGTGTCCGCGCCCGGGAGACCGGGTTGGTTCGAGACCAAAAGCACGAGGGAGGGCACGACGACAGTGCCGATGGCAAAGCTTCCGACCGCCAGGTCGAGGCTCGTGATCGGTCGCGGATGCGGGTGGTGAAGGCGGTGCAGGGCAAGGCCCGCGAGGAGAGCGAGCAGCAGGGCTTCGTTTGGGCGCAGGAAGGGCACGATCGTGCCTCGACCCAGGCCAGTCGTCAGCGGCGTCAACAGCACGAGCAGGCCGCAGCCCGCTGCGGGGCGCCAGAAGGTCAAGACGAGAAACGCGAGCCCTGCGCACATAGCCGGGACGAGCGGGATCAGAGCGATGATCCGCGGCATGATGGCCTCGATCAAGCTCGCGCCCACCGTCAGGCCGACAGCCTTGCAGGCTCTGCCTGCTCGTCGAGCCTGGCGATCGCCAGCGGGTCGACTTGCTTGATCCGGACCACGGCGTAGAGCCCGAACGTGACCAAGGCTTCAGCGGCGACCACCGCGATCGCCATGCCGACGTGCATGTACCTGGGCACCAGCGCCACCGCCAGAATTACGTTCAGCACTCCGGCCGAGAACATGAGGGTGTTGACCAGACGGTCCAGGCCCAGCGCCAGCATCCACTGCACCGCGAGGACGTTGCTCGCCACGATCAGCGGCGGCAGGCAGGCCAGGATTCTGAGGACCACGACCGCAGGCTCGAAACCTGGCCCGAGGACCACGCGAACCAGAAACGGGGCGCCAAAGAAGACCAGGACGCCTATGGCGCAGGCGGTGCCGCCCATCACGAAGAGGCTCGTCCGGGTCAGCCTGGCCGCCTCGCCGCGAGCATGCACGGCGAGGTGACTGGTCCGAGGGAAGACGGCCTGGGTGATCGGGCTGAGCAGGGTGGCGAAGTTCTTGCTGATGCGTTCGGCGCCCATGTAATAGCCAACCACGGTTGAAGATGCGAAGAGCCCGAGGATGAAACCGTTTCCGATCGTGTAGAGACTGAGCGCACCTCCGAGCAGGAACATGCTCCAGCCCCAGCGGAGCGTCTTCCACACGAGTCGAGGGGTAGGCATTCGAAAGCCCACCTGGCGGTACGCGAGCGCCGTCTCGACGAGGACGGCGGCAAAGACCAGACCACCCTGGATGGCGAGCACCTTCCATGTGTCGTTCGGGGACCGCACCAGCACCAGGATGCCGGCCAGGGAGAGAACGCGAGCCGACGCTTCGCATCCGGCCGCGACCCCCATGCGCTCAAGTCCCTGGTAGTACCAGCTCGCGCTGAAGGCCCAGGCAAACGCCCAGAGCATGGTCGGCCAGAGGAGGTCCTGGCTGCGATGGATGGCCGGGACAAGGAGGCTTGCCGGGATGACGATCAGGAGTGAGAGGATGGCCAACGTCACCTTGGCGCCGAGGACGCCGGCGAGAATGTCTGCGAGCCTGTCCGGGTCGCCGCGATTGCGAGCAACCTCACGGGTGGCCGAATAGGTGAAGCCATAGCTCACGAGGAAGATCACGTAGGCGGCCGCACCCTGCATGAACATGAGGAGCCCCCAGTGCTCAGGACCCAGCCTGCGGGCCAGGAAGAAGATCGTCGCCAGCGGCACCAGCCAGCTGCTGGCCTGGATGGCGTAGAGACCCATGGCGGTGCGAATGAGCCCGCTCCGCATGAGAGTCGTGCCTCGGGCAACGAGGCCGGCGGTCACGACGCTGAGCGCACCCGGCCGCGGGACCAGCCGGCCGAGGCCATCTCCACCATCGACATCAACTCGGCGAGGGCGGCCTCTCGCTGGGCCTGCAGCCGGCCCCGGAGGACCTGGCTGAGCTTGGCGAGCTCTTGCCCGTCACGGTGCGCCTGGCGGATGGCCTGAGCCATCGCCGCCGCTTCGTTTCGACAGAGCACGGCCGCCTCCCCGAATCGAGCCCGGAGGCCTGGGAGATCGGATAGGACGAGAGGACGGCCGAGGCCGACCGCCTCAAAGGCGGCTCGATTCATGATGTGCCGATCGGTGCTGAACGCCGCCACCACGTCGGCGGTCAGGAGCTCGCCGAGGAACTGCGGGTAAGAGAGATATCCCGTGAAGACGGCGTTGGCGGGCGCTTTCGAGCGCACGTTCGGGGCAAGCCGCCGCACATCGCCCGTCAACCGCACCTCCATGTCCGGAAGGAGTGCAGCCGCGGCGAGCGTGAGCGCGACCGGCTCGTTACGGTCGAAGCTGCCGGCGACCACGACCCGCGGGACGCTGGTGCTCCGAAAGGACGGATCCGCCTGGTCAGCATCGGGCAGGTCATCCGGCAGCAGCAAGGCCGGAACACCCCATCGGCTGACTCGCGCCTCATCTTCCTCGGTGTGGACCAGAACCGCGTCAGCGCGACAGAAGAGGAGGCGGTGGAGGGGCAGCGTCCAGCCCCATTTCGGCGAATGAAGGGCGGCGGTATGGCAGTCAACGACGAGGAGGCACGGATGGACCAGGCTCCAGACGCACCCCACCAGCGGCGCAACGGTTGGCGGCGAGATCACGACCAGGGCTTCCGGACGTCGGCTGCGCAGCACCCGCCACATCCGTGAAGCGTCGGCGAGATACCGCAACGGGAGGAGGGCGACCTGCCGCCCTGGCCAGCCACCATATATAAGGTGGGATTCGCCCCCCAGGGCCGGACCAAGGGCGCGGGTTCGCGGCTGGGACTCGTCCCAGGCGACCACAAGTCGACGTCCGGCGATCGGCTTCACCGGTCTTTTCTGGCGGTCCGCCGGGGCAGCAGAATGGCCGCCACTACATCGACACCGGACTGCCGCAGAAGGTCCGCCGTGCGGCGCGCGTCTCGAAAGCGCGTCACGCCCGCCGTCGCCGCGAGCACCGCTCGTTTCGCCGTCCGGCCGAGCATGACCGCGGAGGGACTGGTGTCCGGAGAGGGAACCGCAACCAGGACGAAAGTCCTGGCGGAGTCTCCGTTGTGCTCCTCCCTGGCGCTGGCGACGGCCGCGTCGAGGTCGCCGCCGTTGTTGGACGGTGCGGCGATGGTCGTCAGTCCGGCGATGTCACCACCGGACGTGAGCTGGCGAGGCGCGGGCGCATGCCCGTTGCCGTGAACCACGACGACTCGCTGGCCGGAGTCCAGCGCCACTTCTCCCAGGCTGACTGCGGCCGCCAGGCTGTTGTCACGGGTCGAAGCGGCCGTCACGAGAACCGTCTGTGCACGCGGAGACTGCGCGAGCAGACGTGTCAATGCCAGCGAGTAGGGCTGCGCCGTGGCCGAATGCGGGCCGCGGCGACCTGCTGGGCGAACGGCCAGGGCGAGCGTGGTGTTCGTGGCTCGGGCCAGCGCCTCGCCGTTGTGGATGCGGTCGTCGAAGCGCGCTGCCAGAAGCGCGGCGAGCACGCCGACGACGGCGCCGGCGACGAGCGCAGCGAGCAGGTAGCGGAGTCGGTTCGGGGATTCGGGGCTCGCCGGCGGCAACGCGCTCTGCGAAATCGTTGCCATGCTCGTCAGCCTGTCCTGCTGCTCGGCCAGGTCCTGCAGACGGCCGAAGAGGGCCGAATACTGCAGCTGCAGCGTGCTCAGCTGCGCTTGATGAGCGGCCGCGGCCGAACTTCCCGGGGGTGAGGACCGGAGCTGCTGCTGCTCGTTGTCCATCGCCGCGCTCAAGCTCGCGAGCTGGCTCGCGAGATCGTCTCGAGCAGGCTTGAACAGCCGAACGACCTCGCTTTGGTCCTGTTTGATCATCGCCTCCGCGACTGCGTTGGCCAGCGCCGCCGCCCCTATGGCGGTCGGCGCCTTCGCGGTCACCCGAAGCGTGCTCGTGCCCCGGTCGGCGCTGACCGTGATCCGACTCGCGAGCGTTTCAGGTGCCGCCCGCTCTTCGTCGGTGCACGCGACGTCCGGAGCTGTGCAGGCCGCCTCCAGCACTGCACGGCTGGAGGACAGGACGATGAGGTCATGTTGAAGCAGCTCGCCGGCGGCCGCGCCTTCATCGAAACCTGGTGCCGTCCGCGAGACGTCCAGGTAAATCATCGCCGAGGCCGCGTACACGGGCGCCTGCATCGAGAGCATTGCGCCCCCCAGAACAAAGGTGGCGACGATCGCGAGCACGAGCAGCCACCGCTGCAGCAATGCGGCGCCCAGGGTCAGTGGCGGCCGATCCTCCATCAATCAGATAACCGCGGGCCGCTGACCTGACGTAGGCGGCGGCGAGCAGCAGGATGAGTGCGGCATACACCTCAGCGTATGTAGGCGCCGCGGGGTGGGAAATGGGCGCAAGGCTCGCGGTCTGGGCTGCAGTCCCGGCCGCTGCATGGAGCCAGGTTCAGCCAGCCAGCCGGAGCCCTGCTTGCGGAGCGGCCGTGGCGTCGGCCGCTGAAAGCGTGCCTTGCACCGCGCCGGGGAGATCCGAGATCGACGGCGCTTCTCGCCGCGCACGCCACCATCGAGCGACCTCCTGCGCGGGCGCGTTCCAGTAGTCGCCCCGGGAGCTTATGGCCGCGAGAAAAGCCGTGTAGACGTCGCGCGTCGTTCGGTCCGGCAGGTAGTCCGGATGAGTGTTCACGAGGGCCATTCCGCAGTGCCTCTGGATGAAGTCCACCTTCTCCAGCCACAACCGCGGGCTCGTCTCCTTCAGCACCGAGGTCAGGGTGTAGTCCTGGACAAGCGTGTACGGCAGCTCCAGGAACCGGCCGATCTCGAACGGCCAGAGGCTCATCGTGCCGCCAGGGATCGGCTCGTACGGATCGGAATCGAAGAAGGAGAGGTCGTATTCGATGTCGAGCGCCTGCATCCAGCCAGGGTGACGGTGAGTGCAGGGCGCCCGAAAACCGGAGGCGCCCAACGCCTTGACGTGGCGGTTGATGCGCTCCGCCTGGCGGAGGAATTCGCGGTGGGACTGAAACAGCCGGCCGTCGTGCTTGAGGCCGTGGACGCCAACCTCGAAGCCGTTGTGCCGTAGCTCGGCCACGAGGTCGAGATCGAGTGCATAGCGCTCAGGGACGAAGTTGAATGACGATCGGAACCCATAACTCGCGTCAATGTCCGCCAGCTCGCGCACCCGTGCCTGGCCGATGGCCGTCTCCACGTCGTGGGTGAGCACGAGGGCATACCGCCGGCCGTGGGGCCAGAAGTGAATGAAGGGGACGGCGGCTCGCCCGGTCTGCTGCAGCAGAAGCGCAACCGTCATCCACAAGAACCGGACGTACCGGTCTTCGACCGGCCAGCCGAGGACCGACTGGCTGCGGACGGTCAGGCTCCGCGACCTGCGGAGCATCAGTGTCAGCCAGCGGGGCAGAAACGGTCTCAAGGCGTAGTAGGCCTGAAGGGCGGAGGACAGGCGCCAGTGGTCGGGCCCGAACTGTCCTTCGCCGAGCGTGGAGAAGAGGAGCCCGTCGATGTCGTCGCCGCCTGCCTGCACGGCCTCGGGCAGCTGTCCGATCGCTGTCCGGGCGGCGGCGGCCCACTCGCCGCCGGTGGGCACCGGCTCGCCGATGAGCCGCCAGAAAGCCGATGGCGTGTTGGCGGAAAACAAGCTCGCGTCAGCGTGATCCGCGACCGCGGGGCCTTGTGCCACCGGAGCGAGCGACCGAACCTCGGTCCTGCTCGGCGCCACCCCCAGCGCCTCCAGGTAGCGTCGTGAGGCGTTCTCCCACGCGAGCTCTGCCATGGCGAGCCTGGCCCTCTTTGCCTGCTGGCGCGCCTCGTCAGGATGGCTGAGCAGCCTGTGAATCTGCGCCGCCAGGCCGGACGAATCGCCGGGTTCGAAATAGGCGACCGCGTCGGGAGGAAGGTGCTCCTCGATGCCGGCAAGCTCCGAGCACGCGAATGGGATGTCCATGAAGACGAACTCGCAGACCTTGTTTGGAAGCATCAGGTCGCCATAGCCGTCGGAAATGATCGGGACGATTCCCAGGGTTGCCTGGCGGACCCGCTCCACAGCCTGGCGCCAGGGGATGAAGCCGGGCGTGAAAGTCACGTGCTCCTGCAAGCCCAGCTGCTCCGTCAGGGCGACGAGTGTGGACCGGTACTCGCCGTCGCCCAGGATCTCGAGCACCAGCTCCGGCCATTCGCACCTAAGCTCTGCCACGGCGCGGATCGCGACCTGGGCTCCGTAGCGCTCGATCAGCGTGGTGGGCAAGATCAGCACCGGCGTGGAAGGCGGTCGCCGCGCCGGTACGTCGTCGACGGGGTGCGAGTTCGGAACGATCATGACCCTGGCAGGGTCCAGACCGCGCGATGCCATGATGCGTCTAAGCCCGTCGCTGACCGTGATCACACGGCCGGCGGATTGGGTGGCCCTGCTCTCGAGCCAGGTCACCAGGCGCACGCGCAGGTCACCGGCGCTGAGGTGTAAGCGCGCGGCCATCATGTCCGGCATCAGCTCGAGAAGGAAGAAGACCACGGGCGTCCGGCGCAGACGGGGCACGACCGCCGAGAACACGAGGAAGTCGGGGAGGTTGTCGACCTGGACGACGTCGTAGCGCCGCCTGCATCCCAGGACGGACACGACGAGAAGCGCCCAAAGGAAGAAGAGCGAGTACTGAATCGGGTACCACAGCGCGGGCGACCGATGCTCCCGCATCGGGATGCCGTAGACGCGTAGCCCTGGCCGCCGGGGTGGCTGGTGACCGACGCAAAGACGTGGGGTGGTGCACACGAGATCGACCTGGACGCCATGGGCGAGCAGCTCGGCGACGTTCCGGCTCACCACCGGATGGCCCCAGAACGGCGGCTGGGTCTCATGGGAGGCATACGGATGCTGGCTGACCATCAACACCCGACGAGTGGCGCCCGGCACGGGAAGGTGCGCTGCGACAGGGGCCGGGGTATCGACGGCTGTCAGCTCCTTCCCCGTCCTGCCTAGACCGCCAGCTGCCCTCGAGCCAGACCGGCGGACGTTTCCACGAGCTGGCCTCGATGCGCGAGCGACCGGCTGGCCGCTTCGAGCAGGCTGATCACCCGCAAGCCCGCGTGGCCGTCGGACAGCGGCTGCAGGCCATCCCGGATGCATTCCAGGAAATGATTGGCCTCCACTCGCAGGCCCTCGGTCAGGCTGATCTGCGGCGCCCACATGTCACCGGTCCGGTAATTGATCAAGGATTCAGCCACTCGTTCCGGCTCACTGTTGAGCGTGACCCCGCGGTCGTACAGCTTGACTTTCTCGCTCGGCTCCAAATCGTCGTACACGATCATTTTTCGCTCCCCGGAGACGAGCGTGCGCCGCACCTTGACCGGCGCCAGCCAGTTCACGTGGTGATGCGCGAGCAGGTTGCTGTCGAAGAAGCAGGTCAGGTACGCGATGTTGACCGGCTGGCCGGGGATGTGGGCTGCCCCGGTCGCCGCGACAGCGCGCGGCTGCTCGCCCAGGACGTAGTCCATGATCGATAAGTCGTGGACCGCCAGGTCCCACAGGACGTTCACGTCGTGCTGGAAGAGCCCGAGGTTGACTCGGACCGAATCGTAGTAATAGAGCCGCCCGAGGCTGCCATCGTCGACCAGCTGCTTGATGCGCCTCACGGCGTCCGTGTAGATGAACGTGTGGTCGACCATCAACACAAGATTTCGCCGCTCCGCCTCCTCGATGAGCACGGCCGCCTGCTCGGAGCTCGTGGCGATGGGCTTGGCGACCAGCACGTGCTTACCGGCCCGCAACGCTTCAAGCGCAAGCTCGAAATGCGTGGACACGGGGGTCATGATCACCACCGCATCCACGGCGGGGTCCGCGAGCAGCGCGTGGCAGTCGGTGGTGGTTGTGATCGCCGGGTAGCGCGCCGCTGCCAGCGTCAGCTGGCCTTCGCGCTTGTCGCTCACTGCGCGAACCCGACATGCGGGGATGTCCCAGAAGTTGCGGACCAGGTTCGGTCCCCAGTACCCGTAGCCGATGACGCCGATCTGTATCTCCGGTTCGCCGACGGCCTCGACGGCGGACGGTGACTCCCGGCGACCGAGCGTAGGAAGCCGGCGTATTCCGTTTGCCTTCCGCGCGATGTCGAGGGCTATGGACAACCTTTCCCCGGGCAAGCGTAGGTGGTCGCCAAGCCGGTAGAAATGGGCGTTCGGCGTGGAGCCGCCGCCTCGTACCCTCTGTCGGGCCTGCCCCCGTCCCAGGCCCTGGGCCAAAGTCCTGGGACATGGCGGCCATGCCTCGGGCTCGGGCCTATCCGGTATTCGGCTGTTTCCCATTTATCGGGGATGGCGGCATGGGCTAGCCTCGGGGCAGGCCAATGCTCACCGCGGTGGAGGCGCGGGTCGGAACGACCCGCCGTCAGTGGCTTTCCTATGCGACGGCCAAGCGCGTCATGGACGTACTGGTGAGCGTCCCCGCGCTGGTTGCCATCATCCCGCTGTGGGTCGTGATCGCTGTCGCCATCAAGCTGGATTCCCCCGGTCCCGTTCTTTTCGTGCAGGAGCGCGTCGGGTTCAGCGGCAAGCACTTCCGCTGTTTCAAGTTCCGGACCATGCAGATCGACGCCGAGACCCGGCTCGCGGAGATGCGCAGGCGCGGCGAAGTCGAAGGCCCGGTCTACAAACTCCGTCAGGATCCAAGGGTCACCCGCGTGGGTCGCATCTTGCGGCGCACCAGCATGGACGAGGTCCCCCAGCTGCTCAACGTGCTCAGCGGAGAGATGAGCCTGGTCGGTCCACGGCCGTGCATCCCCGACCATGTCGAGCACTTCAGGCCGGATGACCTGATCCGGCTCAACGCCAAGCCAGGCCTGACCTGTCTGTGGGTCGTCAGCGGCCGCTCGGACTGCACTGTCGAAGGATGGATGGCCGCCGATCGCGACTACATCGCTAGACAATCGCTTGGGCTGGACGCCGTGATCCTCCTGAAGACGATCTTCATCGTCATCAGCTGTCGCGGAGCCTACTGACGGCTGACCTTCGAGCGTCGATCACCATCCCGACCTACAACCGTCGTGCGGTGCTTCTCGAGACGCTGGCCAGCCTGGAGCATCAGTCCGTGCCACCGGAACGCTATGAGGTGATCGTGGCGGTGGACGGGTCGACCGACGGGACCGTCGCCGCGCTGGCTGGAATGCAGCCCGCCTACAAACTGCGCTGGCTCTATCAGCAGAACGGCGGCGCGGTGGTGGCCGCCAACGCCGCGGGCCGCCGCGCGCGCTACGACGTCCTGATCGTTCTCGGAGATGATCAGCTGGCGTCGCCAGATCTGGTCGCCGCCCACCTCGAGGCGCATGAACGACTTGGTCCGGTACTGGTGCAAGGAGACTATCCGCTCGCCCCAAGCCATGGCAGCTGTGGAGCCTCGCTCGTGTATGAGCGGTCTCGGCGCGCCTCTATGTCGGCGCTCGTCACCAACGGCTCGGCTTCGTGGCACGTGTGGGGCGGCAACTTCTCCATCCGCCGTGACACCTGGCTCGCAGTCGGTGGCTGGGACGAGACCTTCCGGGCGTATGGCGGCGAGGACACCGACCTGGGCCTTCGCGTCGCCGCTCTCGGCATCCCCTTCGTCTTCGAGCCGCGAGCACTTGCCTACCACATGCACGCCGTCAGCCCCGTTCGCTACGGGCAGCACGCCTTCAGCGAAGGCCGCGCCGTGGTCCGCGTGGCGCGAAAGCACGGCCTGGCCCTGGAGGCGTTTTCGGGCGGGACACTCCGCGGACCGTTCGACTGGTGCGTGGCGCGGGGCTGGCGCTGGAGCTCGGGCGCGATGGACCGGCTCGGACGCCTGCTCACCACGGGGCTTGAGACGGCCGATGTGATCAAAGTGCGGCCGGCGCAGGTGTTCGCGGCTCGACTCGTCCGTCGCTTCTTCAGGGTTGGCGGGATGACTCGAGAAATCGGTTCGGGGATCAGAGCGGAGGCGCGCCCTGATGGCATCTGAGCCCGCGGCCGAAGAACCCGCCGCGGAGCTCCGGCAGTACTACGACACCTACTACGACGTTTACTGGCGGCCCTTCGAACGGCCCGACCAACGGGCCCCCCGCAAGGTCGAGATGCTGCTCCGGCAACACGTGTATCCGGGCGCGCGCTGCCTCGACGTGGGCTGCGGCGACGGCAGGGCCGGGACCGTGGTGACCGGATGCGGCGGCGCCTATATCGGCGTCGACATCTCTCAACGAGCTGTTGCGGCGGCTCGAGGTCGGGCTCTTGACGCTCGGCTGATCAAGGGGTCTGACCACCTTCCGTTCGCAGACAACTCCTTCGACGTCGTCCTTTGCCTCGAGGTGATCGAGCACGTCTTCTTGCCCGACCGAAGCATCCAGGAGATCCTGCGTGTCCTGAGTCCGGGAGGGACGCTGATCGTCACCACGCCGAACGTCGCCTACTGGAGAAGGCGGCTGGACCTCGCGCTCCTCGGCCGGTGGAACCCGTTCGGATACGGTCTGGCGGTCGAGCGGCCGTGGGCCGATCCACACATCCGTTTCTTCAACGCCGGGGCCCTGCGCCGGCTTCTCACCTGGTGCGGATTCCAGTCGATTCGAGTGGGCGGGCATTCGGGGAGCCTGCTCGGTGATCTTCCATGGATGGGACGGCGTCTGCGAGCCGGCAGAGACCTGCGGACATCGAGTCTCTACCGAGTGCTGGAGACAACGGCGCCATCGCTCTTTGGCTGCTTTCTTTTTGCCGTTGCCCGCAAGCCTGACGACTAAAAGCCCCGCTTCACCCATAGATATGGAAGCAAGGCGATCTCGGCCAGCCCCGGCATGGGATCGTCCCGACTGAACACGGCTTCGGTGTGCGCGATCCGGAGCGAGTTCACATAGGATCGCCACGCCAGCTTGCCACCGGCGAGCGTCGACAGTGCTGTGGGCAGGTCGGTCAGGATGCGGACCCAACGGACGCCGGCTCGCGCCCGACACGGATCGGGGGCGCAGCCGATCTGGTCGGCGAAGAGTAGATACGGGAAATCCACGCCCGCCCGGCCTCCGAGCGAGTGATACCCCCAGGTCCGGGCATTGAAATCGAGCAGCTTGTACTGGCCGTCTCGCGCGAGCAGCTTGTACTGGCCGTCTCGCGGGTCGAGCTTGTACTCCAGCTCGGCTAGACCGTAGTAGTCCACTGCCCGGAGAAGCCTGTGAGAAAGGCTCTCCAGCAGCGGCACGTCCATCGTCTCCACGTAGGTGCTGGCGCGTCCGAAATCAGGAGGGTGCTGGCGCAGCCTCCGCACCACCATCTGGCCGACAGCAGTGCCGCGTTTGAAGAAGACGCAGCAGGCGAACTGCTGCGAACCATCACCAGGAATGAATTCCTGGACCATCACCTCACCGAGCCCGGCCACGGAAGCAGCGCGCCGAAAAAGATCCTCCAGCTCGGTTCGGGTGCGGGCTTTCCATGCCTTCGCCTTCGTGGCGTAGAAGAAGTGTTCCTTGATCGCCGGTTTGATCGCGAACGGAGGCTCCGCGTCGACATCCCGGAGGTCGGCCATCGACTTCGGATACCACGTCCGCGGGACGGGAATGCCCAGCTGCTGAGCCAGCCTGTAGGTGTTGCGCTTGTCCCACGCCCACCGCACGGCATCCCACCCGCAAGTCGGCACCCGAAATCGTTCGCGGAGGCGATCCCGGTGCCGGGAAAACGCAGCGACCGTCTCCTCCCTGGTAGGGAACAGAACCCAGCCGTCGAGATGGAGCCTGCTGCCGACCTCGAGTATCACCTCCACCGATCGGTCCTGGTCGCGAAGGCTGGGCACTCGCACGGCGTGGGTCGTGTATCGGGAGTGCGGCGAGATCGAGCGCTCGTCGTCGATCACGCACACCGGCAGGCCGCGCCGCCCGAGGCTGCGGACGATCCCGAGACCCTGGTAGTCACCTCCAACGACGACGGCGCCGACGCCGTCGGCGCGGTTCACGCGGCCGGCTCTCGAGCGGCGTAGGCGGCGATCTGGCGAGCGGCCACGTCCGCGCCCGAGACAAACCGGCAGATCGGGCCGTAGCTGCCGTCCGCCAGAGCGCCGACGAAGTGAAGGCCCGGAACGGACGATGCCAACCACCGGTTGAGAACGGGGAACCCACCCCGCTCGCGGATCCGATCCCGGAGCGAGGGAGCGATGAAGGGCACCTTCTCCACGGCTGGCCTGTAGCCGGTTCCAAGGACCAGGTGGTCCACCAGGCGCGTCGTGCCGTCGCTCAGATCGAGATAGACGCCACGCGCGTCCGGAATCGCTTCCACCACCGAGGTGTGGGTGGTCAGGCGGACGTGCCCGACCACCCGCTCGATGAGCCAGCGCGCGCCCGCCGGCCGTACGGCCCGCCTCGTGATAGCGCTTCTGGTGTTGTCCGGAAGAAGGCGGAACGCGAGCGGGAAATGCAGCAGCCAGTTCAGGCCAGGAGGCCCTACGTCACTTGGCGCGTACAGGATCCGCCGTCCCGGACCGCGGTAGTCGTGGAGCTTGAGCCATCGCAGGCCCGCTCGCGCAATCAGCTCGACCCGCGCGCCGGCCTCGTTCAACAGCGCCGCCGACTCGATTGCGCTCTGGCCGCCGCCGACCACCGCAACGCTGGCTCCGCTGAATCGACTGAAATCTCGGTGTTCGCGCGTGTGCGACGCGTGAGATGCGGGAAGGCAGCTGGCGAACTCCGGAATGTGCTCGAAGCTGTCGATGCCAACGGCGACCACTGCACGCGACGCGCGAACGGTTCGCCCGTCGGCGAGCTCGACGCGGAACCCACCGTCCTCGCTGCTCAGCAGCTGGACTTGCGTCGGGTCGACGTCCGGGACGGCGTGCTGCTGAAACCAGAGGCCATAGTCGATGAAGAAGGGCAGCGGAATTGGAAGCTGCTGCGGAGCTCCCACGGTGGCCCGGTAGCTGTCGAGGCTATAGGCTCCGCCAGGAGCTGAGAGGCTCGTAGCGCTCCATGCCGAGCGGAGGTTCATTCCGCGCGGCATGCGCTGCCAGAAGGCCATGGGCTGGCCGAAGACGAGAGTGGGAATGCCCGCTGCTCTCAGGTGGGCAGCCACGGAAAGGCCGTATGGCCCGGCGCCGATGACCACGACCGGGTGTGGGTTCATGTTGACGATGCGGTGAGACAGGGGTGACGAAAAATTGCTTTCGCTCACGACGCTAGGGCTGATCACAGGGCGCCGAAATGGGCAACGCGGCACGGGCGGACCGCCCAGTCCCAGACAGAAGGCTAATGTCCCCTTGAGGCTCTCCCAGGCGCGGACCTAACCTCGATCGTAGTGCTGCGTGCGGCGCACGGCGACGACCAATCCCGCAAGGCGGACGATCTCTTGCGCCTTACCCCCGGCCGGCTTGCGCGCAGGCTCAACGGCCAACGGGTGGGACCCCAGCTGTGGGCCAACCGTCACCTGATCGCGTCGATCTCAGCCGGCCTAGCCCGGACTCTGATCACGGGCGGGCAGGGGTCGAGGTACCGACTGCTCGGGCACATCTGGCTGGAGCTCCAACGCTTTCTCGCGCCAGGCGTCCTGAACGTCGACCTCGCGGATCTCCGGATGGATACCACCCTGGTCGAGGGAGACGTCACGCGCCACTGCCGTCTGGTTCTCGGCGCTCTGTGCAAGCTCCTCGAGTGCCGGAACGTGTTCGAAATCGGGACGTACCTCGGACAGACCACCTGGCTTCTGGCTCACAACAATCCCGATGCCCACGTCTTCACGCTCGATCTGCCCACCCTTGACGCCGTCGATCACCTCAAGTACGAGGTCACGGACCCCGAGTACTTCGTCGTGTGGGACCGCGGCGCGCGGTTCCGTGGCACCCCAGAAGCCGGCAGGATCACACAACTCTTCGGGGATTCGGCGACGTTCGATTTCTCGCCGTACCACGGCAAGATCGATCTCGTCTTCATCGACGGAAGCCACAGCATGGACTACGTCAGGTCGGATACCGACGCGGCCTTCAGGATGCTGTCCGATCGAGGCACGATCGTCTGGGACGATTACCTCTACTACCCGGGCATCTACAGAGTCGTAAACGAGCTCTCACCGCTCGTGGATCGACCGGTCTTCCACATCGTCGGCACGCGTCTGGCCGTCTACAGCCGCGTCGACATTCTCAACGGCGGCTGGCCGGCGCTCAAACACGGCCCGCCTATCCCGCGATAGTGAAAAATTCCGCGGCCGCCTCATCCATACGGGCGGGGCGGGTTCGGACCGCGGGCCCGGACGTTCGTGCGGTGCCCAATTCGCAGCTGGCAAAGATGATTGCCGTCGGATCGCTTCTGCTGTCGGCCGTCGCCGTGCGCGCGTGGGGGCTGCCGGGTGGAGGGCCGGTGGCGTACGACGAAGGCTGGTCGCTGTCGAACGGCCGCTTCCTGGTGGCGGTCCTGACTCACCCCCAGCAATGGATCACGCTTCACGGGCACGGGCACGTGTTCCTCTTCGGTCTCGACTGGAAGGTCGGATACGACCTCGTCCTCGGGGCTCTGATGGCGGCCGGCGTAGCGCCTGAGAACCTGACCTGGTTCAGCGCCCTGGCCGGCCTCGTGATGGTGGCGGCGCTGGCGGCGCTAGCCGAGAGACGCTGGGGCGCTCCCGCGGCCGCCGTCGCCGGTGTCTTCGCAGCGGCGGTGCCGCTGAGCATCGTCTACGGACATCGGGTCGTCTCCGACGCCGCCTGCCTGGCCGGCCTGGCGCTGGTGCTCTTGCTCCTGGACCGCTGGTGGGATGCCCGACCTTCGAGAACGCTCGCCATGCTGACCGTTGTCACGATCGTGGCGACCCTGAGCTTCAACTACCGCCTTCTGCCCGCCCTGCTGCCGATCGTCCTGGTGCTCGGCTGGCTGACATGGTGGTACCGGCGTCATGACCTGCCGCCGAGGGCGCCGATCGGACGGTTGGGGCTCCTGTGCCTGGTTCCCACCGTGGCCATCGTGGGGACATACATGCTGCTTGTCGGGGCGGCTGCCGTCGGACTCCCGCATTTGCCTGCTCTGCTGAGCCGGCAGTTCATTCGCTCCGGTGCTGAATCGGCCCTTCCCTTCGCCTTCCCAGATTTCTACGTCCGCACGCTCTGGGAGTTCGGAGGGCCGACGCTCCTGCTCGCAGGCGGCGGTTTGGTCGCCTGCCTGTGGAGCTGGAGGAGACTCGATCCCCTGGCCGCGATCGCGATCGGGAGCATGGTCGGCACCCTCCTTTTCTTCAGCGCCGCTCACGACAAGGCGCCGCGGGCGATCGTCGCCTGCGTCCCGTTCGCCGCGCTGGTCATCGCCCGGGGTGTAACGCTGCTGAGGAGCCCTGCGCTGCAGTGGACCGTCGCCCTCACGCTCTGTGGGACATGTCTCGTGACCGGCTGGACGGAAAGCAGCTTCGCACGAGACGCGAGCGGCACCGCGCAGGCCGGCCGGTGGCTGGCCGCACACCCTGGCCCGATCGTGACGACTCGCGGCCCGGTATACGTCGCCTACACCGAACAGAGATGGGACGTCGTCGCCGGGCTCGATCCCGGGCACAGGATCGTGACGCCGGCCGGCGATTCGACCATCGAGAGCCTGCGCCATGACGGCGCGCGCTGGGTGGTCGTGGACGCCCATGCCCTCCTGATGAGCGCGAGCCCGATCTTCGCCCAGCTGCTCGGGTGCGGCCGGCCCGCTGCAGAATTCAACGACCCGGCCGATTGGTCACGCCTGCAGTTTCTCGAGGACGCCGACAGCCAGCATGTGGGCTACGACGCCGTGCTCCTGAAACGCGAGCAGATTCTTCGAGCAAGTCAGGGCAGAGAGGTCATTCGAATCTACGACCTCTACGCTGCTGGCACCGCCTCCTGCGGCTGAAGCCTCAAGCCCAACCTTCAACCAAGTGGCGGATCGAGGTGGCGACGTGCTCCAGGTGGTCCACCGGGAGCTCGGGGTACATGGGCAGGGAGAGGCTGCGTTCGGCCAGGCGTTCGGTGCGGGGGAAAGCGCCCTCTCGATAGCCGAGCGCCGCCAGAGCAGGCTGGCGGTGAAGCGGGACGGGGTAGTGAATGCCGGTCTCGATGCCGTCCGATGCCAGGGCGGCGCGGAGTTCGTCGCGGCGGTCCACGTCGATGACGAACAGGTGATAGACGTGGCGTCCGTCCTCTTCGGCCCAGGGGAGTCCGATCGGCAGGCCGCCAAGGCGCTCCATGTACGAGGCCGCGAGCCTGCGCCGGCGATAGTTCCAGCTGTCGAGGTGCGGAAGCTTGACCCGAAGAATCGCGGCTTGCAGCGTATCCAGGCGATGGTTCATCGGAGTCGTCTCATGCACGTACTTGACCCGCTGGCCGTAGGACCGCAGGAGTCGCACCTTGTCTGCGAGCGCCGCGGAGTTCGTGACCAGCATTCCACCATCGCCGAATGCGCCGAGGTTCTTGGAGGGATAGAAGCTGAACGCGCCGGCGAGGCCGAAGCTGCCCGCCCGTTTGCCAAGCCACACGGCCCCGTGCGCCTGACAGGCATCTTCGATCACCGCGAGGCCGTGTGTCGCGGCCAGCGCCAGGATCACCTCGATCTCTCCGATGCGGCCGAAGAGATGGACTGGTACGACGGCCCGCGTGCGCGGCGAGACGCAGGCCTCGACGGCCGCCGGATCCATTCCGCCCTGCTCGTCGCAATCACTCAGGACGGGTCGCGCCCCCACCGCAAGGATCGCCGCGACGGTGGCGATAAAGGTGTTTGCCTGGGTGATGACCTCGTCCCCCGGTCCGATATCTGCCGCGCGCAGGGCGAGCTCGAGCGCCGAGAGGCCGGAATCGACGCCAACGGCATGGCCGGTCCCGCAGAAGGCCGCGAACTCGGCCTCGAAGCGCTCCAGGTCATCGCCCAGAACGTAGTCCCCGCGGCTCAACACCGTCTCGATCGCAGCGATCAGTGCCGGGTGCAGCGCACGCGTCTGCGCACGAAGATCGACGAA
>VBIU01000189.1 GCA_005880945.1 Chloroflexota bacterium | reverse complement strand
ATGCTAAGCGTCGGGCCCGTTCGAACCAAGGAGACGCGATGAAGAAGCGAGTTGAGTGTGAGTGCGGTTGGGTGCTCGAGACCGATGACGAGGACAAGCTCGTCGCCGGTGTGAAGCAGCACGCCAAAGAGGTCCACCACATGGAAGGTGTGACCCGCGAGCAGGTGCTCGCCCAGGCGAAGCCCGTCTAGCGCAAACCCTCTAGCCAAAACCACGCCACCCACCAGGTGGCATTGCGAAAAGGAGTCAGTGTGAAATACCTCTACCTTCTCTATGCCGACGAATCCAAGATGGCGGCGCCCGGGAGCTCGCAGTTCGACGCCCAGAACGACGCCTTCAACAAATACTTCGAAGAGCTCGACGGCAAGGGCATGTTCAAGGCGGGCGACCCGGTGCAGGGCTCGAAGACCTCCAAGACAGTTCGTGTCCGCAACGGGTCCACCCAGGCCACCCCAGGTCCTTTCGTCCACGGCGGCGACCAGCTGGTCGGTTTCTACGTGATCGAAGCCAAGGACCAGGACGAGGCCGTCGCATACGCCGCCAAATGCCCGGCCGCCCACGGCGGCGCCGTGGAGGTTCGCCCGATCCTGTCGCTGTAAGGTTCCCCGCCAAGCCTCTCCCCCAATCGGGGAGAGGCTGCGTTGCGCCATGCGCTCTCGTTGACGCCGATGCGACCGAGTGATAGCGTCCGCGGCAATTCAGAACGGTCAGCGCGTACGCAAGGAGGGGAGCACTTGAGCGTCACCGAGGAAGCCCACCAACACGCGGACGTCCGCGACCTGGCCAGGTTCGGCTACAAGCAGGAGCTGCGGAGGGCGCTGGGCGTCTACTCCAGCTTCGCCGTCGCCTTCTCGTACATCTCGCCCTCGACCGGCATCTTCACTCTCTATGCCCTCGGGCTGGGCATCGGCGGCCCCGCCTTCATCTGGAGCTGGCCGATCGTCGTCGTCGGGCAGCTGATCATCGGCCTCAACTTCGCCGAGGTGAGCTCGCATTTCCCTGTCGCGGGCTCGGTGTACCAATGGACCAAGTACCTCTCGAATCGAACCTATTCGTGGTTTACGGGCTGGATCTACCTGTTCGCAGGCGTGCTTACGGTCACCGCCGTCGACGTCACTGTTCCGATCGTGCTGATCCCACTCCTTAACAGCCTCGGCATGAACATCGAGAACAACTCCCAGAGCCAGATCACGATCGCGCTCATCGTGCTCACCAGCACGACGCTGCTCAACATCTTCGGCGTCCGGCTCGTCGCGATCGTCAACAACACGGGAGTCGTGTTCGAGATCCTCGGCATGGTCGTTTTCGCGATCGTTCTTTTGCTCTTCTACGCGCAGCAGTCGCCTGGTGTCGTGTTCGACACCACGGAGCTCAACGCGAGCGGCAACCCCTGGGGCACGTTCATGGCGGCGATGTTCATGTCGCTGTTCGTGATCTACGGCTTCGACACTGCCAGCACGCTCGCGGAGGAGACGAAGAACCCGCGCAGGGAAGCGCCACGAGCTGTCATCGCGGCAATCGTCGGCGCGGCGATCATTGGCGCGATCTTCCTGTTTGCCACGCTGCTCGCCATCCCGGGCAACATCCACGACTACGTTACGGCGATCGGCAAGGGCGAGGCGGCGCCGCCAGTGGACATCATCACGGGCAACCTGCCCAAGTGGGCGGCCGACCTCTATCTCTTCGTCGTCTTTGCCGCCATCTACGTCTGCTGCCTCGCCATCCAGACCTCGACCATCCGGCTGGCGTTCGGCATGGCGCGCGACGGCAACCTCCCGCTCGGACGGATCTACAACAAGGTCAGCCCCACCCTTCACACGCCGGTTGGGACTTGCATTGTGATCGGCGGCCTGTCCGCCATACCACTCCTCTACTACGCCGGCGCCGGTCTCATCGCGATCGCGGCGACCGGGATGATCTACCTCTCGTACATCCTCGGGAACATCGCGATCCTCATCGCCCGCACTCAGGGCTGGCCGAAGGAGTCGGCCCCATTCAAGCTCGGCAGCTGGGGCCTGATCGTCAACGTGCTCGGCCTCGTCTGGGGCATCAGCATGATCGTCAACTTCATGTGGCCGCGCGCCAGCAGCAACCCGCCTCTCTCTGCTCTTCCGAACCTTTCCATAACCGGGTTCCTTGGCGACGTCCCGATCTTTGAGGCGACGCTGTTCGTGATCGTGGTGGTCGGCGCCATCTACTACTTCATCGCGCTGCGCGGCAAGCCCTCTGCCGCCGCCATCGCTCCGGCAGCCCAGGCCGGAGACTAGGCTTAGATCCGATGGAGGCCGGATGCGGTCATCCGGCCTCTCTCCTCTCCTCTCGGGGAGTGGGCCGGGATAGGTGAGCTCAGGATGAGATCGCACGCTCGCGCTGTCGTCATCGGAGGTGGCGTCGGCGGGTCCGCGATCCTTTACTGGCTCGCGCGGCTGGGCTGGACCGACACCGTCCTAGTCGAGAGGTCCCGCGTCACGAGCGGGTCCACGTTTCACTCCGCCGGCTTGGTCGGCCAGCTCCGCGGGTCGCTCAGCCTGACCCAGATGATGATGAACTCGGTCGACCTCTATCGAAAGCTCGGCGAGGAGGTCGGCCTTGAGACCGGCTGGCACGAGGTCGGCTCGCTGAGGCTGGCTTCCAGCCAGGAGCGGATGGAAGAGCTGTCCCGACAAGCGGGCTGGGCGAAGACCTTCGGACTGCCGCTGGAGCTCGTCTCGGCGAAGGAGGCTCAGCAGATGTTTCCCCCAATGTCGGCCGAGGGCGTCCTGGGCGCCGCCTACCTGCCGACAGACGGCTATATCGATCCGAGCCAGCTCACTTTCGCCCTCGTCGAGGGCGCGCGCCGGCGCGGCGCGGAGATCTGCGAAGACACCAGGGTGACGGCGATCGAAGTCGTCGGCGGCAAGGTCCGGCGCGTCGTCACCGACCATGGCGATATCGAGACCGAGCTGGT
>VBIU01000188.1 GCA_005880945.1 Chloroflexota bacterium | reverse complement strand
ATCGCGGTGGTCAGATCATTTGAGCCCAAACGCGGGCGGTATCAGTACGGAGTGCAAGTAGTGGTTGCCAACCGAGATCGTGACGTCCTCACTTGGATGCGCGATACATGGGGCGGCTGGGTGGTCGCCGTATCAAAAGGGCAAGAACGCGCTCGTGCCAGCTGGACCTGGAGGTGTCCAACCGGACTGTCAGCCAGGCCCTTTCTTACCGGGATAGAGCCTTGGTTGAGAATCAAGGGTCCTCAATGCCGGAACGCGCTATCCATGATCGAACTCCTTCAACGTGGCCGGCGCACGCTTGGCCGCGCACCGCTGCCCAAGGAATGGCTTGATGAGCAGGAACAGCACTACTGGACTCAACGAAAGCTCAACCATCGCGGCAGCGGAACCTTCTTGGCCATCCCGCTGCACTCGTCACGTCAGATCAGCCGGGAACGGGCACTGGCAGCAAACATCGGGATTTGATTGCGATAATGTCCCGCATCGAGATTAGGCTTTCCTAAACTGTTCTTATCAATACCATTACGCCGTTACAGAACGGGCTTCGGCGGCCCGTCGCCATCCCTTTTCAGGGTCCGCCCCGGCCTCTCCCCCCAATACGATCTCTGCCGTGCAGGGGATCATCCTGGACGAACTGGAGAAATACGTCGGCCGCGAGCTGGGCGAGCCCGGCCTGTCGCGCATGCGCGGCCTGACCGGTCGTGGCGAGGGCGGATACCGCTTCGACAGCTCATATCCCGATGAAGAGGTCCATCTGATCGTCAGAGGCGTCGCCGAGGCCACCGGGAAGGCGCCCGAGGCGATCCTGGAGGCCTTCGCCGAGGCGATGGTGCCGGGGCTCCTGGGCGTCTACGGCTTCCTGGTCAACCCGCGCTGGAGCTTCCTCGACCTGATCGTCAACACCGAGGGCGTCATCCACAAGGGCGTCAGGGTGACCAGCACCTCCGCCAAACCACCCGCCATCCAGGCCGAGCGGGTCGGGCCCGAGGCGGTCACCATCTTCTACCGGTCGCGCCGCAAGCTGTGCTCGGTCGCCAAAGGCATCGTCCGGGGCGCCGCCGCCCACTACCGCGTGGCAGTGACCATCACCGAGGACTCCTGCATGCTCCGGGGCGATTCGGAGTGCGTGATCACCGTCAACGCCCAGGACTGAGGGCCCTCTCCAGCCGTTTCCTATCGACCTTTCCCTCGGCGACCACCACCCCGTCGACCAGGACCACCGGCACGCGCCAGTCGTAGAGGCGGTAGTACTCCTCGTCGGCGTCGACGTCAGCGAGCTCGGGCTCACGACCCATATCGCGCAGCAGGTCAAGCGCCTGGTCGCACAGGTGGCAGCCCCGCCTCGTCACCAGTACCAGCCTCATACCCGTGAGGCTAACCGCTCAGGCCGGCAGCTCGAGTGTCTCCCCCACCTCTATCAGCGGGCTCCGCAGCCCGTTCAGGCGCTCGATGTCGTCGATGCGCACGCGAATGTCGTCTCCCGGATACCTGGCGGCGGCGATGCCCCACAAGGTGTCCCCAGACTGAACGACCACCGAGCGGCTGACCGGCGCGGCATCTCCCAGGGCTGCCTTGGACAGGCCCACGCTGGCGCCGATCACCACCGCCACCACCAGCGCCCACCGACCGAGGTGGCGCAACGGCGCCCGCCGGCTGGACCTGGAAGGGCGGATCGAATAGCCTGCGGCGTACATGTGTTCGGAGACGGTAGCGAACGGGCGTTCGCTTGTCAAGTTGATCGAACAAAGGTTTGCACTTCGGGGCGCTGTTTGCTAGGATGGGCCTCAGGTCCCTGAATACGCTCCTGGAGATGACACCAAATTGACCGATCAACTCACGGAAAGGCAGTCCAAGATCCTCGACTACATCCGCTACGTCACCCGGGTTCGCAGCTATCCCCCGAGCGTGCGTGAGATCGGCGAAGCCGTCGGTCTGAGCTCCAGCTCAACAGTCCACAACCACCTGAACCAGCTCGAGCGCCGCGGCCTCATCAAGAGGGACCCCAGCAAATCTCGCACGGTGCAGCTGGTCAGCGACGCGCAGGTCGACATGCAGCGTCGCAACGCGGTGTCCATTCCGATCGTCGGCAACGTCGCCGCCGGCGCCCCCATCCTCGCCGAGCAGAACATCGAGGACCACGTCCTCCTGTCCCCCGACATGGCCCAGGAAGGCAACTTCCTGCTGCGCGTGCGGGGCGAGAGCATGATCAACGCGGGCATCCTCGATGGCGACCTCGTGCTGGTCAAGCCGCAGCAGGAAGCCACCAACGGGTCGATCGTCG
Organism: Chloroflexota bacterium; assembly: GCA_005880945.1. Classification (GTDB taxonomy): domain Bacteria; phylum Chloroflexota; class Dormibacteria; order Dormibacterales; family Dormibacteraceae; genus Palsa-872. Next base: position 1,519 of record VBIU01000188.1, on the reverse strand, counting down.
TGGCACTGGTCGACGGCGACGCGACGGTGAAGCGCTTCGAGCGCGGCAACGGCCACGTCAAGCTGATCGCCGAGAACCCCGCTTTCGAGCCGATCGTCACCACCAACGTCAGCCTGGTGGGCGTCGTGCGAGGGGTGATCAGACTCTTCCGGTAGAACCCGCCGCGCAAGTCTCAAATCGAGCGGCCATTTGCTACCCTCTACTCCCCTCGTGAGCCCTCGACCCAGCATCTCTGTAGTCGTTCCGGCCTACAGGAGCGCGCTCTCGTTGCCCGAGCTGGTTCGCAACCTCGAGCCGGTCCTCGCGCGTGCCGCGTCCGAGTACGAGCTGATCCTCGTCGACGATGGCAGCTCAGACGGCACCTGGCAGGTGATCGAGGAGCTCGCCCAACGGTGCGACTGGGTAAGGGGCGTGAGCTTGATGCGGAACTACGGACAGCACAACGCGCTTCTCTGCGGGATCCGCAGGGCCCGCCATGAGCTGATCGTCACGCTGGACGATGACCTGCAGCACCCGCCCGAGGAGATCCCCAAGCTTCTGGAAAGACTGGACGCGCAGACAGATGTCGTTTACGGAACACCCGCGGTCGAGCAGCACGGCCTGTGGCGCGATATGGCCACCCAGGTCACCAAGTTCGCCCTCCAGTCCGCCATGGGCGCTCCGATCGCCCGCAAAGCCGGCGCCTTCAGGGTTTTTCGCACCCAGCTCAGGGACGCGTTTGCGACCTACGACGCACCGTACGTCAGCGTCGACGTGCTCCTCACCTGGGCGACGACGCGCTTCGGCGCGGTCAAGGTCAGGCATGAGCCGCGCTCGATCGGAGTCTCGAACTACACGTTTCGGAAGCTGGTCGTGCACGCCCTCAACATGCTCACCGGCTTCAGCACGTGGCCCCTTCGGCTGGCCAGCATGATCGGGTTCTTCTTCACGCTCATGGGCACGATCGCCCTGTTCTATGTGATCGGCCGGTTCCTGATCACCGGCGGCAGCGTGCCCGGCTTCCCCTTCCTGGCCTCGATGATCGCGATCTTCTCGGGCGCCCAGCTCTTCGCCCTTGGGGTGATCGGCGAGTACCTGGGCCGGATGCACGCCCGCTCCATGCAGCAACCGACGTACGCGGTCCGGGAGATCGCTCCTTCCCTCCCCCTTCAGGGGGTCTCACAGCTCGAACCCCTCACCCCTGTCCCTCCCCCCTCCAGGGGGAGGGAGAAAGCGCCGCTGATGCCGGCTCGACGGGCATCGCGCAATTGATCTCCGAGGCGGTAGTGCTCAGCGGCATCGAGCCGGAGGACGTCCCGCAGATCGTCGCCTGGCGAAACCGGCCCGACATCGCCGACTCGTTCATCGAATACGAACCGCTGACCAACGATGCGCAGCTTCGCTTCCTGACCCGAATGGACGAATCCAAGGACCGCAAGCTGTGGCTGATCAACGCGCGTGACCCGAACAAGCCACCGCCCTACCCGAAGGTGGTCCGCCCCACTCCCGATGCGATACCGGTGGGGACGATCGGGCTCAA
>VBIU01000187.1 GCA_005880945.1 Chloroflexota bacterium | reverse complement strand
TTGTCGGCGACGGGGCACGCGTCGACGAGGACGGCGACTTCTGGCTGCTCGGCCGCGTCGACGACGTGATGAACGTTTCCGGTCACCGTATCTCGACGATCGAGATCGAGAGCGCGCTGGTCAGCCACAAGGCGGTGGCTGAAGCCGCGGTCGCCGGTCGCAACGACGCGCAGACCGGACAGGCAATCGTGGCTTTCGTAACCCTCAAGGGCGGCCAGGAAGGATCGCCCGCCATGATCAAGGAGCTCCGGAATCACGTCGGGACGGTGATCGGCAAGTTCGCCGCGCCGGCGAACATCGTGTTCACCCCTGAGCTGCCCAAGACGCGCTCGGGCAAGATCATGCGCAGGCTGCTGCGCGACGTTTCCGAGAACCGCCCGCTCGGCGACACCACGACCCTGGCCGACCCGACCGTCGTCGCGGAGATAGCGCGGCGAGGCAAGGAAGAAGCCGCCAAAGAAGAGGGCTAGGCTGGCCGCGTGAAGAGGCGAGTCGCGCGAGGCGCGAACTTCGTTGCGGCAGCGGCCATCTCAGCTGCGGTTCTCTACGTCGCTTTCGTGGGCGCGGGCGGGCTGCCGGCGCTCGGACCCGCGTTCAACCCCTCGACCGAGGCGTCGTGCCGGTGATCCTGACGTGCCTCGTCGGACTCTTGCTGGGCGTGACGGGCGCGTGGTTGGGCTCATCGGCCCGCAATTTCCTCACGCCAGCAACTCGCTAGCCCGTGGTCGCCATCCCGGTGCCAGGTGTGTCGATGGCCGTCCAGTGCAAGCCTCCGTCCAAGGTTCTCGAGATTCCGCCTCGAACCGTGGCGTAGCCGACCAGCGAATCCGCGAAAGCAACTTGCGGGGCGACTGGTGCGGCTTGTGAGTAGTCAGACGGATAGGGGTGCCACGTCCGACCCTGGTCGACTGTCTCCAGAGATTGGTGCGGTTCTATGAGCTGAAGCCATCGCGACTCGGTTACAAATGCCAGGCCGCCGTCCAGAGGTCTGCTGGCCAGGTACGACCACGTGGCCCCGCCGTCAGTTGAACGAAACACGTAATCGACGGTCACCCCCGATTGCTGTCCAAAGGCGGGCGCAAGAAGGGTCGATCCGAAAGCGCTGACGAGCCCTGGCTGGAGAGTGAAACCACCCGTCGCCGATTTGAAACCGGGCGGATCCGGCAACGGCTTCGAAGCGGACCACGTCCGTCCGCCGTCTACCGTGCGGTAGATGACGGGGGCGTGATTTGGATCCTCGGCGGCCAGGAATCCGCGGTTGGGATCGATAAAGGAAAGGCCATGCTTGCATTGCGAGTATCCGATCCCTTTCGAGCCGAGGGATTGCCAGGTCAGGCCCCCATCCGTCGTATGCCAGATTCCGACAGTCTGCCGGTTGCATTGGGTCTCAGGCGATCCGCCAGTGTTCAGCCAACCCTCCTCGGCGTTCACGAATGAAATCTCAGGCTGCGCCATTTCTGCGTTTGGCAGTGGCCGCTGCTCCCAGGTGTCGCCCCGATTGGTCGATCGCGCGAGATATTCGCCGGCGACCAGCACCCAAATGACATGTGCCGAGGGCGCGCTGAGCTGCGCGTAGCTGGGCAACTGGATCGGGCAAAACGTGCACTTGATGGGCGGGGTCGGCGTGGCTTGACTCCGAGGCGCGCTCGCCTGGCCCGTTGGCGGGGCCAATCGCGCCGCCTGGCGCGCAAACAGCAGCACCGCGACCATCGCGACCGCTATCAAGACCGCGGCGAGTATTGCGAGAGTTGGAGTCGGCTTAGCAGCCGGCCGCCCAGCGCCAATTGCAGTCGAGAGGCGGGCGCGAAACTCTGCCGAGGGCCTCTCGCTGCGCGCGGCCAGAGCACGCCGCAGCTCTCGCTCTTCCGGAGTCATACGTCCACCTCCGCAAGCATTCCTGGCCGCAACGCACCAAGGGCTCGGTGAATCCGCTGCCTGGCCGCGCCTGTCGAGCAACCCAGCACTCGCGCGACCTCCTCGATCGGCAGGTCGAGGTGGTAGTACAGGGTCAGGGTCAGCAGGTGATGCTTCGGCAGCCGGTCGAGCGCCGATTCGAGGTCGATCCGGCCGGCCCACCTCCCCTCCGATGCGGCGACCGGCTCCGGCACGCTCGTGTTATCGAGGCTGAGCACCTGCCCCCACCGGGACCGGCGCGCGGTCCGGCATTCGTTGGCCACGATCGCGAGGAACCACGGCCTGATGTCAGCGCCGTATCGGAACCGATCAAGCTTGCGCCAGCTCTTGAACGCCGCCTCCTGGACGGCGTCTTCCGCGGCAGACCTGTCTTTGAGCATCGTCATCGCGAGTCGGAAGGCGGGATCGAGGACCGGCTCCAACAGCTCGGCGAACGCGAGGCCATCGCCGGCCCTTGCGAGCCGGAGCCGTTCCTCCGCCGACGGATCCCCGAACACTGCTTCCGTATCGGTTGTACGCGCGAACGAGTCGATCTGTTACGGCTCGGCAATCTCCCGATACAGGGATGCGGTCTCGCCTGAGGGCGCGACACCCAACTCTGCCGCGAGCAGACGCTTGCACTCCGCGTAAGTCCGGACCGCTTCCCCCCGATCACCGTTCTTGACCTGCATCCGCATCAACCGGCGGTAACCGGATTCGCGGTACGGCTCCATTCGCACAGCCTCTTTCGCATGGGTCAAAGCGAGCTCGACCTCGTCGTTCGCGGCCAGCGCCTCGACGCGGCAGTCGATCGCCCGTACCAACGCGTCGGCCAGAGCCGCTCTGCGATCCTCCGCCCACGGACTGCTGTCGCCGGCCAGGAACGGGCGGCGCAGGATCGTCGTCGCAATCAGCGAGGGTCCGTATGCAGCCTGTGGATTGCCGGCAGTGACGAAGCCTTCGGCGGCGTCAACGCCCGCGAAGGCCGCCTCGAGGTCGACCCAAGTATCGCTGGGAGCTGAGAACTGATAGCAGCCGAACGCGTTGGCGATGATGTGCGAGCGCACCAGGCCCAGAGTCGCGAGCCGCGCCCGGAGCCGGCTGATGATTGCGCTGAGCGCCAGCGGCCACGACGCGGGCAGCGACTCCGGCCACAGCGCTTCGGCCAGCTCGGCCTGAGTCACAGCCTTCTTTCTTTCGCTCACCAGGTACGCAAGCACGAACCGACCCTGCGGCCCGCCAAGCGCAGACTCGCGAAGGAGGTTGCCGTCGCGCTCGGCCTGGACTTCGCCGGTAAGGTAGATCCTCAGCAATCAGTAAGGCCCAACCTTACCGCCGCTTTGCGCGCCAATCAGCCTCCAAAGATTTCCCAAAGCCCCCTGGCCAAGATGCTAAG
>VBIU01000184.1 GCA_005880945.1 Chloroflexota bacterium | reverse complement strand
CCGCGCGAGCTATGGCCTTCGCGCAACAACGTGGGAGGGATTAACTCTCACGCACTCAGCGTTTTGGCGAGCTCCCGGACGCACCGTGCGATCCGCTCGTAGACCTGGTCGAATACAGCGCGGCTCTCGTTCACCGGGTCGCGGATCATCCGTGTCTCGACGCGAACAGGGTCGAAGTCGCCGAGTACGATCACGTCACGCGCCCGGCGCCCAAAACGTTCACACACGAGACGCCGTTGGGCCGGCTCCATCACCACGATGAGGTCGGCCGTGCGGACCATGTCCACAGTTGGGATGCGCGACCGGTGGTTGGCGAGGTCGACGCCGTGAACCCGCGCCGCGGCGATAGCCTCGTCGGGCGCGGGCCGGTTGAACCCGATGAAGCCCGCCGATTGCACCTCGATGCCGAGCGGCGCGAGCTCGCGGTCCAGGAGCGCGGCGGCGAGCGGACTGCGGCAGATGTTGCCATGACACAGCACGAGCAGGGTCGTCGGCTGGGGTCGCCCGCGCAGTGCCTCGAGCGCCTTGCGGCGTCGCAGCCGGTGAAGCAGCCGGTCCGGGGTGCGGCGCACGCGCAACAGAAAACTCATCGGTCGCACTCCTTCGAAAGGCGATCAGGCGATCAACAGAGACCGCGCCGGCGGCGAAACACGTGTGGTCGCACCGCCACAGCACGAACGCGCGGGCGTCCCGCTCGCGGCAAGAAATACACCGGACATCATGGCCCGGTTCGTGCCTCAGCCACCGTCGTGCGATATCTCGTCACTGGCGGCGCCGGGTTCATCGGCTCGCACCTCGTCGAGCGCTTGGTGCGCGATGGCGCGGAGGTCACCGTCCTGGATGACCTCTCGACCGGGCGTCGCGAGAATTTGCGGGCCGTGCGCGACTGCATTCGGTTCATCCGGGGCAACGCGGCGCGGCTGGAGGTGTGCCGGCGCGCGACGCAGGGCGTGGATTTCATCCTGCACCACGCGGCCGTCACGTCGGTGCCGCATTCGACGCGCAACCCCCTCGCCGCCCATCACGCGAATGTCACGGCCACCCTGAACATCCTGCTCGCCGCGCAGGAGGCGAAGGTGCGCCGCGTCGTGTTCGCGGGATCGACGGCCGCGTACGGCGATGCGACAGAGCTCCCTAATCACGAGGGGCTGCTGCCGCGTCCGCTCTCGGAGTATGCCGCGTCCAAACTCTCCGCCGAGGCCTACTGCCAGGCGTTCTGGCGGACGCATGGGCTCGAGACGGTCGTGCTGCGCTACTTCAACATTTTCGGGCCACGACAGAATCTCGACTCGCAGTACGGCGCCGTCATTCCGTCGTTCATCGCCGCCGCCCTACGGCAGAAGCCGCCCGTGATCTTCGGCGACGGCCAGCAGACACGCGATTTCACCTTCGTTCCGAACGTGGTCGAGGCCAACCTACTCGCCTGTCACGCGCCGGCCGAGCAGACGGTGGGCGCCGTATTCAACATCGGCTGCGGTACGGCGACGAGCATTCGTGATTTGTGGCGGGAGATCGCCGACCTGGTTGGCATCGATCTCGAGCCACTGCACGAACCCGCGCGCATCGGCGACGTGCGCCATTCCATGGCATCGATCGCGCGCGCGCGCGAGCAGTTGGGCTACAATCCGGTCGTGAGTTTGCAGGAGGGGCTGCAGCAGACAATTGCGTATTATCGCGAACGCGTGGCCGCCGATCGCTCGGATCGGCAGCGGATGCGCGCGGCTCCAGCTCACGCGGCACCGCGCCTGGTGCACGCGAATCTGTACCCAGCTGCCTAGCGCCTCATCGTCACTACTTCAGCGTGGCTGTGAAATTCAGATTGAAGTAGTAAAAATCCAGAATCCCCAAGTAGTGAGCGGCGCGGGGCGAGAACGTTCGCACGACATCCGGCAGCGTGGTCCCGATCCCAAAGTGGACCTCGCGAACGGGCGTGACACCATCCGGTGCCCGCCGCGTGCTGTGACCCAGGCCCACCGAGAGCGGCTGCTTCACTCCCCACCCCAATGGGGGCCGATAGGTGACCCAGAAGATGTAATTGTCGGACTGGCGGACGTTTTCGGCGAACAACCTTGCCCGAGCTGGGACTTTGATGCTGGTCCTGATGCCCCCATCACCGGGATGGCTCAGCGTCCACAGGCCGACGCCCGCACCGGCATAGTCGAACACGAGATCACTCACCCCGAGCCCCTGCGCCGGATTGAAGGCATCCAGCGCCTCCACCATCGTTAAAACGAACGCGCTTTCGAAGGCACCGATTTTCCGCGACCCTCGCGGCGTCATCCCAGCCCAACGCCAGTGCGCGGCAAAGGTCCGGGTCAGGGTGTAGCCGAAGAACAGATGACTGGCCTCGTCGTTCTGACTCAGCGAGTCGCCAGACCAATCTTGCTTCACGTGAAAACGTCCGCGCGAGTGGCCCCAGGTGTTCTGCGTTTCGGCGTATACGAAGGCTCCGACGCCGCCATGCAGACCGCCGACCATCCAGAGCCGGAGCGTGTTGCTGCGCGCGTTCGTGACGGGTGCATGCCAGCCAGTCAGTGGATCGTGAAGTTGGTAGGAGTAAGTCGTGAAGGGAGACGGCGCTCGCTGGGCCAGGCCCACGCGCACGCAAAGTGCGGCCACTAACCCGGCAAGGGCAACGGATCGCATGGGAGCCGGTTAACCTCCACACCCTGGCGGCGGCGACTAGGGCGTTTTTGCGGCATCATGGGGCGATAATGCGGCAAACAAAACCCCAGCACCCGCGTTAACCGATGCTGGGGCTCGCTGTTGTGTACCATGGGCCTGGGTAGAGTTGAACTACCGACCTCACGCTTATCAGGCGTGCGCTCTAACCACCTGAGCTACAGGCCCTCCACTCTGCGGGGCTCAATCTAGCCCGTGTCGTGACAGTTTGGTACTCGCGGCCCAAATAATAGAAGAGTCTCCCGTACGGCGAAGGTAACAGCCCAATTCACCGGTTTGCGCGCTCGCAACAGCGCGCGCGCACACATCCGCAACAGCGCGCGCACACATCACCGGGGGAGGCGCGACGGCACATACCTGGAGCGCAGACCAGAGTGAGGGTATCGCGCGCCGTACCACGGTGTTCGATGCCGCCCGGGCGTGTCGCAGCACATCGCGCGACCCGGGGCATACGTCTTGCGCCTCGCACCTTCTGATTGGCTTTGTCACAACGCCATCACACGCATTTCACAACTAGGCGACGAATCTGCTTCGACGATTCCTCGACCGAGCACTTAGGCGGCAGGTAGTCGAGCTGCCCGGAATTACTGCTGCGGACATGGCGCCAGCCACGCCCGCTACCGCCCCGGCTGCGCGTCCTCGCGTGCGCGGCAAGTTCCTGTTCGTCGGGGATGAGAAGCTCTACATCCGCGGCGTCACCTACGGCGCGTTCGCGCCCGACGCCCAGGGGAACGAGTACCACGACCTCGCGACGGTGGACCGCGACTTCGCGCAGATGGCGGCGGCCGGCATCAACGCCGTGCGCATCCCCCACACGATGCCGCCGCGCGCGCTCCTGGACGTCGCGCAGCGCCACGGCCTCCGCGTCATGGTCGGACTCTCCGCCGAGCAGTACGTCGGGTACCTGATCGACCGGCGGGGCGCGCCCGACGTGGAGGCCCTGGTTGCCGCAAAGGTGCGCGATTGCGCGGGCCACCCCGGGTTGTTGTGCTACGCCCTGGGCAACGAGATCGCGGCGCCGATGGCTCGGTGGTTGGGCCCCGAGCGCGTCCAGAGCTACCTCGAGCGGTTGTATCGCGTGGTGAAGCGCGAGGATCCCGAGGGGCTCGTCACGTACGTGAACTACCCCACGACGGAATACCTCGTGCTGCCGTTCCTCGACCTCTTGTCGTTCAACGTCTACCTCGAGTCCCAGGACCGCCTCAAGCTCTACCTCGCGCGGCTGCAGAACATCGCCGGTGATCGG
>VBIU01000183.1 GCA_005880945.1 Chloroflexota bacterium | reverse complement strand
GGCACGGCGACCGCCGCGCCTTACACTGTCACGCTCGCCAACGCGGCCGCCGGAACGCACACGCTGACCGCGCGCGCCACCGACAACAACGGCGCGGTCACGACCTCCGGCGCCGTGAGCGCGATCGTCGACACGCCTCCCACCGTCAGCATCACCGCCCCGGTCAACAACGCGGTAATCACGACTCCGGTCAATATTACCGCCACCGCCGCAGACGCGGACGGCACGGTGACGAAGGTGGACTTCTTCGACGGCGCGACACTGGTGGGCACGGCGACCGCCGCGCCTTACAGCATCACGCTCGCGAACGCTGCCGCCGGAACGCACGCGCTCACGGCGCGCGCCACCGACAACAACGGCGCCGTCACGACCTCCGGCGCCGTCAGCGTGATCGTCAACTCGGCCCCCACCGTCAGCATCACCGCCCCGGCCAACAACGCGGTATTCACGCAGGGTGCCACCATCACGGTCACCGCCACTGCCGCCGATGCAGACGGCAGCGTCGCCAAGGTCGATTTCCTCTACGACGGGACGTTGCTGAGCACACAGACCGCCGCTCCTTACAGCTTCGCGTTCAACCCCACCATCGCCGGCACGCACACGCTGACCGCGCGCGCCACCGACAACAACGGAGCCGTCACGAGCGCCGCCGTGAACGTGATCCTCAACGTGGTCCCCACCGTCAGCTTCACCGCCCCGGCCAACAACGCGTTCTTCACGCCGGGGTCCAATATCACGCTCACCGCCGCGGCCGCCGATTCCGACGGCAGCATCGCCAAAGTGGATTTCTTCCTGGGCGCGACGCTCATCGGCACGGCCACCGCCGCTCCGTACAGCGTCGTCTGGAGCAACGTTCCGGCCGGACAATACCAGCCGACGGCAAGCGCGACCGACAACCAGGGCGCGGTCGCCTCCACCACGGGTTTTTTCACGGTGACCACAGCGCCTGCGTACAACGGCCGGCACGAGACCACGAACTGCTCGACCATCTCCGGCTGGGTCTGGGATGCCTTCCAGCCGAACACGCCGATCAGCGTCGACGTCTATTCCGACGGGGTGCTGCTTGGGACGGTGCTGGCGGGCGATTTCCGGCAGGATCTCGTGAACATCGGTATCGGCAACGGCAACCATGGTTTTTCGTTCACCCCGCCGGCCTCCATCACCAGTAACGGGACGCCGCACATCATCCAGGTGAAGTTCTCCGGCACGCAGATCTTTGTGTACAACACGGGTCAGAATTTGAGCTGCATCGCCCCGGGGGTGCCGACACCTCCATACGGCGGCTTTGTCGATCAGGTCACGTGCACGGTGATGAGCGGCTGGGCCTGGAATTCCCAGCAGCCCGACACCCCGATCAACGTCGATGTCTACTCCGACGGCGTGCTCCTCACCTCGGTGCCGGCCAACCAGTTCCGCCAGGACCTCAGGAACGCCGGCATCGGCAACGGGGTGCACGGGTATTCGTTGGCGACGCCCAACAGTCTGAAGAACCTCGCCACGCAGACGCATTCGGTCGCGCTGCACTTTCCCGGCACGACGCTGGACCTGAACGGGTCGCCCTGGGCGCTCACCTGCACGAACGCGCTGCCTTTGGCGACGCTGACGGCCCCGGCCCAGAACGGCCAGTTCTCGGCGCCGGCGACCATCACCCTCGCCGCGAGCGCGACCGACGCGGACGGCACGATCGCCAAGGTGGACTTCTTCGACGGGGCGACGCTGGTGGGCACGGCGACCGCGGCGCCTTACAGCGTCACGCTCGCCAACGTCGCGGCGGGGGCGCACGCCTACACGGCACGGGCGACCGACAACGTCGACGGTATCGGCACCTCCGCCGCGGTGAACGTGGCGGTGAACGGGGCGCCCGCGGTGAGCATCACCGCTCCGGCCAACAACGCGGTATTCGCGACCCCGGCCACTATCACGGTCACCGCCTCAGCCGCCGATACGGACGGCACGGTGGCGAAGGTGGACTTCTTCGACGGCGCGATCCCGGTGGGCACGGCAACGGCCGCGCCTTACAGCGTCACGCTCGCCAACGTCGCAGCGGGCGCGCACGCCTTCACGGCGCGGGCGACCGACAACAAGGGGGGCACGCTGACCTCCGCCGCGGTAAACGTCACCGTCAACGTTCCGCCGACGGTGTCGATCACGGCCCCGGCGAGCCGCACGCTGTTCGCTGCGTCGGCGAGCGTCGCGATCGGCGCCACGGCGGCCGATACGGACGGCACGATCGCGAGAGTGGACTTCTACCAGGGGGCGACGCTCTTGGGCACGGCCCCGAGCGCCCCGTACGGTTTCACCTGGACGAACGTCGCCGCGGGGAGCTACAGCCTCACCGCGGTGGCGACCGACGACCGCGGCACGAGCACGACCTCGGCCGCGGTCGCGATCACGGTGAGCGCCTCCGCCGGGGTGAGCCTCACGGCTCCGGCGGACGGGGCGGTGTTTGCGCAGGCGGCGAGCATCACCCTCACGGCGAGCGCGATCAACCCGCAGGGGAGCATCGCCAAGGTGGACTTCTACCAGGGGGCGACGCTGCTCGGCACGGCCACCACGGCGCCTTACAGCTTCAGCTGGAGCGGGGCGGTCTCGGGGAGCTACGCGCTCACCGCTGTGGCGACCGACGGCGTCGGGGGGACAACCACATCGAGTGTCGTCACCATCCGGATCAACACCGCACCCACGGTGAACTTGACGAGCCCGACGGGTGGGGCGAACTTCACCGCGCCGGCGAACATCGCGGTCACCGCCACTGCGGCCGACTCCGACGGCACGATCGCCAAGGTAGAGTTCTACCGCGGCAGCACCCTCATCACCACCCTCACCGCGTCGCCCTACAGCTTCACCTGGACGGCCGTTGAGCCGGGGAGCTACGCGCTGACTGCGGTGGCGACCGACGACCTCGGCGCGCGGGTGAGCTCGGACGCGGTGACGGTCGCGGTGAATGCGGGCGCGGCGCAGGTGTACTATATCCAGACCGATCATCTGAACACACCCAGGCTTATCGCTGACGCGAGTGGAACCACGGTTTGGAGATGGGATCAGGGCGAACCGTTCGGGAATGACGTACCGAACAACGATCCCTCGGGACTCGGGGCGTTCGAGTTCCCCTTGAGATTCCCGGGGCAGTATTTCGACCGGGAGACGAATCTTGTGTATAACTGGCGGCGTGACTATGATCCAGAGATTGGCCGATATGTGGAAAGTGATCCGATAGGATTAGGTGGTGGTACGAATACGTACGCGTACGCGGAAAACTCCCCTCTCTTGTTTTTTGATCTGACTGGAGAACTTTCGTACAACACGCCGGATACCAGGAGAACCAAACCAGTTGGTCCAGATATGGAGGCCAAGGTAGGCTGCATTGAGACTCAATTAAATATGAACCTAGTTATTACCGGCGGTGCAGAACGGACGCTTCCGAACGGGAAACCCGCTCACAAATGCAAGAACAGTGCGCACTATTCAGGGGATGCTGTTGACTTTTCCTTCAAACGTAATCCGACCCTTCCTGGACCTGACGAGTTTTTCTGCGCCGCGTTGAAATGCGGATTTGAGTGGGGCTTGCAAGAGAGTGGAGATCAACCCCATTATCATATACAGCGGATCCCTGGTGGGCCTTGCAATGTGCCGAGAATCAACCCATGCAAATGCCAGTAGTTAGGTCCTCGCTAGGAGCGATGTTCAGATTTCTGCTGTGTGTCGGTGTGATCTGCCTCTTAATTGAAGGGAAAATCGGTCGGGGCGACGAGTTATCTTCGCAGCCCAACTCCTCGAAAGCTCTCTTTGTGGCGATCCAAAAGCTTTTGCCCGGTGCGGTCATATTAAGACCAGACCAGGTCGATGATCGTGAGTGCAACGTATCGAATAGTCCCGGATTGGTGCGCGCAGATTTCAATGGTGACGGGTTTGAAG